>JBALTG010000144.1:0-4149 GCA_036964625.1 Motiliproteus sp.
GGCTCTGGGCTGTTGGCGGTTACGTCGGTCAGGTACTCATCCACGCGTCACTGTATCGTACAGTCAGGATGTACCAACAATATTGTGCGGATCGTTTGCCTGTGTTAGTGGTAGGAACGCGGCATCTCGCGGCGCATCTTGTTAATCATCTCAATACCAATGCTTGGTTGCCTGACCGAGTGGTTGGGGTTGTAGACGATGTCGATTCCGTCGATCCCGAGTGGAATAACCCGGACTCCCCCTGTCTAGGGGGCGTAGATAAGCTACCTTATCTCATCCGTAAACACGAAATTCTCCGTGTGTATATCGCGTTACCAATGCAAAGCTCGAGCCGGATTGGCAGCATCAATGATGGCCTGAGTGGCCTGGGCGTGGATGTCGTTTGGGTGCCGGATATATTCTGCATGAACTTACTTAATCACAGTGTGCGCGAGGTTGGCGGGTTAGCGCTGGTGTCGTTATCAGAGAGTCCGATGATGTCGGGTGGAGGGGTGTTCGCCAAAAGCCTGCTGGATCGCGTGCTCGCCTTGATTTCGCTGGTCCTGTTCAGCCCCTTGCTGCTAGGGACGGCGTTGGCGATTAAATTCGAATCATCGGGGCCTGTTATCTTTAAGCAGAAGCGCCACGGCTGGGGCGGAAAAGTGATCTGGGTATGGAAATTCCGCAGCATGTACGTTGATCAGCCCGTTCCAGATCAGGTGCAGCAAGCGACACGCGATGATCCGCGCGTCACCCGGGTGGGTCGTTTTATCCGGCGCACCAGTATTGACGAACTGCCGCAGCTGTTTAATGTCCTGCAGGGATCTATGTCCATGGTCGGGCCGCGTCCTCACGCGGTGCTGCATAATGAGGAGTACAGTAAGAAGATCGATGCCTACCTGATGCGGCACCGGATCAAACCGGGTATCACCGGCCTTGCCCAGGTTAATGGTTACCGGGGCGAGACCGACACCTTGGAAAAAATGCAAAAACGGGTCGAATACGACCTGGCCTATATCAATAGCTGGTCCATCTGGCTAGATTTTATGATCTTAGCGAAAACCCCCTTCTCGTTGTTCTCCAATAATATTTATTAAGTTCTAGCTAAGGGCTCAGCCCCTCGCAGTGCTAGTGCTGCGCTTTCTTACGGCGCGATAAGCCATCTTGCGAATAGCGCGCAGCGGTAAAACAGCACGCTCAGGGCGAGCACGTTGGTCTTTGGTTCTCCCTCCTCCCACCACGCATCGCCCACAGTAGAATATTCCGCAGATTGGGCCGAAAACTATGCTAAATTAACATGTTTTAATTTTCACTTGCTTCCGTCCTGACGGCGCTTGGTCGCGCACTGTCGACGCCGATTAGCGACACAGCAAGATCTAATCTACTGTTGTGAGCAGCCGTAGCAAGCTGACACAGTGCAGGCACAGGAGTTATTGATGGCGTTGATTAAAGTTTTGCTGGTTTTTGGTACCCGTCCGGAAGCGATCAAAATGGCGCCGGTGGTCAAGGCGCTGCAGCAGGATGGCCGTTTCGATGCCCGCGTCTGTGTCACTGCCCAGCACCGCGAGATGCTCGATCAGGTACTGGAACTGTTCGATATTCAGCCGCAATATGACCTGGATATCATGAAACCAGGGCAGGACCTGACCGACGTCAGCTGCGCCGTATTGCAAGGCCTGCGTCAGGTGCTGATTGATTTTGGCCCACAGCGGGTACTGGTCCACGGCGATACCAGCACCACGTTTGCAGCGACGCTGGCGGCCTATTACCAGCAGATCCCGGTCGGCCATGTAGAAGCGGGCCTGCGTACCGGTAATCTCTATTCACCCTGGCCGGAAGAGGCCAATCGCAAACTCACCGGTGCCATCGCCGACCTGCATTTTGCCCCCACCCAGCAGTCGCAACAGAATCTGCTCCGCGAAGGGGTGGCCGACAGCGCCATCGACGTCACCGGTAATACCGTGATCGATGCCTTGCTGTGGGTACAGCACAAACTGCAGTCCGATGACGCGCTGCTGGCGCAGATAATTCCAACGTTCTCCTTCCTGCAGCGCGCCAGAGTTCAAGATCAAGCGCCCAGGAAGATGATTCTGGTCACCGGCCATCGGCGTGAGAGTTTTGGGGCCGGGTTCGAGCAGATCTGTGCGGCGTTGAAACAGCTGGCCGCGCGTGACGATGTGCAGGTGGTCTATCCGGTGCACCTCAATCCTAATGTGCGCGAACCGGTTAATCGTATTCTGGCCGAGTGTGACAATGTTCACCTGATCGAACCACTCGATTACCTGCCGTTCGTCTACCTGATGAGCCAGGCGCATATCATCCTCACCGACTCCGGCGGCATTCAGGAAGAGGCCCCGTCACTGGGTAAACCGGTGCTGGTGATGCGTGACACCACCGAGCGCCCTGAAGCGGTCGCCGCCGGTACCGTAAAGCTGGTCGGCACCGATCTGAACAAGATCATCAGCGAAGTCTGCACCCTGCTCGATGACGCCAACGCCTACCAGGCGATGAGCTTTGCGCATAACCCCTATGGTGATGGGCAAGCCAGTGCTCGCATCGTCGACGCGTTGGTCAAAAAGCACGCGTCTGATCGGTAGGAGACTGACGTTTTTGTTTTAATGCTCTGCTAACATGGATTTAGTTAATAGACAGGCAGTTAACCTGGTTTCGATTCATGCTCTTTCTGTTAATGTGCTTTCGGTTAACATGCTTTCGGTTCATATACAGGGGTCCACAGAATGCTTTTCAAAACCGTATCCGTAATTGGGCTGGGTTATATTGGCCTACCGACCGCCGCGGTACTGGCCTCGCGAGGGTTGCAGGTGATTGGTGTCGATGTTTCCCAGCATGCCGTCGATACCATCAACCAGGGCAAGATCCATATTGTTGAACCGGATCTGGATATCGTCGTCCGCAGCGTGGTCTCTACCGGTAATTTGCGCGCCACGTTGATCCCAGAGCCAGCCGACGCCTTTATGATCGCCGTGCCCACCCCGTTTAAACAAGATCATCAGCCCGATCTTGGCTTTATCAAGACCGCGGCGGAAACTATCGCCCCGGTGCTGCAGCCCGGCAACCTGGTCATTCTGGAATCGACCTCGCCGGTCGGAGCGACCGAGCAGCTGGCGGGCTGGCTGGCGCAATACCGTCCCGATTTGAGCTTTCCGCAACAAGCCGGTGACCAGGCCGATATCAACGTCGCCCACTGTCCGGAGCGGGTACTGCCAGGCTATGTGCTACAGGAGCTGGTCTCCAACGACCGGATCATCGGCGGCATGACCCCGCGCTGTGCCGAACGAGCCACCGCACTCTACCAGACCTTCGTGCGCGGTGAGTGCATCGCCACCGACAGCCGCACCGCCGAAATGGCCAAACTGACCGAAAACGCCTCGCGCGATGTTGGCATCGCCTTCGCCAACGAACTGTCGATCATCTGCGACAAACTCAAGATCAATGTCTGGGAGTTGATCAAACTGGCCAACCGCCATCCGCGGGTCAATATCCTCAACCCCGGCCCGGGTGTCGGTGGCCACTGCATCGCCGTCGACCCTTGGTTTATCGTCAGCTCGGCACCAGAAGAAGCCCGGTTAATTCGCACCGCACGCGAAGTCAACGACAGCAAGCCCGGCTATGTCATCGATCAGGTAGTCAAAGCAGCCGACCAGTTTAAAAAGCCCGTGATCGCCTGTTTAGGCTTAGCGTTTAAAGCGGATATCGATGATCTGCGTGAAAGCCCCGCGCTCCAGATCGTGCAGCAGCTAGCCGGTAAGAATGTCGGCGAGTTGATCGCGGTTGAGCCCAATATCAAGCAGGCCCCAGAATCCTTGGCCGATAAAGGGATCGCTCACATGTCGCTGCATGATGCCCTGGAACGCGCCAATATCGTCCTGGTGCTGGTCGATCATAAGCAGTTTAAAGCGGTGGATAAACTACTCCTCGCAGCCAAAGTGGTGATAGACACACGCGGTATTTCATCTAATTAACCGCCGGGTAGAAACCCGACCTTGGGATGTAGGAAAAGCCATAAATGCAGGAGCAATTTTAGACCGACTCACAAAACCCGCAGGCTAGGATTGTTGGTTTATGTGGGTCGGAATTCATTCCGACAGAACCCCCAAGCGGCCACCTAGGTCAGGCTGAAACACCAACCCACAAACCCCATACTCATGC
>JBALTG010000144.1:4244-11558 GCA_036964625.1 Motiliproteus sp.
CATGCATGGATTGGTCTATATACCGACCAGAGTGCCACCTATGTCAGGCTGAAGCCCGACCCACAAAAGAAGTAAACCCCCAAGCGGCCACCTAGGTCAGGCTGAAACACCAACCCACAAACCCCATACTCATGCATGGATTGGTCTATATACCGACCAGAGTGCCACCTATGTCAGGCTGAAGCCCGACCCACAAAAGAAGTAAACCCTCAAGCGGCCACCTATGCCGGGCTGAAACACCAACCCACAGCGCTTATATGACCTAAACTGGCTGATAATCTAATTCAGGGTGACAAGGATGTCTTACAATCGCTTACTAGCCGGACGCTATTCAGAACCAGGCCGTGATTATTTTATTACCTTTGTGACTTATAACCGCATCCCCGTATTCAATGACCTTAACCGCGCACGCATAGTCATCCAGCAACTCAGTCGGCTTGATACGGATGAGCAGCTTTTGTCTCAGGCATGGGTAGTGATGCCAGATCATATTCATATCCTGGCAACCTTGGGCTCTGTGTACACGCTCAGCGAGTGTATTAAACAACTTAAGGGACGCAGTGCCAGAGTTATCAATGCGCATCAAAGGGGGCGTTGCCAGCCGCTTTGGCAACCCAGGTATTATGAGCGAGCATTGCGAAGCGAAGAGGATCGACCGGTCATCGCGCGTTACCTCGTCGCAAATCCGCTGCGAGCTGGATTAGTCCATCGCCTGGCTGATTATCCCCACTGGGACAGTATTTGGCTCTGAGGTCATTGTCAGGTCCTGCGGATCGGTTCCATTCCAACAGAACCCTCAAGCAGCCACCCATGCCTGGCTGAACACCAACCCACAAACCCCGATATTCAAGCTGGGGTTGTTGGTTTATGTGGGTCGGGCTTCAGCCTGACAATACCCCCAAGCAACCACCTATGTCTGGCTGAAATTGCCGCCGGAATCACTTAACTGATGGGCAGGCTGATCAGAGCATTTTTAATGCGGCTCAAAAACATGTTAGAAACCAGGGCTTTGTCGAGCACGTCGACCCTGAAGGGGAGGTCGGACTCGCTCAGTGCCTCTTCGAGCGTTGCTAATAACGTCCAATCGATCACTTTTTCTGCGTCCAGCAGCAGATCAAGATCGGAGCCCGAACGGGCGGTTCCGGTGGCGCGTGAGCCAAAGGCGTAGGCTTTCACTCCTTCCGGGAGGCTGCAATGGAGTATGGCTATCAATTCGGCCATCTCTTCTCTGGATAAATTAATCACGATTCTTGGTCAGCAGTTGCTGCAGCAGTTTGCGAGCATCCTCGCTGAACTCGATGGCAATTAGATAAACCTCTTCGGCTTTGGTTTGGTCGTAGAGGAGGGATGTTTCATTACGGGCTTTGTGATACTTAAACCAGGCAACGGGATCATTCAGCATTTCGTATTCGGCGGCCATCCGGAATAGTTCTTTGCGAGAGAGGAGTTTGACCGCCGAATCGCCCTGATCTTCGGCTAACTGCCGGCGTAGCATTTTCCAGCACAGCTCATAGGTGTATTCGAATCGCTGAATGACCGCATCGCGGATAAACTCATTCTTGGGCTGAGCAATTGCGTTTTCAAGTGATGCTACCGCCTTTGCTAGCGGGGTTAAAATCAACGACATGTTTTTACCCTGGTGAATCCTGCAGGTTTATTGGATCGGTGCAGTCAATGGCAGATGCTATTCGGCTTCACGCTCATATTCTGGGTTATCGGACCGGGTTAGGAAACTTGGATCCGAGTGGGCGGATATAGGCTAGCCCGATTCCAGAGTGCCACCTATGTCGGGTTAAAATACCAACCCACAAACTCCTATATACATGTATGAATTGGCCTTTATATCGACCAGGGTGCCACCTATGTCAGGCTGAAGCCCGACCCACAAAAGAAGCAGGCCTGTTGGTTTATGTGGGTCGGTCTGAAATTGCTCCTGCATTTAAGACACTTCCCACATATCCCTGTGGGTCGGAATTCATTCCGACAGAACCCTCAAGCGGCTAACTAGTCGGCGGATCAGATCGTTTTCTACTCGATTAAAAAACATGTTGGATGCTCGGGTTAGCGATTACGTTTTAATCTGCTTTTGACAGCTGTGGAGCCAGGCGGTCATAACTGCCGCGTGCTGCGGTATACGTCCGGCAATCTCCTTCGCTAACTCTTCGTTATACGTATGAGATGTTAAATTCCTATCATCGGCCATAAGCAGTGCATGGCGAGAAGAGCGCTCGTCCAGTAAGCCGGTCTCCATTGAGGCCCGTATGACGGCTTTTGGCGAATTGGCTTGGATACCTTCAATAAGGTCCAGATACTTTTTTACGGCTTTCCAAACCGCCTCAAAACTGTACTCGAAACGCTGGATTGTCGCATCGCGCACGATGTCGTCAGGAAATTCAATTTGTACCAGTTTATTGAGCGACCCCAAGGGCTTATCAGCAACGAGCAGTCTCTCTTTTAAGCGTTCCATTGCCCCCCTCCTTGCTCGACTTTTTGTCTGAATTTGACCGTCGTCTGGCTCAGATCCACCAAGTCAACATGGTAGATAATATGGCTCTGCTCCAGTTCGTCTCGGAGTTCTGAAATCAGATCAAAGGGGAGTTCCTGATGGGGGGCTATGGCGATATCAATATCAGAAAAACGCCTCATCGTCCCTTCTGCACGGGAACCGAAAAGGTAGACATCACAGTCATAAGGTGCAAGTCGCGTTAGCAAAATTCTGCGAGCTTCCTGTAGATCCCATTCAGGAGCGGGTCTATTGTCGGCGAGAGCGGGCTGCAGCGCATCGGATGGTTTACCAGTCATGGTTTGTATGCTCCACCAGGTCGGCATCGAAGGGTCTAACTGTCATCATGTTAGCGCGAATAGCCAGGGAGTGGAACGCAGCATAAGACGCTACGCGTCGGGGCAAGTTGTGCGGGTTGTCTTGATCTTCCGATATACATGCGTGGGTTGGGATTTATACCGACCAGAGGCCACCCAATATCAGGCTGAACACCAACCCAAAAGGGAAGCAGCCAAGGTTGGTGGTTATGTGGGTCAGGCTTCAGCCTGACAAAACCCCCAAGCAGCCACCCATGTCGGGATGCTCCACCAACCCACAAAACCCAATATTCCTGCATAGATTGGTCGTTATACCGACCAAGGTGCCACTAATGTCAGGCTGAAGCCCGACCCACAAAAGAAGCAACCCTGTTGGTTCCTGTGGGTCGGTCTGAAATTGCTCCTGCATTTAAGACACTTCCCACATATCCCTGTGGGTCGGTTTCAGCCTGACAAAACCCTCAAGCGGCCACCCAATATCAGGCTGAACACCAACCCACAAAAGAAGCAGCCAAGGTTGGTGGTTATGTGGGTCGGGCTTCAGCCTGACAAAACCCTCAGCGGCTACCCATGTCGGGATGCTCCACCAACCCACCAACCCCAATATTCCTGCATAGATTGGTCGCTATACCGACCAAGGTGCTACTAATGTCAGGCTGAAGCCCGACCCACAAAAGAAGCCAAGGTTGTTGGTTTATGTGGGTCGGAATTCATTCCGACAGAACCCCCAAGCAACTACCCATGCCAGGCTGGGCACCCACACCCACACCAATCCACCCAACCCAGCCCACAAAAAATCAAATCGCTTCCGGTCTGCCCAGGTAATAACCTTGGGCTGCGTTAACCCCCAGGCTCTGCAAGCAGGCTAAATCCTCCTGGGTCTCTACCTGCTCGGCAATGATCAGCATACCCAGGCCGTGGCCTAACTTGCACAGGGTGCGGATAAAGAATTGATGATCTTCATGGGTGGCGATGCCCTGGCTGAAGCTGCCGTCTATTTTCAGGTAATCGGTTTTAAGGCAGCGCAGCTGGTGGAAGCCCAGCGAGTGCAGGCCGAAGTGTTCCAGGGCGACGCGGGCGCCGAGCGCTTGCACCCCGGCGACAAACTGGCGGGTGTTTTCAAGGCTTTGGATTGCAGATTGCTCCAGAATCTCAAACACCAACCGGCGGCTCAGCGCGGGGGCCTGCTCCAGCTGGGTGTTGAGCCACTGGCAGAACGCCGGATCCAGCAATGATGCGCAACAGAGGTTGACCGATACGCTCAGGGTGCTGTCGTTGTTGTTACTGGCGCTGACGGTGCTGCGCAGGTGTGCCAGCGCTTTTTCTACCACCAGCCGGTCCAGTTGGGGTGCCAGCTGCAGCCGCTCCGCCATCGGGATAAACGCTCCGGCCACGAGCGCGGGTTGATCGCCCTGTGGGATTCGTACCAGCAACTCGCTGAACAGAGGGTTCGGCGGGGTGTCTGGGCAGGATAAGTCCTCAGGGCTGCGCTGCTCGCCTGTGTTGGTTCTGTCGCTGTCGCCAAACCATTCCACAGGCTGTGCCAGCAGATAGGGGCTGCGCGCTTCCAGGGCGTTGACCAGCAGTTGCCGCCACTGCTGGCTGCCGTTAATCGGCAGGATTTGGCTGGCAACTGGGCTGGCCTCGGTGTAGTGGGCGTTGGGGCCCGCCGAGACCGCCTTGGACAGGGCAAGATCGGCGCGGCTGAGCAGCTCTGCCAGCGCTTGCTGCTTATCGTACTGCAACCCGGCCACATTGAACTGGCCCGCCAGCGAGTTGAGTATCTGTAACCGCTGGCTCAGTTGCTCGGTATCCTGGGCTAGCGACGCGGTGGCTAACCCCGGTGCCAGCAGGACAAAATCCGCACCCGATAAGCGCGCGCAAAGAGCCTGGTCCAGCCCCTGTTGATGCTGTTGCAGTTGCTGTACCGCCAGGGTGATCAGTGCATCACCGGCATCCAAGCCATGCTGTTGGTTGTAGCGGGCGATATCTCGTAGCCGAATCAGCCAGAGAACCCCCTGCGGGGCAGATTCCGAGTCTTTCAGCAGCGCCTGCAACCGGGCTTCAAAGCCACTGCGGTTGGGGAGCTGGGTCAGGCGGTCGGTATACGCGCGTTGACGAAAACTCTCCAGCTGCAGGGTCAGCTCCTCCAGCATCCGCTTAAGTCGAGAGGTCATCTTATTCATGGCGACCACCACCCGGCGCAGCTCGCGGGTACGCGGCAGCGGCTCAATAATCGGGAACTCACTGCGACAGATCGCTTCGGCCTGCCGCTCTAGCGCGTACAGCGGGCGAAAGGTGATGCGGACAAAGGCATAAATTGCGGCCAGGGCGAGCATAAACGCCAGCGCGGTCCAGAGCAGCGTATCCTTGGCATTGGACCAGAGTTGCTGATAGGCATAGCCCGGATGGCTGCTCAGGGTCAGGTGGCCGCTCTGGCTCCAGCCAGACGTGATCAGCGTTTCCGCCTGCGGGGTTTCCAGCGGGAAAAATGCCACGAACCAGTCCGGCACACCGTTAATTTTAACCGCCAGCTGCCGCTCCACCAGAGTCACCCCGGACATATCCGTCAGCAGCAGGTGGCGGTAATAACCGCGATCAAAAATGCTGTTGATCAGGGTCTCCATAGATGCGATATCCCGCTCCGGCATATGCTCGCGCAACGACACACCCAGCGAGGTCGCCGTATCCTGCGCATGCGACAGCAGCTGCGGTTGGAGGAAGTTACGGCTGTTGTTGACGCTGGTGATAAAGCTAGCGGCGAACAGCAGCAAAAAAAGCACACTGATAATCGAGATCAGCTGGCGCGACAGGGTCATAGTACGGCACCATCCATGACGTTAGCGTTAATCGGTCGTTTGTTGGTTATTAACCATCGTTGATGCGCCCCTCGAGCGGGGTCTGCATCCGTTGGCTCAGCATACTGGGGCTCCATGGCTGGTTGCGGCGTTCATCCAGGCGTTGTTGTTATTAACCATCGGTGATGCGCCCTTCAAGCTGGTTCTGCATCCGTTGGCTCAGATCGGTCCATAAGCGGAGCTGATCGGGTCGACCGATCAGGACTCCGCGGCCGCGCTCCTTCGCGTTCCAGAGCCCTTCGGCATTAAAACTATAGACCGGTTTCAGATCGGTCCGGCGCGAAGCGGGTTCGATCTTAGTAATCAGATTATCCAGGATCAAGGGTTCAGACTCCGGAGTCTCGTAATAAGTCACCACCATATGCGCCTGATTGAGTTCCAGTGCCTTAACGTACATCAGCCGCAGCTTAGCGGTGGGGATGCCTAGCTCTTTGAGGGTGAAGTACTTGGCGATGGAGAAATCCTCGCAGTCGCCGCCGTTGGTCGCCAGAAATTCGACCGGGGTGGCCCAGTAATCGCTTTTTTGCCAGTGATCCAGATCATCCAGAAAACGCACCTGGTTAAAAAAGCGATTGACCCGGTTGATCTTCTGCCACTCATTATCGCCCTGGTAGTTGTCGGTCAGCTGCTGCCAGGCAGACAGGCGGTCGCGTGCCTCGCTGCCGTATTGCTGCTCGACCTGCGTCAGCATACGCTCGTTGAGGCCAAAGCGCGTGGCCGACGCTGCATCGATCAGTAGCAGGCTTAACAACAAAGCCGGGACCTTCAGTAATGGAGCCTTCAGTAACGGCATCAAGAGCATCGGCCTTAAACAACGGGTTAATCGGCTGTCATTCAAAAGCCATTTCAAATACGTACCTTTCCTTAACAGGGAGCTCCTTAATAAGCAGACCCGGCTATGTTCTGTTTAGGTATTGATCCTGAACTAAACTATAGGAAACCTCAGCAATTGTCGGTGGTGTCTAATGAAACAGGTCTATTTCAACCAACTAGCTATAGCCATCGACTCGCTCAGCTCCTGTCAACGACACCTGCTTCTGGGGCGATTGCAGCACCCCGACGCAATATCTGCAATTATCGAGCATCTGGAACAACAATGTCAGTCCGATCTTAGATGCCCTAAGTGCAACCATGATCAAATGTTCTGCGAATCATTCAAAGACCAGCGTAAGATCCCTGAACGCCCTGTTAGCAAGCGTGGTAACGACAACAAAAAAGGCGCCAAGTGGGTGCCCGTTCTGGTGGCTCGTGACCGCACTGCAGGTGAGGCGGGCTTTGTTCTCAAGCACTTCACCCTGAAGAATGTAGAGCCGCATCTGCTACCCCCGTCAAACCGAGATACCGTTCTCTATACTGACGCTTATCTGACCTTTGAAACGTTGACCCGCAAGCACCATCTCGAGCACAAGGTGCTCAACGCCAGAGCAGATGAAAGAATCAAGGCATCAGTCTTCCCTGTTCAAGGGGTGAACAACTACCATCAACGACTCAAGGGCTGGATCCAACGTTTCAGGGTGTCGCCATCAGATATTTATCCAACTATCTTGGCTGGTTCGATAAGAATCAATCAACCTTCTGAGTTTATGGCGGATTTTATTATGGTATAAAAGTTTCAATATTTGACGATAACATAGCC
>JBALTG010000145.1:0-2909 GCA_036964625.1 Motiliproteus sp.
ATGATCTCAACGTCGAATACTTCGTTGCGGTTGGCATCCAGCACGCGGGGCATCAGCCGCCCTTGGCAATAATCACGTGCGGCATCACGGATCATGCGCTCCTCTTCGGTCAGTTGTGCGTCCAGGAAGAAGGGATCGTCCCACTGAAATTGAGTGCGGTTATTGCTCATAATGTGCCTCGCTGGTTAATAGCTATTTTTTACCAAGGTAGCGAGTTGGCAGAAATAAGTACAATATATGGTTTTGATTTTTTCAATCAATAATATTGATAGGTGGGCCCGTAGGGTGATACCAACAGCTGGGGGCGATAGCGATGGCGGCCGGAACGATGGATATCAAACGATTGCGCTATTTCTGCGAATTGGCCAGGGTAGGGAGCTTCACCCAGGCTGCCGCGCGGTTGGGGATCGCTCAGTCGGCACTGAGTATGTCGATCCGTAAGCTGGAGGATGAAACCGATCTCAAGCTGATCAATCGAGCCGAGCGCAAGATGACCCTGACCGCCGACGGCCAGGTGCTGTTTAAGCATGCGGGGCTGATTCTCGAGCGCGTCCACGAAGCCGAGCGGGAGCTGCAGGAGCTCAAGGGGGTCGAGTCGGGCGTGGTCCAGTTTGGCGCATCGAGTATGCTCAGTGCCTACTACCTGCCGTCGGCATTATCAGCCTTTAAGCGCCGTTATCCGGGAGTGCGGATCAATCTGATTGAAGCGGGTACTGCATCGCTGCAGCAGATGCTGCTCGACGGTGAGCTGGATCTGGCGTTGATCCGCAGCGACCGGGCACACGACCAGATCCGCGTGGTTAAGCTGTTCGATGAAGAGGTCGTGGCCTGCGTACCCTGCGAGCATCCGTTTGCCGCGCAGGCGTCGATCAGCCTGGATATGTTTTGCAGCGAGCCGCTGGTGCTGTTTCGCGAGGGCTACTTTCTGCGCGAGGCGGTGAGCCAGTATTGCCGCCAAAACAACCGGCCGCTGGATATCCGCTTCGAAACCAACCTGGTCGAGCTGCTCAAGTCGTTGGTGATCGATGGCGTTGGGATCAGCACCGGCCTGTCGATGATTCTTGATCTGGAAGACAAGCTGGTTGCGGTACCGTTTCAGCCGCCGATCCCTCTGCATCTGGGTTTGGGCTGGAAGAAGAGCCACTACCTCTCCAAGGCGGGGCGGGCGTTTCTGGAGTTCATGCAGCAGCAGTTGTAATGGTGGAGGCTTGTGGCTAGGGGTTTGTGGCTTGTGGCTTGGGGCTTGGTCGTGGCCCGTGTCAGGCTGGATCAGAGCTCTGCGCGCTGCGGCGCTTCCAGACTAGGCGGCAACGGATTTATACTAAGCGTATCCTTAGCCTTGGTGTCTGCCGATGAGCGCTCCGAAAATACCGTCCCAGCAGGTCAGTAATCCGGTCGAGCAATTTCTGGATCAAATCAAACGCCATCCTGCGCCCGCTAAAACCACCACGGGCGGCAGGCTGATTTTTGCCCTGGATGCTACGGCCAGTCGCCAGCCGACCTGGGATACCGCTTGTCGGTTGCAAGCGGAGATGTTTACCCAAACCCGCGAGTTGGGGCGGCTTCAGGTCAAACTTTGCTTCTATCGCGGCTATGACGAGCTGCGCTCCAGTCCCTGGCACCAGGGGGCCGACAAGCTGGTTACGGCGATGACGGCCGTGCACTGCTTGGGTGGGCAGACCCAGATCATGCGTTTGCTGGAGCACGCACTAAGCGTCCACCGTCAGCAGCCGGTGCAGGCGTTAGTCTTTATCGGTGACTGTATCGAAGAACCGCTGGATGCGTTGTGTCAGCTTGCCGGTGAATGCGGCTTGCGCGGGCTGCCGCTGTTCCTGTTTCAGGAGGGCCATAACGCCAGTGCCGCTAACGGCTTCAAACAGATGGCTCGGCTCAGTCACGGCGCGCATTGCCGCTTTGATCTGCACAGCCCTGAATCATTAAGCGAACTCCTCCGCGCCATTGCGGTCTATGCCACTGCGGGCCGAGCCGCACTTGCTAACCTCCGTGGCTCGGCCGCCTTACAACAATTGACCCGGCAACTGGAGCACCACCCCTCTTGAGTATCCTGATTTTTGCGCTAACACTGTGGGTGCTGGTCGTTGGCGTTCGCTGGTTTTTACAACGCGCACCGCAACGTGGTAAACGTTTTTTACTCCAGCTTCTGTTAGTCACGCTGGCGCTGCTCGGGCTCTGGTTAGCCCTCACGGGACGACTGCACTGGTTGGTCGCCCTTTTCAGCACGTTGTTGCCTTTCGCTCGCAGGTTGCTGCCATTGATTTTGCCGTTACTGCGTTGGCTGTCTAATCAACAGAAACAGCAGCAGCCCCATCGGCCTGGCCAACAAACTGCAGGCCAGCAGTCGCAGATCACAACGCGCTGGCTGGTCATGTCTCTGGATCATGACAGCGGTGATATTTCTGGAAATATTATTGACGGCCCCTTCGCAGGTCGCCATTTAGAGGCGTTAACCGATTCGGAGCTGGCGCAGCTGTATCAACAAGCGATCCGGCAGGACCCTGAAGGGCTTAAATTGCTGGATGCCTATATAGAGCGCCATCGGCCCGATATTCAGGCTTGCGGCTCGGAACAAACAGACAGCCCGCATACAGCGCCAGACAGTGCTGATATCAGCATGGACGAAGCCTATGGCATCCTTGGGCTCGAACCCGGTGCCAGCAAAGAGGCGATCATCCAGGCACACAAACGGATGATGCAAAAAGTGCATCCGGATCGCGGCGGTAGCAACTATCTGGCGGTTAAAATAAATCAAGCCAAGCAGCGCCTGCTCGGCTAAATCCACGCCTGAGAGGCATAAGGATTCCTCAATGGCTGGCATGATTGATCTCCGGGTCATGCCGCCAGGTGTCCGCACCTCGGTTGCATCGGTGGTTTTCTTTCACTGCACTGTT
>JBALTG010000145.1:3005-11259 GCA_036964625.1 Motiliproteus sp.
CCGTGAGCGTGACGGCTCCTCGTCGGAGGTCACGCCCCAGTAATGCCCCAACCCACGATGCTAAGCTCGGGCTATTTGCCTGTCGCACCATCACATCGATATCTCGAGGATTTGCAGTGACACACGCACTGATGCTGGTACCAACCAGCCAAGGCACCGGCCTGACTACGGCCGTTCTGGGTCTGTTTCATGCCCTGGAACGCCAGGGGATCAAGGTTCATTTCTTCAAGCCGATCGCTCAAACCGCCAGCGGTGATACCAGTAATGACCGCTCGGTCGATATTCTGCGCAGCTCCTGCAGCCACAGCATCGCCGAGCCGATGGCGATCCGTGAGGTTGAACGGCTGATGCGTATCGACCAGGGGGATGAGGTTCTGGAGGAGCTGGTCAAGCGCTACGAGAGTAACCGTGCCGGTGATGAGGAGATCGTTATTATCGAGGGGATGGTGCCCACCCGCACTCAGCCCTACGCCACCCGTATCAATCAACGCGTGGCCAAAGCGCTGGACGCGGATGTCATCCTGGTGAGCGCCCCGGGTAATGACTCCCTCGAAGCGCTGCAGGATCATATCGACATCACCGCTCGCGCCTATGGTGGCATCCATAATCCCAAGGTGATCGGCTGTGTGCTCAACATGCTGGGTGCACCGGTGGATCAGAACGGCAAGCTATGCCTGGACGTGCTACCCAACAACAGCGTCAGCCACAGCTTAGGGACCGCGGAGATTCAACAAAACGCCAAGCTTTTCTGCGATGATTTCAAACTGCTCTCCTGTATCCCCTGGCGCGAACGGATGATGGCGCCACGGGTGATCGATATGAGCGCGTATCTGAACGCCGAGGTGATCAGCGCCGGGCAGATCAATAGCCGTCGCGTCCATCGCATTACCATCTGTGCCCAAACCGTCGCCAACATGGTCGCCGAGCTAACCCCCGGCACGCTGGTGTTCGCCCCGGGGGACCGTGACGATATCATTATGGCGGTCTGCCTGGCGGCACTTAACGGTATCGATCTGGCTGCGCTGGTCTTGACCGGGGGCACGCGTCCCCATCCTTCGGTGCTGAAGCTCTGCCATGACGCCATCGCCACCGGCTTACCGTTATTAAGCGTCACCACGGATATCTGGAAAACCGCGCTAAGCATCCCGAACTTTAACAGCGAAGTGCCCTCCGATGACGCGGATCGGATCGACAAGATCAAGGGTATTACCGCCTCCTTTATCGATCCCCATTGGCTTAACAGCCTCACCGCGGGTCAAAAGGAGCGCCGCCTGTCACCACCGGCATTCCGCTACCAATTGATTGAGCGTGCCCGTCTGGCCAAGAAGCATATCGTCCTGCCTGAAGGCGAAGAGCCGCGAACCATCAAAGCCGCCGCAGTTTGCGCCGATCGCGGTATCGCCCGCTGCACGCTGCTGGGTAATCCGCAGGAGATCCGCAGGATTGCGGAGGGCTTGGGTATTAAGCTGGGTGACGGCATCGAGATCTACAACCCGGAACTGATCCGTCCACACTACGTCGAGCGCCTGGTTGAGCTGCGTCGCCATCGGGGCGTTACCGCCGAGATCGCCGAAGAGCAGCTCAAGGATAATGTTGCGCTGGGTACTCTGATGCTGGAAGCGGATCATGTTGACGGTCTGGTCAGTGGTGCGATTCATACCACCGCCAACACCATTCGTCCGCCGCTGCAGCTAATCAAAACCGCACCGGGCTGTAATCTGGTGTCGTCGGTGTTCTTTATGTGCTTGCCGGAACAGGTCTTAGTGTACGGTGACTGCGCCATCAACCCCGATCCCAATGCCGAGGAGCTGGCCGATATCGCCATTCAAAGCGCCGATTCGGCCAGCGCCTTCGGCATCCCCCCCCGGGTCGCGATGATCAGCTACAGCACCGGCGCCTCAGGCCAGGGTGCCGATGTTGAAAAGGTCCGCGAGGCCACCCGTATTGCCCAGCAAAAACGTCCAGATCTGTTGATCGACGGGCCGATGCAGTACGATGCCGCCATTATGGAGAGCGTCGCTCGCAGTAAGGCACCCAACAGTGCTGTAGCCGGACGTGCCACGGTGTTTATCTTCCCGGATCTGAACACCGGCAACACCACCTACAAAGCGGTGCAGCGCAGCGCCAACGTGATCAGCATCGGGCCGATGTTGCAAGGGATGCGCAAGCCGGTTAATGACTTGTCCCGTGGCGCCCTGGTCGATGACATCGTCTTCACCATCGCCCTGACTGCAATCCAGGCGGTCAGTCTGGATAGCTGAATCAAGGCATCACTCGCCCATCCCGCGGCTAGCGCTGCTGTTTGGGTGAGTATCGGGGGGTATTGAAAGTATCGAAAGTATCGAAATACCAATAGACTCAAACGAGATCATTCCAGGCTGTCGATCTTGCGTTTTATCGCATCGATGCGGTGCGGGGCCTGTGGCGCGAGAGGGACGTTCCGGAGCATCGCCATCGCCGCACAAAACTGCCGATTAAACCGGCGGCAGTTGCTGCAGAGCAGTAGGTGTGCCCGGTATTGAAGACGACGCTGAAGCGACAGTTCATGCTCCAGGTAATCACTTGCTTGCGCTACGATCTCTTTGCATTTCAACATTCACCGCACTCTTGATTCTGTTCGGTTTTGCAGCGCAGGCCACTCTATGCCCGGTGCAATAAAATCAGAACATTAGATGCGGCGCTAGCAAGGATATTACAGGTCTCGTTAAAATTTCCGGTGACAAATGGGCTGACCGGTCGGCGCTGCATCAGAGCTAAGCCAGAACTGAGCCAGAGCTGAACCAGAACTGAACCAGAACTGAGCCAGAACTGAGCCAGAGCCAAGCCCATAACCAAGTCTATAACTAAGCCAGAATTGCCCCCGCCTGAGCCCTGGGCGATACAGCCTGACCAGCCACAGCAGAGTCGCTATTGGCCACTTTTTTACGTAATATGCGCCAGATGTTCGGTACGGTCTGAGCTGTTGTCTGACTTCTTTAGGGTAAACATGAAAAAAACATTCGCACTCACACATCCAAAAATCAACGTTGCTAGATTAGTAGACGCGATTAAGCACGATGTTAAAAAATATTTAAAAAGAGAACGAAATAAGACATTACCCGACGGCGCCGATTTTTGGGATTTTGATTGTAAGTATGGTCACACGCAGCAACAAGCCGGCACGATTCATCTGTCAGAGATAAATAAATCGATTGATGAGGCTGAAACGTTACAATTAGAGTCGTTTTATTTAGAAATTCTGGCCAAGCCCGGGCAGCGCCGGAAAAAACAAGATCTTTAAGCTGTATAGTTAATATATAGTAAATCAATAGGTTAATGTAGGTCTGCGGCAGCATAGTAATGCTCTGCCAGAGTCTCAGCCTTGTTTTAGCTCAATCCAGCGGGCATCAGGGTGCCCTGAATCGTGATTGTGATCCTCTCGGCGAAAGTGTGACCGGCCAGCGGCTTCGGATCTGTTCCTGAGTCGCGCGATGAAACGCCGGGGCGCACAACGCCCGCTAGCAGTCTGTCAGGGAAGGGTGAACGCGTTCCTGGTGCGCCTTGCCTCGGCGCTGCGCATCTCTGAGGGTACACCGGGGCATACGACGGGGCTCTCCAGCTGGGCTCGGCAGTTAGACCCTGCAGTGTCACCGTTTTCCGCACCGTCTTAACCCAGTGTTTAAGTCGGGTAATGTTTTGAGTTAAGCATGATGCTATAATCCCCAGCCGCCTATTCCGATCTGTTATCACTATGAACGCTGTACCTCCGTTGTTAGTTGCTCCTTCGTATCCTTCACTGAAACCTGCGCCGGTACTGCCGATGACGCGGGCGGAGATGGATCAGCTAGGCTGGGACGCCTGCGATGTGATTCTCATCACCGGTGATGCCTATGTCGATCACCCCAGTTTTGGGATGGCGGTGATCGGTCGCGTACTGGAGCGGGCAGGCTATCGGGTGGGTATTATCTCGCAGCCCAATTGGCAGGATAAAACCGACTTTATGCGCCTGGGGCGACCGCAGCTGTTTTTTGGCGTGACCGCCGGCAATATGGATTCGATGATCAACCGCTATACCGCGGAGCGAAGGCTGCGTCATGACGATGCCTATACCGCCGGAGGTGAGGGCGGTAAACGTCCGGATCGCGCCGTGGTAGCCTACGGTCAGCGCTGTCGGGAAGCGTTTAAAGGGGTGCCGCTGGTGCTGGGCGGCATTGAAGCCAGCCTGCGCCGGATCGCCCATTACGACTACTGGTCAGACAAGGTGCGCCGTTCTGTTTTGGCCGATTCCAAGGCCGATATCCTGCTCTACGGTAATGCCGAGCGGGCGTTGCTGGAGGTGGCCAACCGCTTGGCAGCGGGTGATCCGATCTCGGACTTGACCGATATTCGTGGTACCGCGGTGATGCGCTCGCAGCTGCCGCCGGAGTGGGGCCAGATCGATTCGACTGATATCGATCGACCGGGACGGGTGACGCCGCCGGTCAGCCCGTATCAGGAGCTGCCCGCTTGCGAAACGCAGTCTGCAGAGCCCGCTGAGTCGATGGGGTCTACTGAGCCGCAACCGTTGCGTATCATCGATCCCCGGTCACGCCGGACTCAGAGCTACATTCGGCTGCCCTCTTACGAGCAGGTCAGCGCTGATCCGGTGCTGTACGCCCACGCGTCGCGGGTGATGCATCTGGAGACCAACCCCGGTAACGCCCGGGTGCTGGTGCAGCAGCACGGCAATCGGGAACTCTGGGTTAATCCGCCGCCGCTGCCGCTGTCGACGGCCGAACTGGATGCGGTGTTCGATCTGCCCTATTACCGCTTGCCCCATCCCAGCTACGGTGATGCCCGGATTCCAGCCTACGAGATGATCCGTTTTTCAGTTAACATCATGCGCGGTTGTTTTGGCGGTTGCACGTTCTGCTCGATCACCGAACACGAAGGCCGCATTATTCAGAATCGCTCGGAGCGCTCGATCCTCAATGAGGTGGAACAGATCCGTGACCGCACCCCCGGGTTTACCGGTACCATCTCCGATCTCGGCGGGCCGACGGCTAATATGTACCGGCTGCACTGCAACGATCCCAAGATCGAGGCGTCCTGCCGGCGCCTCTCCTGCGTCCATCCGGGGATCTGCAGCAATCTCAAGACCGATCATCGCCATCTGACCCAGCTCTACCGCAAGGCGCGTAAATTGCCCGGCATCAAACGCATCCTGATCGCCTCGGGACTGCGTTATGACCTGGCGGTGGAGGACCCGGAATACCTGCGTGAACTGGTCACCCACCATGTCGGCGGCTACCTGAAGATTGCCCCCGAGCATACCGAAGAGGGGCCGCTGGGATTGATGATGA
This sequence comes from Motiliproteus sp., assembly GCA_036964625.1. Classification (GTDB taxonomy): domain Bacteria; phylum Pseudomonadota; class Gammaproteobacteria; order Pseudomonadales; family Balneatricaceae; genus Motiliproteus. The sequence goes on from JBALTG010000145.1 coordinate 8,327, forward strand.
AACCGGGTATGGGCAGTTATTACCGGTTTAAAAAAATGTTTGAAAAGTTCAGCCGCGAGGCAGGTAAGAAACAGTACCTGATCCCCTATTTTATCTCGGCGCACCCCGGCACCCGCGACGAGGATATGGTTAATCTGGCGCTCTGGCTGAAGCACAACGATTTCAAGCTAGATCAGGTGCAGAACTTCATCCCCTCGCCGATGTGTAATGCCACCACCATGTACCACAGTGAGCGCAATCCGCTGAAGAAGATTGAACGGAACGGGGAGTCGATCCCGATTCCCAAGGGTGCCCGGCAGCGGCGTTTGCACAAGGCGTTGCTGCGCTATCACGATCCGGATAACTGGCCATTGATTCGCGAGACGCTGAAAAAAATAGGCCGCGCCGATCTGATTGGGCGCAGCCCGCAGTCATTGGTCCCTGCCGAAGGGCGGACACCGACCCGGCATGGCGGCCAACAGCGCTCTGCGGCGGAGCACTCGCGGCGGGTGAATGCCGCCCGACCGGCCAGAAAACCCCCGTCGAAGGCGAAGCGGCCCGCACCCACAACATCTAAAAAATCAGCCGGTAAGCGCGGCTGAATCATGGCTGAGGTTTGTGGGTAATCAGGTGAAACCTTATTACTCGACTTCCCCGGCTTCCTCATGTGGCAGCACTGTCGTCTCTGCCTGACCGGCACGGATCCAGGTCTGCAGCAGCGGATTGTTGAGCTGGTGTTCGACATACGCGACGCTGTTTTCGCTCAGGCTTAGGCGATAGCCCTGGAGTCGAATCACAACTGGAGCGAAGAACGCATCGATGATGCCGAAGCGTCCAAATAACCAGGGACCCGCTCTGTTTTGTTCAGGCGTCCGCGTGTTGCTGCATTGTTGCCAGAGCTGTTCAATCCGCTCAAGATCGCATTGCGCCTCGGCAGAGATCTCGATCTGGCGTTGCTGGGCACGGCAATTCATCGGTAGCTCATTGCGCAGGGCGCTGAAACCGCTGTGCAGCTCACAGGTGATAGCCCGAGCCAGGGCGCGTGCATGGCGATCATCCGGCCACAGGTGCGGATGCTCTTCGGCCAGGTATTCGCAGATTGCCAGCGAGTCCCAGATTTTCAGCTTATTGACGACTAATACCGGTACTCGGCCCGCCTCTGAATATAGATTGATCTGCTTTTTGAACGCGGGGGTGTCGAGTTCCAATTGGATCTCATCAAAACCGATTCCCAGGTGCTTCAGCACCAACCAGGGGCGCAATGACCAGGAGGAGTAGTTTTTATTGCCGATCACCAAGGTGGGCATGGCGCTGTTCCTTTTCGGTGAGATGAGGTGTCCTGATCCGGTATCAGGGCTGTAGCAGGGGGTGATCGGCGGGCAGGTTGCGGGAGATCCATAACGCCAGCTTATGGCGCATGTTTGGCAGATCAACCTGATCTTTGGCCAGTGGCTGGACCAGCTTATCGTGCACGAGCAGCTTGTAGATAGCGGTGATCTTAAGATCAGAACTGTCGTTAGCCTCAAATTCCCCCGCACCACGCTGGTTGAGGTAGACGCCGCCGACGCGAATGGCTTCTTTGAGTAACTCTTTCTCATGCTTGAGCTTTTTCATGGCACTCCTTGCAGGGTTGGCTGTGTGAACGAAATCAGAACGAGTATAAGGGAGGCTGGGATTAACTCCTATAGGCTTGTCCCCGGCAAGGGGAGGGGTAGGGAACCTTAGTGCATCAGGTTGACGAAATCGGCAAACATCTTCTTATCGAAATGATCAGCCATTTGTTCTTTCATCAACAGCAGTGCCTCGAACGGTGTCAGCGCTTTTTTATACGAACGTTCGGCCGTTAATGCATCGAAGACGTCGGCAATGCAGCAGATCTTGCCATAGATGTGGATCTCGCGGTTATGCAGTTGTTTGGGGTAGCCCGTGCCATCGGCGCGCTCATGGTGTTGCAAGATGATAATGCGGCTCTCTTCGCTTAACTGACCGCTCTTCTCGAGCATTTTATAACCCTTATAGGGGTGGCTGCGCATATGCCGCATCTCGTCATCGGTCAGCTTGCCGGGTTTGTTGATGACACCGGCTCTAATATTAACTTTGCCGATGTCATGGAGGAAAAAACCGGCACCCAGCTCATGCATGTCATGCGCGTCTGAGTTCCTGAACAAGGCTTTTGCGAGCATGATGCTGGTGACCCCAACATTGATCGAATGGGTATAGGTGTAGAAGTCATGGCTGGTGATGCGCAACATGTTGGCGGCGGTTTGATCATCACTGAGGATCAGGTCAGTAATCGATCCGATCACTTTCTTTGAGGCCTTCAGGTTCTCCGCAGTAGGGCTGTCCAGCAGTCGCTTCATCAGTTCACGGGAGTGGTCATAAACAGCCTGGGAGCGCGTTTCTGGTTTTATGTTGCTATCGTGCAGGGCGGCGAGCAGCTGATCGGGGATCAGGGTGTCAGGATTCCAGTCAGGAAGGTCTGTGCTCTCTTTAGGGTCGAGCGGATGCGGCCGATCGGTGGGTTCGTAGAGGCTTGGCCAATTGGCCGGCAGTTGGCTTTGGTCCAGATCGACATGGACCTGTTTTAGATCGCACTGCCGGAGCTTTGCAAGCTGGCCGGGCGACTTGATTAGAAATTGGTTCAGCAGGAAAGGATGGTCGAGCCAGCCTGTGGGAAGCAACACATACATCCCCTCAGCGAGTTTGTCAGGGCTGAGAGTAACAACGTTTTTGGACTTCTTCATCTCTGGCCTCGCGCTCCTTGCCTTTATACGGGACCGAACAGTGATTTGGGTGCACCGCATTCGGGGCAGACCCAGTTATCGGGAATATCCTCCCATTGCGTTCCTGTAGCAATCCCCTCTTCTGGATCGCTAACGCTAGACATCATGTATCAACTTGCTGCGCAAAAGCGTTAATACATGAAGTCTGATGTCTTAGCCAATAATTGCTCC
>JBALTG010000146.1:0-11185 GCA_036964625.1 Motiliproteus sp.
CCGTTGAAAGGATCTGTATTTTTTTTGTGCAATGGTGCGTCTTTGCTGCGCTGATGTGCTTGCTAATCGTTCCCCTTACCGAGCCTATAGCGGACATTACCACCCAGTCATCCACCAGCCACCGCGCGTACCGGAACAGCGCCCTGCCTAGCGCAGCAACAAAAAAAGCCCTCTTCATAACAAAGAGGGCCTTGAACGATAAAGACTTATGGGCCTGGTTTAAAACAGGCTCGCATTCAGCGGGTTAAGCCAGATTATTCACAAACACCACCAGCACTGCAGCTGGCGTCACAAAGCGCAGGACAAACATAAAGCACTTGTACGCCAGACCGTTGCCCAGCGCGAGTTGCTCTTCGCCCGCTTGCCGGGACATAAACCAACCCACAAACAGCGCCACGAACAGGCCACTGAGCGGCATCATCACGTTGGCGGTAGCAAAGTCGAGCAGATCGAACAGAGTCTTGCCTTCAAAGCGCTCGAACATCGACAGCGGGGTCACATCCGCCCAGACGTTAAACGACAGCACCGTAACGATGCCCAGCAGCCAGACACTGATACCCGCAATCAGGGTGCCGGTCAGGCGTGAAATCCCTTTGTGCTCGGTCAACCATTCAACGGCTGGTTCTAACAATGAAATCGCCGAGGTCACCGCAGCAATGACCAGCAACGCAAAGAACAGGGTTCCGAACAGTACGCCGCCGGGCATCTGGCTAAACGCCAGCGGCAGGGTCTGAAAGATCAGGCCAGGACCGGCACCGGGCTCCAAACCGTTGGCAAAGACCAGCGGGAAGATCGCCAGACCCGCCAGCAATGCAACAGCCGTATCCAGTACGGAGACGGTGATCGCCGTCTTAACCAGCGAGACATTCTTAGGCAGGTATGAACCGTAAGCCATCATCACCCCCATGCCCAGACTCAGGGTAAAGAACGCATGTCCCAGCGCGGTCAACATCCCTTCAGTGGTCAATTTGGACAGATCCGGGTTGAACAGGAAGGCGAAGCCCTCGGCAAACTTATCGGTGCTCAAGGCGTAACCGACCATCACCAGCAGCAGCACGAACAGCAAGGGCATCAGGATATTAATCGCTTTCTCCATCCCGGAACGGATGCCCCGCGACACGATAACAATCACCAGTATCATAAACAGGCTGTGCCACATCAAGAGCGCTTTAGGATCGGCCAGCAAACCGCCGAACATCGCCCCGATCGCCTCGGTGCTGGCACCGGCAAAAGTACCCGTTGCAGCCGCACCCACATAGGAAAGCGCCCAGCCACCAATCACCGAATAGAACGACAGAATCAGGAACGAGGCCAGCATCCCCATGCCGCCAAGCCATTTCCAGCGAGGGGACAGGCGATCCAGCTTAACCAGTTCTCGCATGCTGTTGATCGGGCTTTTACCCCCTCGACGACCGATCATCACCTCGGCGATCATGATCGGAATACCGACGATGGCGATACACAGCAGATACATCAGGACGAAAGCCCCACCGCCGTTTTCGCCGGTGATATAGGGGAACTTCCAGATATTCCCCAGGCCGACGGCAGACCCGCTGGCGGCCAGCACAAAGGCCATTCTTGACGACCACATCGAGCCTGATTTTGAATCCTCTGTCACCTCACCGGCGACTGCATTCTGGGACTGTAGAGTCACAACTATCTCTCCATTCTTATCGTTATCGGATGGGCAACCGCTGTCGCCCTAAATTCAATCGGTGCAGATCGCGGCCCGCGATCCAGCGGATTTAAACAACAACGGCTTGAGGCTTGAGAAAACGTTCCTCAGCCAGCTCGTTTGCGACCTCACCGGTGGGGCGATCGCTGGCGTCCGCACGCTGGAAAATCTCGTTAAGGGTGTCGCCAATCGATTCGATGTGCGCCAGCACCCGGTGATGATCATGGCCGACACGCTCGTAGTAGATGTCGATAATGCCACCGGCGTTGATGGCGTAATCAGGGGTGTAGAGAATCCCCTGCTGACGCAACATGGCGTCATGATGCTGCGCGGCTAACTGATTGTTGGACGCACCGGCAATCACCCGCGCCTTGATCTGCGGAATGCTGATATCGTTAAGGATGGCGCCCAGCGCACAAGGCGCCAGCACATCCACATCCAGCGCCAAGATCTGCTCGGCGGATACGGCAGTCGCACCCAGCTGCTCGACCGCTCGCTGCACCTGATCCTGATGAATATCGGTCACATACAGCTCGGCCCCCGCAGCAGCCAGATGCTGCGCCAATCGATAGCCAACGTTACCCACACCCTGCACCGCCACTTTCAGGCCGCGCAGATCGTCACGTCCGAGCCGGTGCTTGACCGCAGCCCGCAGGCCGATAAAGGTGCCATAAGCGGTCGCCGGTGACGGGTCACCGTTGCAGGGCTGGCCGTCGATACCGGTACGTTCGGTGATACCCGCGACATTACGGGTATGGCGTCCCATAACCGTCAGATCGGCCACCGAGGTCCCGGAATCTTCAGCAGCGATATAGCGATCGCCCATCATGTTCAAAAAGCGACCCATCGCTTCCAGCAGGGCTTCGCTCTTATGCTGGCGTGGATCGCCGATAATGACCGACTTGCCACCACCCAGACCCAGATTGGCCAGTGCAGATTTATAGGTCATCCCCTTAGAGAGGCGCAGCACATCACGTAACGCGTCCTCATCACTGGCGTAATTCCACATCCGGCAGCCACCCAGCGCAGGCCCTCGGTTGGTGTTGTGAACCGCGATAATCGCCTTCAGTCCGGTGGCCTTATCGGAGAAAAAATTGAGCTGTTCGTGCTGGTCAAATTCGGGATGGCTAAATACAGACATGGAGTAACGTCCTTCATCAGAGTGCGTGTGGTGATGCCGATTACCGCCAGGGATCAAACGCGCTTTTACGCGGGTTGCTGCAAGCAACCGCTAAGCTAAATCCTGGACTTCTGGTAACTTCGCAAAACCGGAAAAGTCAGTAGCATTAACACGCTATGTTCAATATTTTTAACTCTATCTATGCGGTATAAAACCCTGAGACAGAAGATATCTGATCGATAACGGGGAGATGCCCATGCCGGACACAGAAACGAGGGACGGGACTAACGGCCTCGGTGAAGACGAAAATCTATTACAAAGCATACTTATTCACCTTTACCCATACTGGATCACAGCAGCGGAGTCAGATTTAATTATTGTTATGCGGCCGGTATGGCCGTTTATCTGCTTTCCTGTTCGCTGTTGTACAGCGAAACAGGTGGGCAAAGGTATAACTTCACGCAACGCGATGTCAAGTATTCTTTACAAAACGGATGTTTTTTCCAAACCAAGCCCGTTCAAACCACAATTATTCTGTAATCAAATCCTAAAACCAGACAATCGGCTGCACGTCAGATCCCTGTTTACCAGGCTTGCGGCCCTATCATCGCACGCCCGAGGAGAGACCCTCCGATACTGATCAACATCTGAACAATTGCTGTACCCCCGGTGTTTATGCGTCTTTGCGAACGCTCAGGTAACGCTGCACACAGAGATATCCACAGATTATGTGTATTACTTACAGGCCCCCTGAGGGGAGGCCCGGAAAGATGATCTTAGACGCGGCTCGACAAGTTAAAGCACGCCTGGTTTCGATTGATACGCACGCACTAGCTGTTCAAACTCGTCAGCAGGCAACGCCGGGCTGAAATAGAACCCCTGCACATAATCGCAGCCGTTGAGTTTTAAAAATTCCAGCTGAGCCTCGGTTTCAACCCCCTCAGCGATCACCTCACAATGGAAGGTTTTCGCCATCTGCAGAATAGTCAATACCAGGCTGGCACAGTCGTTATCGGTGGTCAGGTCACGGATAAAAGATTGATCGATTTTGATCCGGTTAACAGGGAACCGGCGCAGATAATTAAGACTGGAATAGCCGGTACCAAAATCATCCAGGCTTAAGCTAAAACCTGATCCTTGCAGCAGGCGCAGATTCTCATGAGATTCGTGCTGATCCTGGATCAATACGGTCTCGGTCAATTCAATCTCGATCGCAGCGGGCGTCAAGCCAGCAGCCGCTACTCGCAACGCCAGGGTCGAATGCATATCCGCTATGGCAAACTGTTTAGCGGCCACATTAATAGCAACAGAGTCCAACGCCAGCCCCTGCTCTTGCCATATTTTAAGCTGGCGGCAGACGTTATCAAGCACCTGATTACCGATATCAACGATCAGCCCGCACTCCTCGGCAACAGGAATAAACTCACTGGGCGGGATCAACCCCTTTTGCGGATGGTTCCAACGCACCAGGGCTTCGGCACTGCGGATGGTCCCTGTTGCAAGATGGATCACCGGCTGATAGTGGATCACCAGCTGCCGGGTATCGAGCGCTAGCCGCAGGGCGCTCTCGGTATTAAAACGTGCCTGCGCGGCAAGATTGAATGCCTGTTCGAAAAACTGTAAGCGATTACCACCCAGCTCCTTGGCCCGATACATGGCAGCATCGGCATACTTTAGCAAGGTGCTGGCACTGCCTCCATCGTCCGGGTAGACACTGCAGCCAACCGAACAACTGATAGTCAGAGAGAGCTGTTCGAGCTCGACGGGCTTTGCGACCTCCGCGAGAATTTTACTGCTGATTCCGGCAATCTGTTGTCGATTCTCGATGTCAGGCAGTATCAGTACAAACTCGTCCCCGCCCCAGCGCGATACCGTATCGCCTTCGCGCACAAGACCCATAAGCCGCGTGGCCATTACACAGATCAGCCGGTCCCCGAGCGTGTGGCCCTGGCTATCGTTGATGGTTTTGAACCGGTCCAGGTCCACGACCAAGACGGCGCTTTTATGCTGGTGCCTGCGGGAGTAGAGAAGAACCTGCTCCAGGCGGTCGTTGAGCAGGTTGCGATTGGGCAGTTGGGTCAGCGGATCGTGATTGGAGCGATGCTCCAACGATTTCTGATACGCCATACGTTCGCTAATATCGTTTATCACGCCAACAAAATGGGTAATCTCTCCACGCTCATCCGGCACCGGTGAGATTCTGATCTCATTCCAGAACAAGCTATTGTCCTTACGGTAATTACGCAGCACAGCCTCGGTTGCGGTCCGGTGACGCAGCGCCAAACGAATATCTCTGAGCCCCGTCTGCTCGGTGTCCTGACGGAACAACAGGTTCATCCACCCCCTGTTAAGATCCTCAAGCTCATACCCGGTAATGCGGGAAAATGCTGGGTTAACATAGACTACCGTGTCATCGTCGGCTAGTACATTGACCAGAAAAATACCATTACGGGCAGCATCCAGGGCCCGCTCCCGAAGATGCAGCACCGCTTCCGCCTGCTGCCTGGCGACCTCCCTGCGCAGCGTGATAATGCCGTAGCTAAGATCACTCACCAACTCGTTGAGCAGACGTAACTCCTCCGCGTCATCAAAAGCAACCTGAATCGCGGCATGGATGACTAGCACCCCAAACACCGATCCTCTATCGGCAAGCGGCAACGCTATGCTGTGACAGATCTCCGCGTTTGCTGCAAATCCCATACAGCGTTTCTGTGAAGAATCCAGATCCTTAGGATCACAGAGCAGCACCTTGCCCTTTGTAATAACCTGACACGCCGGGCAGCTTCGGTCGCAGGTCGAGGTTCGCGCAACCCGAATAGTATGTTGACTATCAATTTCGGCGACGACCTGGAAAGCCTGGCTTATGCCCGGTTTCGCATAGCCAACCCAGGCCATGGCGTACCCCCCCGTGTCGACAATATTGCGACAAAATGCTTTGAGCAGATCCGTTTCCGCCGAGGCTTTAACCAACGCCTGATTACACTGGCTGAGCAGCTGATAAACGCGATTAAGGTGGAGGATTTTTTGTTCGGCCTTCAGCCGTTCGCGAATATCACGGATAATCGCGGTTACCGTTATCTCCCCCCCGTCATTGAGACTCCCGAGATTAATCTCGACCGGAATGATATCGCCGTTTTTACAGCGCACAGGGAGGCCGAGCGGCCGCCGCTTTTCCAGCCGAAGCTGCTGCGATGCCAAAAAATTATTACGATAAGCACGGTGCCGACTGGCCGATTCAGAGCCGACCAATAGCTCCACCTTACTGCCGATCAACTCCTTGCGGCTATAGCCAAACAGCAGCTCGGCCTGTTGATTAACCAGGGTGATACGTCCGTGCTGATCAGACACGACGATACTGTCCGGGGCCGACTCCAAAATACTGCTATACCGTGCCTCGCTTCTGGCCAGGTTGGCTTCACTGTGGACCAGCTGTTGCACTTTTTTATTGAGCTGAGCGTAGAGGCGATGTAGATGGAGTTCACGGGCTAATTCAGCCAATTCCGGAAACCGCAGCGTGAGGCTATTTTCCACTGTACGCTGGTTATTCAACGCCGCCTTAACCGCTTTCAGAAGGTTTTGTTGATCTGCATTCTTAATGATATAGCTTGCGGCACCCAGCCTTTTTGCCAGCTGCTCATCTTCAGCATCAAGATAATGGGCGGTAAGAAAGATAAACGGGATATGGGTTAATTTGGCATCTTCCCGAATAGCACGACAGAGTCCAAAACCATCCAGTTCAGGCATCAGAATATCTGAGATGACCAGATCGGGAATCTGCGTCTGAATCTGATCCAAGGCCGCCGCACCATGCCTCGCGGTCGACACGGTATAGCCTGCGCCCTGTAGCTGAAGCTTGAGCAATGCCAGCACCGCCTCATCATCCTCAACAACCAGCAGATGGTAACTCTTAGCTTGTCCCTGCATAATCTCGGTCCCTGTGGTTCATTACGCCTTTGCGACTCAGCTGCAGCCAGCCAAGCGTTACGCCTCAACCTAGTATAGGTTTACTGTGAACGCTGGACTGTATTCGCGATCCTTACCCTATTCGGTAACGGACCCTATTCGGCAACGTGGTCAATCAAGCGGGAGCGCGACTGCGTCCTGAATACGCCGCAGCAGCGTCTGAACCCGCTCCGAGTCCTCAGCGTTACTGTGAACACTGGCCTCTATTCGTGATCCTTACCCTATTCGGCAACGCAGTCAATCAAGCGGGGGCGTGACTGCATCCTGAATACGCCGCAGCAGCGTCTGAACCCGCTCCGAGTCCTCAGCAGCAGGGACTGTCTCTTTGACGAGCAGGGTATGGCAGCCCTGCTCGAGTTCATACGCAGCCACGGAGAGTTGCGAAAAGCCAAAGCATCCTGAGGCGCCAGCCAATTTATGCGCCTCATCATGTATGACTTGCAGCGATGCTCTGAGCAACTTGGGATCGGTCACCTCCAGCGCCACCGCATGGGCACTCTCGATTACCCGGCCACGCGGACAACAGCTAGCCAAAAAATCCATTTGTAGCTGATAAAGCTGCGCCACGAAGGCCGCCTGGTTATCACTCATATCGCATCCTCTTTGCCGCGAACCTGCCGTTCGCCTGCCATTGCAACCCTTCTATCAACCTCAGTAAAGTATTTGGGAACCTGCGAATAAGTCCAATGTGTTCTCTGCGGGCTCTAGAACGGCTAGGTGCGCGAAAGACTGCGCAGCGAAATGTCTGGACCTTTTCAAGCGGTCTGACAAAGCAGGTGGCCGTTCTAGAGCCCGCCCTTCGGGGATTTCAGAGCGACCGGATCTCGGTGTTAGCGATTTTCGACAGACAACCAGTATGCCTGTAATCGCCGCCTTGATATCCAATCGCTCTGAAAGCCAGAGGCGCAAGGGACTTATTCGCAGGTTCCTTAGCTGCTGGCAGCATCTACTTGAGTCCATATTGCCTCGATTTCATGGCTGAGCGTCTGGGGATCGAAGGGTTTGGTAATTACCCCACTGGCCCCCAATGAGAGATACTGGACGATCTCTTGCGATTGCACCTTGGCGGTCATAAACACCACCGGAACCTGTGCCTGCGAGTGCAGTTTACGTAACTTCAGCAATGTTGCCGGGCCGTCCATACCGGGCATCATCACATCCAGAATGATCAGATCGGGGGCGAACGCCTCAATCGCGGCCAAGGCTTGGACACCCGAGGCGCAGGACTCGACGCTATAGCCCCCCAGCGCCTCCAGCGCCAACGCCGTGACAACACGGATATCCGCTTCATCATCAACATGCAATATGCGTTTGAGCGGTCTCATCGCATTACTCCCAGGTTTCATCGGTGGACTGCGTGGTTAAATTCTGGTCTGCATGCCGCGCCTCTTGGCGAGGACGTAGCGCGCCAATAATGGTTGTTAACAGCCTGTCGTTATCCGTTTTGGATTTAAGCAGTTCAGACCGCACCGCCGGGATACGATGGCCAAGTAGCTCGCGGGCGGAAAAAATGACCACCGGCGTGTTTGCATTACGCGTCAGGGGTAGCCGTGCCAGCAGCTTCTCACCGCTGCCATCGGGCAACATCAGATCGAGCAGCACCAGATCAAACAACTGCTGATCAAGCAACGACTGCGCCGCCGCGAACGTCGGGGCCGGGGTCACCTCGACCCGCCCCTTAAGCAATGTTGCCACCACCTGACAGACATCCGCATCATCTTCGACATGAAGAATACGTGGCTTGTCACTCCCATGCGGCTGCAGGGCCTTGCGCAGCATGGCGATCAGCCGCTGAGTATCGATCGGTTTGGGTTGCATAGGGCTAACCACGGACGCATCAGCGGCGCCCGCCTCAGCATCGCTCAGTACCGACGCGACGATAACAGGGATGTCGGCATTGCGCGATTGACAGCGCAACAGTTGCAACACCTCCGCGCCGTCTTGATCGGGTAGTCGCAGATGGAGCGTCATCGCGGCGTAATCTCGCTGCCGCAGTTTGATCAACGCCTCCTGTGACGATGTAGCCAAATCCACCACAAAATAGGCCTCGGTCAAGATTTGACGGAGCACTGCGGCGATAGCGGGATCATCCTCACACACCAAAATACGCGCGGCGGGCAAACCACTATGAGTATCAAGCACCGGTTCGGCGGACGCCACCGCGTTGCTGCAGGGCAGTTCGACGTAAAAGGTGGTACCCACGTCCTCTTCAGTATCAAAGCCGATCTGGCCACCGAGGCGCTTGACGATCGCCTGGCTGATATTCAGCCCCAAGCCGGTTCCGCCTTTTAGCCGCGAGTCGGAGCCATCGGCCTGGGAGAACTTGGCAAAGACTTTATCGCGGAAGGCGGCAGGTATCCCCGATCCCTGATCGTGGACCTCGATCCGGAATCGATTGTCGACCTGAGCAAGCCCGATCACCACACAGCCCCCCTCAGGAGAAAACTTAGCGGCATTGGAGAGCAGATTGGTCAGCACCTGCATCAACCGATCATGATCCGCCTGCAGTTGCGCCGTCGCCAATGCAGAGTCAAAGCGATAGCTCACCCCATGCTCCTTAGCATAGAGCTGATTGACCTCCAGACTCTCTTCGATCAGCGGTACCAAGTCCAGCGGGGTCATATGAAAATCCATTTTTCCCGCCTCGATCTTTTCGATATCGAGGATATCGTTGATCAGCCGAACCAGACGATCGCTGTTGTTATAGGCGATATCGAGCATACCGCGAAGCTTTTCCGGTAGCGCTCCTGTAACGCCACTGCGGATCAACCCCAAGGCTCCTTTGATTGAGGTCAGCGGAGTACGCAGTTCGTGACTCACGGTCGAAACAAACTCGTTCTTCATCTGCTCCATCCGCTTACGCTCGGTGATATCACGCACGATACCCGTAAACATGCGCTGGCCCTTGACCGCCATCTCGCCGACCGATAGCTCCATCGGAAAGGTGCCACCATCCTGACGGAGACCTAACACCTCCCGGCCAATACCGATGATCTTTTTATCGCCCGTGTTTAAGTAGTTACGCAGATAGCCATCATGAGCGCCCTGAAAGGGCTCGGGCATCAACATCTTTACATTCTTACCAACCATGTCTTGGGCACGATAGCCGAACAGGCGAACGGCGGCCAGGTTGACGGTTAAGATATTAGCGCTGGCATCGATAGTGATAATACCATCCACGACGGTATCGATAATGCTGCGCACCAGCTCCGACGACCTCTGCAACTGCTCTTCACGGTCCGCCAGAATCCTTTGCGTCGATCGAATCTGGAGTTCATCGACCACGCAACGGGCAAGGTCGAGAAGTGCCACCCGCTGTTCCGCACTGAGAGTGCGCGGCACAATATCAATAGCACAGAGCGTCCCCACACGCTCCCCCCCACTCAATACCAGCGGCGCACCCGCATAGAAACGAATATCTGGCGCACCGGTCACGAGTGGGTTGTCGGCAAAGCGCGGATCGGCGGCCGTATCCGCCACACAAAACAACTCATCCGTGAGGATGGCATGGCCACAAAAAGAGAAGGCGCGCGGGGTCTCCGTCGCCTCCAGCCCCTGGCGTGACTTGAACCATTGCCGCTCAGCATCAATCAGGCTGATAAGTACGATGGGCGTCTGCAGAATCTGCCGAGCCAGGCGAGTGTAGCGATCAAAGCGCTCCTCTGCCTGCGTATCGAGGACATTCAGTGAACGCAGTGCACACAGCCGCGTCGCTTCGTTATCGGGAATTAAAGGTTCAAGCACAGCGACCCCCAAGGATCTTTTGCAGCACAGGCTGGACCAATTCAAACCAACATACTTTATAGCAGATATGTTTGAATGCCGTCAGTTTCAGCCGCCCCTGCCCTGGCCAACCTCTTGTGACGCATCCTTACGTCTCCTATTAACCCGCCGGGTTAATATCCACAGACTTGATCCGGATCATGTTGCTTTACCCGCCGCTGGGATATTCTCGATGCCTGTTTAAATCAACTGGAGTAAATATTATGGGATGTTGTGGATCATGCGGTGGTGAAGATAAAGATCGCGAACAGGAAGCGCCGGTAAAAGACAAAGAGGAGTAGCCTCTTTTCGCGACCTGATCTGTAAATGTATGGCCCGCCCCCTGATGACTACAGGTTGTTGCAATAGCGGGGTGGGGCAGCGCAAATGCAGGTAATGTTTGGGAGGGAACACTTTCTTTCCTGCGTCCAGATAAGCGCTGCGGGTAATTGCTTAGCAAGACACCCAACGGCAGTGGCTCTGACCTATAGCCAATCCAGCAGATGGCCTGACGCCTCCGACCGGCGAACCGGCGACAATGATTAATCTACGGTAACGGCAAGCCCCTCGACAAACAACAGATGGCCTGACGTCTCCGACCGGCGAACCCGCGACAATGATTAATCTACGGTAACGGCAAGCCCCTCGACAAACAACAGATGGCC
>JBALTG010000147.1:0-11124 GCA_036964625.1 Motiliproteus sp.
ACCCTGTTCAACTGGCTCCAGTCGCGACTGCCCGGGGCCCGCTGTCTGGACCTGTTTGCGGGTAGCGGCGCGCTGGGGCTGGAAGCGCTGTCGCGCGGGGCTGCCCACGTCACCCTGGTCGACAGTGCCGACCTGGTGGTGCGCCAACTGCGCCAGAACCTGGCCCTGCTTGAGGCTGAACAGGACGCAACTGTGGTTCATAGCCAGGCCGTTCGCTGGCTTCAGAGCGCCCCGGCCCGGGAAACCTTTGATCTGGTGTTTCTCGACCCCCCCTTTGCCCAGGGGATGCTGGCAGGGTGCTGCGAAGCACTGGAGCAGCAGGCACTGCTCGGCCCCCATAGCTGGATCTATATCGAAGCGGAAAAAACCCTACAGCCTCTACCCGTACCCGACCACTGGCAACTGCATCGCAGCCTCAATGCGGGTCAGGTGAGCTGCTATCTGTATCAGCGCGGCGCTGAAGAGTCGCTTTCTCTCTAGCACCAGACTTGGGGCTAAATAGCAAAAAACAAAACGCCCCGGCGTGGAACCAACCACAACCGGGGCGCTTTTTTATCCGAACCTCTCGCGTTTGCCGAGATCAGATATCTTCGAAAAACTTCTTCACACCGCCCAAGAAGCTAGTCTTCTTGGGCGAATGCTTGGCGTATTTCTCATCCAGCGTAGTCTGGAACTCACGCAGTAGCTCCTTCTGCCGCGTATTCAGATGCACCGGTGTTTCCACCAGGATCTTGCACATCAGATCGCCCGGCGCGCCACCGCGTACCGGCGGTACACCGCGGCCACGCAAGCGGAACATCTTACCGGTCTGTGACTCTTCCGGCACCTTCAGCTTGACCCGGCCGTCCAGGGTAGGCACATCGATCTCGCCTCCCAGCGCCGCATCGACAAAACTGATCGGGACTTCACAATAGAGGTTCTTGCCATCGCGCTCGAAGATCGCATGCCGACGCACCGAAACCTGCACAAACAGATCACCGGAGGGCCCGCCATGAGTTCCCGCTTCACCTTCTCCAGCCAAGCGAATCCGATCGCCGGTATCGACCCCGGGTGGAATCTTGACCGACAGGGTCTTGGTGTTCTCGATCCGGCCGCGACCGCGACAGTCGGTACAAGGATCGGAAACCGTTGAGCCCTCGCCATGACAAGCAGGACAGGTCTGCTGCACCGAGAAAAAACCCTGCTGCATCCGTACCTGACCGATGCCACCGCAGGTGCCACAGGTGGTCGGCTTAGTGCCCGCTTTAGCGCCCGTACCGCTACAGGTTTTACAGCCGATCAGGGTGGGGATACGGATCTTCTTCTCGACTCCGCGTACCGCCTCTTCCAGGTCGAGCTCCATGTTGTAGCGCAGATCCGCCCCGCGCTGCACCCGCGAACGACCCCGACCGCCGCCTCCGCCGCCGAAGATATCGCCGAACACGTCACCAAACACATCGCCGAAGCCGCCATGTCCCTGGCCCGCGCCGCCGCGCATATTGGGATCAACACCCGCATGACCGTACTGATCGTAGGCAGCTTTTTTCTGCGTGTCGGAGAGCATCTCGTAGGCCTCATTGGCCTCTTTGAATTTTTCTTCCGATGCTTTGTCACCGGGGTTACGGTCGGGGTGATACTTCATCGCCAGGCGACGATACGCCTTCTTGATATCCCGATCGGAGGTATCCTGGGAGACTCCCAGTACTTCATAGTAATCACGCTTGGACATAAAAAATCCGCTTGATAAACAACAACGCTAGTGCAAAAGCCAGATACAACAACGCGGAAGTGTGGCTCCCGCGTTGGGTCTTACCGTCAAAAAAAGCTAAACGACTTACTTCTTGTCGTCTTTAACCTCTTCGAATTCGGCATCAACAGCATCATCAGCGGGAGCCGCTTCGGCCTGCGGCTCAGCGCCAGCCGCTTGCTCGGCGGTCGCATCGGCATACATCTTCTGCGCCACACCCGAAACGACCTCGGTCAACGCGGCGGTCTTGGCGTCGATATCGTCCTTATCGTCGCCCTTCAGTGCCTCTTCCACCGCAACAATGGCGGCTTCGATCGCGGCCTTCTCTTCGTCGCTGGCTTTATCACCGGCTTCTTCCAGCGTTTTCTTGCTGGTATGGACCATGCCATCAGCGGCGTTGCGCGCACCGACCAGGGCCGCAAACTTCTCATCTTCAGCCGAATGGGCCTCAGCATCGGCAACCATCTGCTCGATCTCATCATCCGACAAACCGGAAGAGGCCTTGATCACGATCGACTGCTCTTTACCAGTCGCCTTGTCTTTGGCTGATACGTTCAGGATACCGTTGGCGTCCAGATCAAAACTGACCTCGATCTGAGGCATGCCGCGCGGTGCTGGCGGGATATCGGCCAGGTCGAAACGACCCAGTGATTTGTTCTGGGTCGCTTGCTTACGCTCACCCTGAACCACGTGAATAGTCACCGCGCTCTGGTTGTCATCCGCGGTTGAGAACACCTGCGATTTTTTAGTCGGGATAGTGGTGTTCTTCTCGATCACGGCCGTGGCCACGCCACCCATGGTCTCGATACCCAGCGTCAGCGGCGTTACGTCAAGCAGCAATACGTCTTTGACTTCGCCGGACAGTACCGCAGCCTGGATCGCAGCACCCATGGCGACAGCTTCATCCGGGTTAACATCTTTACGCGCTTCTTTACCGAAGAACGCTTTAACTTTTTCCTGTACCTGCGGCATCCGGCTCTGGCCACCGACCAGGATCACGTCATCGATCTCAGACGCGCTCAGACCTGCATCCTTCAGCGCCTGGGCGCAAGGTGCGATAGTACGATCGACCAGCGCCTCAACCAGTGATTCCAGCTTAGAACGAGTCACCTTAACGTTAAGGTGCTTAGGACCGCTGGCATCGGCAGTGATGTAAGGCAAGTTAACGTCGGTCTGCTGGCTGCTGGACAATTCAACCTTGGCTTTCTCCGCCGCTTCTTTCAGACGCTGCAGCGCCAGAGGATCGGTGTGCAGATCGATACCGGTATCTTTCTTGAAAGAATCGGCGAGATACTCGATCAGGCGTGAATCGAAATCTTCGCCGCCCAGGAAGGTATCACCGTTGGTAGACAGCACTTCGAACTGGTGCTCGCCGTCAACTTCTGCAATCTCGATGATAGAGATATCGAAGGTACCGCCACCCAGGTCATAAACAGCAACCGTGCTATCGCCACGCTTCTTGTCCATACCATAAGCCAGTGCTGCCGCTGTCGGCTCGTTGATGATCCGCTTTACTTCCAGACCGGCGATCTTACCGGCGTCTTTGGTGGCCTGACGCTGGGAGTCGTTGAAGTATGCTGGCACGGTAATAACCGCTTCGGTTACCGACTCACCGAGGAAATCTTCGGCGGTCTTCTTCATCTTCTTCAGAATCTCGGCACTGATCTGCGGCGGCGCCTGCTTGTTGCCCTTGATATCGACCCAAGCATCGCCATTGTCTGCTTCACAGATACCGTATGGCACCATCTTGATATCTTTCTGAACCACGTCATCCTTAAAACGACGACCGATCAGACGCTTGATCGCAAACAGGGTGTTAGTCGGGTTGGTGACCGCCTGGCGCTTGGCCGACTGACCCACCAGGATTTCATCATCGTCGGTATAGGCGATGATGGAAGGCGTAGTCCGGTCACCTTCAGAATTCTCGATTACTTTTGGCTTGCCACCATCGAGTACTGACACACAAGAGTTAGTGGTGCCCAGGTCAATACCAATTACTTTACCCATGTTTCGCTCCAGTCTGACTGTCCGGTTCGTAAGGTTATCGATACCGGCGGATTCTTGAATGATTATCTATATTGGTCTGTTTATTGCCGTTTCAAGGGCTGCTCGGAATAGCCGCTCAAAAAACAACCAAAATGACAGCCCTTATGCTTTTTCGTCAATGCTCGGTGAAACCGGCTTTTTGCTGCCGCCCTTGGACACCATAACCATCGCCGGACGCACCAGGCGCCCGTTGAGCTGGTAACCCTTCTGCATCACATGCAAGACGGTGTTAGGCTCAACCTTGTCGTTTTCAACCATCGACATCGCCTGGTGTAGCTGCGGGTCAAACGGTTCGTTCTGCGGATCAACCGGCACTACGTTGAATTTCTTCAGCGCCGCCACGAAACTACTCAGCGTCAGCTCCATCCCTTCACGGATCACCGTCACATCGGCGGCTTCGTTCTGCGCCGATTCGATGCCGCGCTCGAGGTTATCGACCACCGGAATCAGCTCTTCGGCGAACTTCTCCAACGCAAACTTACGCGCCTTGGACACGTCCTGCTCGGCCCGGCGACGGACGTTTTGTACATCCGCCTGCGCTCGCAAGACCTGATCCTGAGCCTCGGACAGCGCCAGCTGCGCCTTGACCAACTCTTGATCCAAGCCCTGATGCAGGGTCTCACCCGCCAAGGCATCGGCGGCAGCTTCAGGGGAGCTATCGACAGCCCCACCTTCCACACCAGCGAACTCCTGAGCCTGCAGATCTTCAGCCTGTGGTGCTTGCGCTTTATCTTGGTTTGCCATCAATGTCTCCAACATTTAGGTGGACAATTGGAACATCGGTTCCTTATCTGTCACCTGTATATGGGGACCGTGAGGTCGGTTTCAAGACCTAAATCAAAACAACAAAAACGAGACTGGTATCACCGTACAAACTACTGTATAAATAAACATGCTTATCATTATATATTGCCCCGCAAGGAGCCCTCCATGCTGACCCATCTGAGCATTCGCGACTTTACCCTGATCGAACAACTAGATCTGGAGCTAGAGGCTGGCATGACCGTCATCAGCGGTGAGACCGGCGCCGGTAAATCGATCATGCTCGATGCGCTGGGACTGGCACTGGGCGACCGCAGTGATTCAGACATGGTGCGGCATGGCTGCGAGCGCGCCGATATCAGCGCCAGCTTCGATCTGAGCCAGCTACCGCTCGCTCAGCAATGGCTGACCGACAACGAGCTCAACCAGGACCATGACTGCATTTTGCGCCGCGTCGTCGGCCGTAATGGCCGCTCGCGGGCCTACATCAACGGCCAGCCCGCGCCGCTGCAAAACCTGCGCGCCCTGGGCGAACTACTGATCGAGATCCATGGCCAGCACGAACACCAGAAGCTACTCAAAAAAGACCATCACCGACCACTGCTGGATGGCTTTGGCAGCCTGGACGCACTCAGCAACCAGACCCGGCAACAATTTCGTGACTGGCAACAACTGCAGCAACGCCTCGATACGCTGCGTAACCGCAGCGTGCAACAGGACGCACGCGAGCAACTACTGCGCTACCAGGTTGAAGAGCTAGACCAGATCGCGCCTGAAGCGGGCGAACTGCACGGGCTCGAACAGGAGCAGCAACAGCTTGCCCACGCCGAGACGTTACTGGATACCTGCGATGCGGTTCGCCAGCGCACCACCGAGTCGGAAGAGGGCAACTGCGCCAGCCTGCTCAACAACTGCCTACAACAACTCGCAGCACTGAACATCGACAACGACGCCCTGCGTAACAGCAGCGACATGCTTAATTCTGCACTGATTCAGATCGAAGAGGCGTCGCTGGAACTGAGCCACTTTATCGACCGCACCGAGGTCAACCCGCAGCGCCTGGAACAGGTCGAAGAGCGCCTTAGCCTGCTGTACCAGCTCGCCCGCAAACACCAGGTCGAAACCAACCAACTGCCCCAGCTGCACCTACAACTGACCCAGGAACTGACTGAGCTAAGCCTCAGCGACAGCACCCTAGAGCAACTTACGCAGGACTGCCAAAATGCAGAGCAAGCCTACCAACTACAGGCCCAGCAACTGAGCCAACAGCGCAACGCAACCGCCGAACGCCTCAGCACCCAGGTCAACAGCCAGCTGACCCTACTCGGCATGCCCGCCAGCAACTTCGAAGTCAGCCTGACCTCC
This sequence comes from Motiliproteus sp., assembly GCA_036964625.1. Taxonomy (GTDB): domain Bacteria; phylum Pseudomonadota; class Gammaproteobacteria; order Pseudomonadales; family Balneatricaceae; genus Motiliproteus. The sequence goes on from JBALTG010000147.1 coordinate 5,900, forward strand.
TGCCCCGCCAAGGCCTACGGACTGGAAGAGACCGAATTTTTGATCAGCACCAACCCCGGCCAGCCTGCCAAGCCGCTGGTAAAAGTCGCCTCCGGCGGCGAACTCTCACGCATCAGCCTGGCCATTCAGGTGGTGACCGCACAAACCACCGCCACACCAGTACTGGCATTTGATGAAGTGGATGTCGGCATCGGTGGCGCGATTGCCGAAGTGGTAGGACGACTGCTACGCGAACTCGGCAGCCACAGCCAGGTACTCTGCGTCACCCACCAGCCCCAAGTCGCCTCACGCGGACAACAGCACCTGTTTGTCAGCAAGCAACATAACGGCGACCACAGCAGCAGCCGCATCCAGCGCCTGGATGCCCCGCAGCGGGTACAGGAGATCGCCAGAATGCTCGGCGGCATCGACATCACTCAGCGCTCGATCGATCATGCCGAAGAGATGCTGGCCCTGGACTAGCGCTCAAACAAAAAGCTAATAACGAAAAAAGCCGACATAATGTCGGCTTTCCCATGTTCGCACCTTTACTGGTCATATCGAGCCAAACAGCACAGTGCTGGCTTGCTCACCGATGACGCTCAAACCGCGGACTATAAAGGTTTCTTGCAACCCCCTTCACAGACACCGTATAAGTACACGGTCCGGTCGGAGATACTAAACCCAAGATCCTTGGCAATCTGTTGCTGACGCGCATTCAACCCAGGATCACTGAACTCTTTCACCCGGCCGCATTTGACGCAAACGATATGGTCGTGTTTTTCGTCGGCGGAGAGCTCAAATACCGAATGACCGCCTTCAAAATGATGCCTGACCACCAGGCCCGCCGCTTCAAACTGGGTCAAAACCCGGTACACCGTGGCCAGCCCAACATCCTCACCCGACTCCATCAGGATCTTGTAGATGTTCTCCGCACTCCAGTGATCGCCCTCACCCGCACGCTCCAGAATCTGATAGATTTTGACCCTGGGCAGGGTCACTTTCAGACCTGCCTTTCGCAGTTCTTGATTTTCTGAACTCATGATCGCCACTGTTTTTAGTTAACGGAGGTCTATGTTAGCGCTTAGCCGAGCCTGAAGAATGATGTATCATTTGTGATCAAGTTTGATTGAAGCCATACCCAAATGCAAAGAATTATTATTAGCATTACCATTCTCTTCAGTTTGCTGACAACACTCGGCGGCTGCACCTTCTTTCCCGGTGTCCACAAAATCGATATCCAGCAGGGAAATCGAATCACTCAAGAGATGATAGACAAACTCAAGCCGGGAATGAGCCACCGCCAGGTAAAATATATTCTCGGCACGCCCATGCTCGTCGATACCTTTACCCAGTCACGCTGGGACTACCTATACAGCCTCAGCAAGGGCGGAGATGCCGGAGCCACACAACGCCTGACGCTGTTTTTCAAAGACGACAAACTGTCACGAGTCAGTGGCGACTACGCCCCCGCAGAGATGCCGGCAGCGCAATAGCACCTCTAAAGGTCGAGCGCTTAACCTGGTGGACACCTAGCACCCGATCTATGTGTCCTTCGCCCATCGAACCTTGCGTAAGCAGGTTAACTTACTTGGCTGAATAGGCTCGCAGGAGCCTATTCAGCAATGCTGACACACCCATGCGCCAATCTACCTAAGCCAACCGACTAAACCAACCGACTAAGCCACCGGGCTAATCGCCTACGACTGTGCCGCTTTTAGCTTAGCAGCACGGTTAGCCCGGGCTACTTTCGGATCGATAGTCAGCGGACGATAGATCTCCACCCGCTGCCCGTCTCGTAGCACCTCGGTGCGCGGATCGCGAACCGCCTTGCCAAAAATCCCCATCGGATCCTTATCGGGATCGATCTGAGGAAAATACTCAACAATCTTAGAACGGACCACCGCCTCATAGACGGTACAGCCGAGTTCCACCTTCAGAGCACAAATTTTCTGCTCGTCGGGTAATGCGTAAGCCACCTCGACATTCATCATAGTCATTCACTCATCTTTTGCCTGACCCTAGGAGCCTGGAAGCGCACGCGTCGAGCCAACCTTAGCAGCCGTAACGCCGGTCGGCCTCCGCACAAAAGGCCCCCACCATCGCCACGGCGATCTGGTTGAACACTTTACCCATCGCCAATCCCGTCAGCTTGCCTTTAAAGTCAAAATGAAGATTTAAACTCACCTTGCAGGCGTCCTCGCCCAGCTCGGTAAAGCACCAGGATCCGGCCAAACTACTGAACGGCCCCTCAACCAGCTCGATCAAAATAGAGCTGGGCGCCTCGATCACATTACGGGTGACAAAGCTGTATTTGAAACCGCCCATAGCCACCCCCAATCGCGCAACAACCTGCGGCCCGGTCTGCTCTAAAATCTCGGTATTGGCACACCAAGGCAAGAATGCGGGGTAACCCAACACATCATTGACCAAATCAAACATCTGCTTTGCAGAATGCATAACTAACGCACTGCGATCAACATCGGTCATGCCCGTCTCCGTTTATGCGGTGATCTTCTGCCATAAATTAGCAATAAATACGATCGCTACGGCGACCGGAGCGACATACCTCACCAAAAAAAACCAGCCATTAAACACCCATTCTGATCGCAGCGACAGCTCTTCACGCGTTATCCGCCTACCCACCCACCAACCCGCAAACACACAGATCAGCAGCCCGCCCAACGGCAACAACACACTGGCGGTAAGGAAATCCAGCAGATTGAAAAAACTCAGCCCGAACAACGACCACTGACTACCCACATTAAATGACGCCAGCGCCCCCATTCCCAACAGCCAAACCACGCACCCAAGAATCATACAGGCCGCGGCCCGGGTAATCTCGAAACGTTCAACAACATAGGCTACAACAGGCTCAAGCAGAGAGATAGCCGAGCTCCATGCCGCAATAGCCACCATCGAGAAAAACAGAAAACCAAATATTTGACCGCCATCCATATGCCCGAAAGCCACCGGCAGGGTCACAAACATCAACCCAGGACCCGCGCCTGGATCCAGTTGATTGGCAAACACCAACGGAAAAATAGCCAACCCAGCAGCCAACGCAATTAGCGTATCCAATGCCGCAACCATCAATACGCTAACGCCAATCGACGCACTTTTGGGCATATAGGAGCCGTACACCATCATCGACCCCATCCCCAGACTTAAGGTAAAAAACGCATGCCCCAGCGCCACCAGCACCGCGTTCCAACTCAACTCCGAAAAATCGACATTAAACAGAAAATCAACACCCTGAGCAAAAGCCCCCGACGTCATCGCGTAAGCCAGCAGCAGCAGCAGCAAAACAAACAGCAGCGGCATCAAAACCCGGATCGACGCCTCTAACCCCCTATTTACCCCGCGAGCAACCACACCGACAACCACAACCACGAACAGCGTATGCCAGATCATCAGCGCTTGCGGATCGGCCAGCAGCCCGGCAAATAAGGCCGCAACCTGATCCACCCCAGCACCCACGAAGCGGCCGTCAGCAGCATAGAACACGTAGGCCAGCACCCATCCGGACACCACACTGTAAAACCCGAAGATCAGCACCCCTGCTAATACCCCACAGAGCCCCAACCATGCCCAGCGTCGCGTGCTGCCGACCTCGAGAGCCAGCTCACGAAAGGTCGCCGTAGGGCTCTGGCGCCCACGACGCCCCAGTAGCACCTCGGCCATCATGATCGGAATACCCACCAAGGCGACACAGACCAGATACACCAGCACAAACGCCCCGCCACCATTCTCGCCGGCGATATAGGGAAACTTCCAAATATTACCCAGCCCTACCGAAGCCCCAGTCGCGGCCAGAATAAAGGTGCCGCGACTCGCCCAGGAGCCATGTATCGATTGCCGATCGCGCATACAGCAAACCAAAAATCAGAAACAGAGCGTTGATTTTATAGCAATGCCGTGGCGAAACAAAATTCACGCAGCCAATCAACGCCTTCCATTAAACCGCGCACGCCCCTCTCGCTTTAGCCTCGGCGGCTCTATATAATCGCCGCCATGGCTACAAAAAACACGTCCTCATCCAACGGCAACATCGCCAAGAACAAACGCGCTCGTTACGATTATCACATCGATGAGCGCTTTGAGGCGGGATTAGTCCTGGCTGGCTGGGAAGTCAAAAGCATGCGGGCAGGCAAAGCGCAACTGACCGACTCCTATGTTTTCCTCAAGGACGGCGAAGCCTGGCTGCTTAATGCCCACATTATGCCGCTGCAAACGGCCTGCACCCACGTGGTCGCGGAGCCGACACGGCAAAGAAAACTACTGCTCAATAAGCGCGAACTAGGTAAGTTATTTGCCAGCACCGAGCAGAAAGGCCATACTTGCATCGCATTGGCGCTGTACTGGAAAGGCAGCAAGGTAAAGTGCGAAATCGGCTTGGCCAAAGGCAAGAAAGAACACGACAAACGTGCGACCGAAAAGGATCGTGACTGGAGTCGGCAAAAACAACGGATCATGAACAATAACTGATCCAAACGAACTTTTTAACCTATTCAAGCTCCAACAGTTGAGTAGCTGTTTTAGAGGAGATGTCTGACTCGACCGACAGGTCGATCATACCGGACACAACGATTTCGGGGCTGATTTGGTTTCGACATGGTGCGTATGTCCTGTGTGCATGCCGTGAGTGGTAAATGATCACGTAAATAAACACTGCCAATGCTTAATTGCAAACGACGAAAACTACGCACTAGCAGCTTAAACACCTGCATAGCGCCCTTCCACACATGCTTGCCTGTAGGCTGTGGTACGGAAGGTCATCCCATACAGGATCGCGACGGATGTCTCGCTAGGGGCTGAAGCGTTAAAACGAATCTGGCTCGCTCTAAAGAATCCTGTCAGTAGGAGTCTCAAGAGTTAAATTAAATAACTGACTAAGCATGTAGTATCACTGGTTCGGAAACATTGTGGACGCGGGTTCAAGTCCCGCCAGCTCCACCACTTGCAGATAAGCCGCTAATTGTTAGCGGCTTTTTCTGTTTTTAGGCACTTCAGTTTGATTCTGGTACATAGCTTGGTACATAGGTCTCTGAAGCATGGGGAAATCGTCAAGGGCTTCAATCGGGGTTTAAGGCTGATTCGCGAGAACGGTACGTACAGCGCCATACTTCAAGAATATGGACTTATCGAATGAAACATCAGGTCATAAATCATCTATTCAGTGTCTGTCGCTCAGGAATGGCCATTAAGATCATAAGAAAGGGTCTAGTACAGCGGATCACCTACGG
>JBALTG010000148.1:0-10932 GCA_036964625.1 Motiliproteus sp.
CGACGCGGATATCTTTATTGTGGGTCACGCCGTAGTCGATCACCCGGTACATCTCTTCGTCGGTCAGTTCGTCGCTCTTGGGGCGGCGGCTCCAGCCTTTGGGGCCGATAAAGACAGAGTCGGCGCCGGCCTCGAGTGCCGCGATGGCCATTTCGGCGCTGCCGCCGGGGCCCATCAGTTTGACCTTGGGTTGGCTCGTTAACGTCATTCGATTGTCCTCGTCACTCGCCCGCGGGAATCGCCACGGCGGGTTCTGTTGTTATTGTTGTGGATGGTGTTGGATTTGGTGGTGGCGTAGCGGGTGGTGCTGGTGTCTGTGGTATGGCTGTTTGTGTTGTTGTTGTTGTTGTTGTTGTTGTCGGCGGTGTCGCTCGGGTGTCCCCAGAGGGCGTCATAAACTGCCAGTTGAAGCAGCCGTCGGGCAGCTGATCGCCGGCGCCCAATGTTTCGCCCTGTTGCTGCTGTTGCTGTTCGAGTTGCTGATACAGTCCCTGCAACTCTTCGATGGCGGCGCGATTCCAACTCCCCGGCATCCGTGAGCGCCAGATCTCTCGCATCGCCGCCAACAACTGCGGGTCATCGATATGCAGCAGTTTTTGAGCAATCTCCAGCCACAGCGCATCGTCGTTGTGGAGTTGTCTTAAGGCACGTTCAAACGCTTTGATAAAGGCCCGCACCAGCGCCGGACGCTGCGCGATAAATTGGTCGCGAAACACGAAGAAGGTGGTGGGGGTGGGCGTCAGCCCCAGTTCCGGCAGCACCGACGGGATATCCAGCAGTAGCCGGTAATCCTGCTGTTGCGCCAAAAACGGTATCTGGTGCCAGTACACCAGCGCGGCATCGACCCGGCGCTGATCGAGCCACTGCTTGAGCACCGATTTTGAGCGGGCCTGTTGCAGTGAGACCTCGGAGGCCAGGTCGAACTGGTAGCGCTTCTGGGCGTAAGCGCGGGCCAGAATCCAGTTCTTGTCCAGCGTGCTGACGACCCCGAGCGTCTTGCCGCGCAGTTGCGGCAGGTTATCGATACCGCTATCGCTCGGCACCACCAGCCCGCCCAGAATTCGACCGTAGGGATACACGGCCGAGACGCGCAGCCCCTGATGCCGGCAGCGGGCCAGGGTGATCCAGTCGGTATCGATAAAATCCACAGTCTCGTCGACCAGCGCCTGTTCGGTGGCATGGCGCGCCCCGCTCATGCGGTCGTCCAGGTAGTCGATCTGCAGCGTGAAGCCGAGTTTGCGGTCCAGTCCCAGGCGCTGGATCGTATACATGATCCAGTGCGGACTGCCGGTCGACTCGAATGCTGCCTTTAAGGCGCCTAGTGGCGCGTCTTCGGCGGGGCGGTTGGGTTGCTGATCAGGCATTGGCCGGTACCGCGTCGTTAGGCTGAATAGGCTCGCTCAGTGCCCGTGGCTGGACACTCATCACCGCCGTGTCGCTGGCTGCGGGCTCGTCACCGCTATAGCTTTTAGCGCGTGCCATCAGGGTGCCGACGCGGCGCGATTTGGCTTTGCTCCAGCGCTGGCGCAGCTGTTCCATCTCGGCGTGATAGACCGACATGTCGGTCTGGCTGCCATCAAGGAGGGCGTCGAATACACGGCGGTAGAAGCGCACCAGATCACGGATCATCTCGATCGGCCGTTCGCGCCCGGAGAGCTTGAAGTACTCCACGCCACGGTCGATATAGGCCGGCAACTGGTCGAGCATCAATTGCGCATCGCTGCGCAGCTTCAGTTGTTGGGGGTGGTCGTTGACGGCAGCGTTGTCGGAACGGTTGTCTGAACTAAAACCCCAATGGGTCTGGCACACCCGGTAGCACTCCTTGGCCCCCCGGTTGGCGCTGCCGTGGAAGTCGCGGTCACCCTCGATCTGTTGCCACTCGCGGAACTTGAGGTAGGAACTCATGATGCATTTGCCGGGGCAGATCTTGCCTGTCTGCACCGTCTCGAACAGAAACACCTCCAGCCCGATACTGCTGGTTTCGCGGACGATATCGATCTCCGCTTCACCCCAGCGATAGGGCAGGATCAGCAGATCGGCACCGAGCTGCTGGTAGAAATCGCCGTCCATCGCGTTGGTGATGCCGCTGCCGATGCTGACGTGGATCTGAGTCTCGGGTAGCAGCTCGCGGATCAGGCGAATCGCACCGACATCGGTGACGATAAAGCCCGATGCTCCCCAGCCGCCGAACAGTTTGACCTTGTCGGTAAAGGCATCCATCTCCAGCGGGCTGGGAAAGGTGTTGAGGACGATGCGCGCATCGCACCCACGGCTCTGGGCGTAGTCGATCGCCTCGCGGATATCCTCGTCGGTCATCTCCGATTCGTAGGGGCGGCGGCTCCAGCCCAGCGGCCCCATATAGAGTGCGTCGGCGCCCTCATCCACCACCATCTGGGCCATCGCCAGCGAACCGGCCGGTGCCAGCAGGTAGGGACGGTAGTTGTTTGCGTGTGTCGCAGAAGATTGCATGATCAGCCCCTCGCGATATAGGTCTGGCCTGCACCTTCAAAGTAGTAACCGTTGCAAAGCCCCTCTTTGGACAACGCATTCAGGACATCCATCTCGGCTTGCGGATCGTCGCTGCGGTTGCCCGCCTCGGCCTGTTGCAGCGCTTGGCGGTAGAGTCGACCGGTAGTCTGGACGTACTCCGGGGTCTCGCCGTGGCTCTGGATGTAGAAGTAGCTCTGGCCGGCCTGTAGCAGCTCGGGGATATGCTCGATCATGCACAGGTCCTTACCGGACAGGGTCATGCGGCCGGTGTCCTTGAGCACCCACTGGCCGTTACTGCGGTTGAGCCAGTAGTCCTGCGAGCAGGGGAAGCTGCAGACGCTATTGCCGTTGCTGTCTACTTTTTTGGCGCAGCTCTGGCTGTTCTCGATGATAAAACAGGTCTCGGAGATCACCAGTGGGATCTTGCCGTGCACCGGTAGCACCACCTCGATCGGGGTCTGCTCGCGAATGTAGTGGATCTCGGTCAGGCTCAGTTCGGGATTGGGGTAAACCCGGGTGACGCCAAAATCTTTAAGTACCCGTGCCGAGGCATCGGTGTACAGGTTACCGAACACACCCAGGTGCACCGGCAGGGTCGAACCCATTTGCTGCAGAATGCGCAGCACCCCGAGGTTGTGCACCTCGAACGCATCGAACGGCAGCTTTAACGCCGCCTCGATCATCTCCCGCACTTGCGGCAGGTCTTCGTTACCGGGGGTGGCATAGAGCCGCAGATAGACCTTTTTATGCTGTGCTTTGAGTTCGCTGACAGCGGCTTCGAGCAGCTCCGGGTGCGAGCAGTAGTTGTTGGGGTACTCCATACAGGAGAAGTCGCCGAGGTAGATCGCATCAAAGTCGGAAAAATCGGTCTGGCGCAGTTGCTTGGGGTTAGCGCAGTTGGTCGATAGCTCAAACATGCTGGTGTTCCTTATTGTTATAGTGTCGATGGCAGTTGTTATGCGATCAGGTTGGCACCCGATCTGTCTTGGGGCGTTCTACTCACAGGGCGGTTCAGACGCTCAGGCGATCGGTCGAGATCAGCGAGCGGCTGGAGGCGGCCAGTGCTGAATCGATCAGCCGGTCGTCACGCTTGCCGCGTTCGAGTTGCCAGCGGACACGCAGTGCCTGCAGCTCGATTTCGTAGCTTGAAAGGTCAGGCGTATCGCAACTGAGGATGTCGTCGACCGCGCGGCGGTAGCAGCTGGTCAGGTCCATCACCAGTCCTGTGGAGCGATCGCGCCCCGGCACCTTGAGGCACTCGACCCCGGCGTGCAGGTAGGCCGGTAGCTCGCTCAGCCACAGCGACGGATTCTCCTTGATGGTGATCTCTTGCTCGATCTGCTGCTCGGCGGTCTCCAGATCCCACATCGTCTGACAGACCCGCAGGCAATCGCCACCGCGGCTGGCGCTGCCGAAGAAATGGTCTTTACCCTGCTCATCGAGCCAGCGTTCGAAGCTGAAATAGCTGCTCATCATGCATTTGCCGGGACAGATCTTGCCGCCCGCAGGGGTCTTGAACAGAAACACCTCGATACCGACGTTGTTTTCCTGTTTGATCTGACGGATCTCTTCGACGCTGAGACGGTAGGGCAGCACCACGTAGCGGGCACCCAGTTCGCTGAGGAAATGGACGTCGGCATAGTTGGTGATGCCACAGCCGACACTGGTGTGGATCTGGGCGGTAGGGATCTGCTCGTTGACCAGCTTCATGCAGCCGATATCGGAGATCATGAAGCCCTTGGCGCCCCACTCGTGGTACATCTTGACCCGCTCCAGAAACATCGGAATCTCGATCGAGCTGGGCTGGGTGTTGACGACGATGCGGACATCCTTGTCGCGCGCCAGGGCATAATCGATCACATAACGGATATCGTCGTCGCTCAGTTCGTCCTGGTTACCGCGACGACTCCAGCCCTGCACGCCGACGTAGGTGGCGTCGGCGCCGGCATCGAGTACGCCCAGCGCCATCTCTTTGGTGCCCCCAGGGGCCATGATCATCACCATAGGTATCTCCTTAATTTTTATTGTTAGCGCTGAGGCTTATTGCGCAGAAACAAACTCATGCGGAAAGCCGCTGCTGGGTTTCTTTCTGGATTGCTTGTTGAATAGGTTGTTGGCTTGATTATTGAGTTGATTGTTGGATTCGCAGCTGTGAACAGGGTTGATTGCGTTGCGCTTCAGCGCGGGTATGAAGCAACTGCTGCAGTGCTGCTACCAACGCCTGGTTCTGATGCGGCAGACCGATGCTGATGCGGATATGCTGCGGCAACCGATAGCGATCCATCGGCTTAACCCGAATCCCTTGCTGCGCCAAGCCCTGCACCCAGGCATCGCCGTCGCCGACCTCGAGCAGAAAAAAATTGGCTTGAGAAGGTAGAAAGTTAAGCCCCAGGGCACGGAATGAACGACCCAGGTAATCGCGTCCCAGACGGTTGTTGGCCAGGGTTGCGCTGAGGTGGTCCTGATCGGCGATGGCCGCCAGCGCCGCCGCCTGCGCCAGCGTGTTGGTGTTGTAGTGCTGGCGTTGACCGTTGAGCTGGTCGATTAAGGCTGTTGTACCCAGGGCGTAGCCGATCCGTAACCCGGCCAGGCCATAAGCCTTGGACAGTGAACGTAGCAGTAACAGGTTGTGACCCTGGGCGAGCAGCCGCAGGCTATCGGCACACTCGGGGTGATCGATATACTCGATATACGCCTCGTCGAGTACCAGTAGAACCTGCTTGGGCAGTGCGGCAACAAAGCGTTCCAGTGAGGTCTGTTTGATCATTGAACCGGTCGGATTATTGGGGGTGCCGAGAATGATCAATCGGGTACGCCCGGTCACCGCCGCCAACAGCGCATCGAGCGGATCCACACCGAGGGCGCAGGGAATACTGACCAGCGTGCCGCCCGCGCGCTGAATAACTTTTTGATAAGGGATAAAACAGGGGGTGGCGATCAGCGCTTCGGCGGGCTCGTCCGCGTGATGGCTGAGGCAGGCACGGGCAGCGAACTCCAGCAGTTCGGTGGCACCGTTGCCGAGCAACAGTTGCTCGCGGTTAAGGCCATGCTGTTGCGCCAGTGCATCGCGCAGCGGATCACCATCTTTTTCCGGGTAGCGGTGCAGGCCGCTGAGTGATTGCTCGATGGCACGCAGCGCTTTGGGCGACGGCCCAAGGGGGTTCTCGTTGGCCGACAGGTCGATAAACGAAATCTGGGTAGTATGGATAGTATCGGTAGTATGGGTTAACTCAGCCACAACGTAGCTCCTGTTGGGTGGTCATCGGGTGGTTCTTGTTCTGGTGCGGATGACAAGGCGGGCCGAGGCGGTTACTGAGGCTGCCGATTCCGCTGATCTCGACGACCACCTCATCGCCGGGTTGCATCGGTCCCATCCCCTGCGGCGTCCCGGTGAGGATCAGGTCTCCGGCGTCCAACGGCATGATCTGGCTGATAAAACTGACCAGCTCAGGAATCGAAAATAGCAGATCATCGCTGCTGGCTCGCTGCTTTAATGTGCCATTGAGGAAGGTGCGCAGTTCAAAATGATTCGGGTCAAAGTCGGTTTCCAGCCAGGGGCCAAAGGGGGCAAAACCGTTAAAGCCCTTGGCCCGGGTATGACTCTGCTCCAGATCCTGAATATCGCGGGCGGTGACGTCGTTGCCGCAGCAGTAACCGAGAATATGCTTGGCGACCTGGTCTGGCTCGATCTGGTAGGCAGGCCGCGAGATCACCAACCCCAGTTCACCTTCAAAATCGATCTGCTGGCTCTGCGCCGGGAAGGGGATCACGGCATCCGGACCCGTTGCGGCGCTGCCGGGTTTGAGGAATATCAGCGGCTGCTCGGGCAGTGCATGGCCATCGAACTGATGACCGATGTAGTTGAGCCCGACACAGACGATCTTGCCCGGTTGCAGCGGCGCCAGCAGCCTGACCTCATCGAAGTGGAATTGCTGGGTGTCGGTGTAGAGGGTCTGCTGTTCGGGCTCGGCGATGCCCTGCTCGATCTTTTCCAGCCCATCACGGTGATGCAGAAAACGGCACAGTTTCATAACACCAACTTCTGCGATTGGTCACCACAGCGGGGTTGTAACGCCGGTTGTTCACAGGCCTGTCGCTCACAAGCCTGTAGTTCAGAAATAGGTAGCTCAGAAACTTGTAACTCAGAAACCTGTAGTTCAGAAACCTGTAGCTCAGAAGCCTGGCGCTGAAAATACTGCTGCAGTGATGCCAGCAGCACAGGATGCGGCTCGGCATGGGGGCGGGCTTGTTGGATCAAGGCTAATCCCTGGCTGAGCGAGAGCCCCTGATGCTGATGCAGATAAGCCAGCACCAGCGCCGGTGAACGGGAGATGCCCATCTGGCAGTGCGCCATGACCCGGCGTCCCAGCAGCAATTGTTGATGGATGAAGCCAACCGCCTGTTCGATAACGGCAGCAGGCAGGGCGATACGATCCTTGACCTGCAGGGTCATCTGACAGGCCGCGGGGCGGCTCAGTCGGACCGGCTCCAAACTCAGAATGGCGTCGATACCGAACTGTTCTAACAGCTGTGGATTGGCGGCGTCGTCGCGGCTGCCGATAGCGATCTGTGGGGTTACCAGGTGCATGGGCGGGCTCCCTTATCATTGTTATTGTTAAGGGAGATGGTAGGCGTGGGCTGGGGTTGAACCTATTGGTGGGCGGATCGAAAAGAGTGCTACTTTGGTACTGCTGCGAATAGACTAATTGTCAATATAGTGACAAATATCACCATCTGATTTTGGATTATGGTTTAGAGTTATGGCTTAGGATTTAGCAGATGGCTCATCAGGGCGCGCAATTTTCCGGGTTTGATCGGCTTGTTCAGTCGCGTTAAGCCCTTGTGCTGAAAAAGTTTAAGGATCACATCGCTACGGTCTGCGGTGATCATGATGGCGGGGGGGATCGGTTGTTGACTCGACGGGTAGCCCTGCTTCAGCGCCTCGATAACGTCAACTCCGGTAACGCCCTGGTCCAGATGATAATCGGCCAGAATAATGTCGGGGGCCTGGCCTGCATACGCGCTCTGCGCCTGTGTTATGCCATCGGCGGTTTTTATCTCGCAGCCCCACTGCTGCAGTAACGCGGTCATACCGATGCGGATCGACTCTTCATTCTCGATCACCAACACCCGGACACCGGTCAGATCCGATCCCAGAGCGGGGGGCGGGGGAGCCGCACGCTGTGTTTTGTACGGGGTGATCGACGTGGCTATAGGCACCCTGATTGAGAAGCAGGAACCGTGCCCGGGACAGGAGCGGAGTTCTATCCGGTGGTCGAGCATCTTCGCAATCCGATCGACAATGGCCAGGCCAAGTCCGACCCCCTTGCTGCGGCCGAAACTCTGGCTCGGTTGGGCGCCGTCGTGGTGAGGGCTAAGCTGGTGAGGACTAAGCTGGTGAAATTCGCGAAAGATATCCTGGCGTTTATCTGCGGGTATGCCGGGGCCGGTATCGAGTACCTGCAGTTCAAGTTGGGCCCCGCGACGCCGGCAGCCGAGCACAATACGGCCCTGCTCGGTATAGCGAATGGCGTTGCTGATAAAGTTGCGCAGGATACGCATCAGCAGGCGTGAATCGCTGCGAATGATGGCGTGGCAGTTGACACTAGCGAAGCCTAAGCCAGCTTGTTGCGCCAGGGGTTCCGATTCCGAGGTTAGTGCCGAGATCAGCTCGGCGGCACTGAACAGGGTCAGATCAGCGGTGACCGCATTGGCGTCTAATTTAGATATATCCAGCAGGTCGGTGAGCAGTGCTTCCGCGCCGCCGAGGGCCTCATGGGTGCGCTCGACCAGCAGTTGGTTTTCGGCCCCCAGGCTTTTGTCCTGCAGGGCGGAAATCAGCAGACGGGCCGCATTGAGGGGTTGCAGCAGGTCATGGCTGGCAGCCGCCAGGTATTTATCCTTGCTGGCGTTGGCGTCTTCGGCGTCTTGCTTGGCGGTTTGCAGCGCCGTCTCAATCTGGGTCCGCTCCTGAATCTCCTGGCGCAGGTGTTGGTTGACCGAGCTTAGCTGGTTGTTGACCGCACTGAGTTCCCGGGTCCGGTCGTTGACCCGCTGTTCCAGTTCCGTGTTGAGCTGATTCAGCGCCGCTTCGGCTTGTTTACGGCCGGTAATATCCTGAACAAAGGCTTCGATCAGTCCCTGTTCGCGATCCTTTAGCAGGACGTTGGTGGAGATGCTGACGGGTGCGCCGCTGCGGGTACGAAACTGGGTTTCAAAACCGACCTTCTGGCCATCGTGCTTGAGCAACTGGAGTAAGCGGCGGTAATCCTCGGGGTAAAACAGTTGCTCGCCAATCTGCTCGATCTGTTGAAACTGCTCGGCCGAATCGTAACCACAGATGCGCGCGATAGCGGGGTTGGCGGCGGTGACCGGGCCATCGATTCGGGCCTGAAAAATACCGTGCAGGGCGTTCTCGAACAGCCACACGTAGCGCTCTTTTTCCTGCTCCAGCTCGTTGATTTTACCCAGCAGCTCCGGGTAATAACTCTTGCGGGCGGAGAAATCTCCGAGCCCGATCAGGTTTTGCAGCAACGCGTCTTCGTCGCTGGGCTGGGGGCGCTGTTGCATTTTAGCCGTGGTCTCGGTGGGTGCGGCGCTGGGTGCCGTGGCTGATGCCGTGGTTGATACGGCGGTGGGTGGCGTTGTTGATGCCATGGCTGATGCTGTGGTGGGTGCCGTGGCTGATGCTGCGGTGGGTGCCGTGGTTGATACTGTGGTGGGTGCCGTGGCTGATGCTGCGGTGGGTGCCGTGGTTGATACTGCGATGGGCGCTTGCGGCGGCGGGTTAGAGTGCTTCCTCATACACCACCTCCACATCGCGTTTATTAGATTTGCGCGGGTTGGTCAGGATGCAGGGGTCTTGCAACGCTTTCTGCGACAGCTCGGGAATATCGCTGCTGCTGACCCCCGATTCTCTGAGTCGTTGGGTCAGTCCCACCTCTTTTTTGAGCCCGTGAACCTGCTGCAATAAGCGCTGTTTGACTGTGTTGCGATCCATGCCGCGAGTATCGATGCCGATCGTATCGGCGACGATCTTGAATTTGTCTTCGGCGGAGGCATAGTTAAAGTCGATCACATGTTCCAGCAGGATCGCGTTACAGAGCCCGTGGGGCAGGTCGAGGTAACCACCCAGGCTATGCGACATGGCATGGACCGCACCGAGGATGGCGTTGGAAAACGCCAGTCCGGCCTGCATGCTGCCGAGCATCACCTGTTCGCGCAGCGCCAGATCCTGTGGATTGGCCACCAGCGCAACCAAGTTGCCGGATACCAGCTTTATCGCCTGCAGCGCGTGCATATCGGTCATCGGCCCGCTGGCGGTGGAAACATAGGCTTCGATCGCATGCACCAGCGCATCGACACCGGTACAGGCGGTCAGAAACGGGTCCATGGTGAGGGTGGTTTCAGGATCGATCAGCGACACGTCGGGCACCACCGCCTTGCTGATAATGGAGATTTTATTGCGGCTTTGCTGATCGGAGATGATCGCAAACTGCGACACATCCGCCGAGGTGCCAGCGGTGGTCGGGATAAAGATCAACGGCGGGATCGGCGCGTGGATCTGATCGACCCCCTCAAACTGGAGAATGTGGCCCTGGTTGGCGCTGATGATGCCGATCCCTTTGGCGCAATCCATCGGGCTGCCGCCGCCAATAGCGACGATGACGTTGCAGCCTTGCTGTTGGTAGATCTCAGCACCCCGCATCACCTCCTCGCAGCGCGGATTGGGGCTGACCCCGGTGTAGAGGCAGTAGTCGATATCGACCTCCTGCAAGCTCGCTTC
This sequence comes from Motiliproteus sp., assembly GCA_036964625.1. Taxonomy (GTDB): domain Bacteria; phylum Pseudomonadota; class Gammaproteobacteria; order Pseudomonadales; family Balneatricaceae; genus Motiliproteus. The sequence goes on from JBALTG010000148.1 coordinate 10,277, forward strand.
AACATCGGCAACCCAGCCTGCTGCCACCACCCCCGGATCGGATACGATCAGCACGCGTTGGGCGCCAAAGGTGCGGGCGAAGTTACCGACGGTCTTGCGCGCACCGACCCCGAAAATAATTTCGGGCGAGACAAACTTACGCAGGCTGGAGATGGGGCTGCTACGACTCATTGCTGGGGTGACTCGCTTATTGTTATTTAATGTATAGCGCCACTATACCAGACCTCCGCCGCAGTGATCTGCCCCGGAACAAATGCACTACACACGTTGAGGGTCGTATTCTGTAGATCGGCGCATCCCGTTCCCGACGGGATTGCCGCACTTCCCACATATCCCTGTGGGTCGGTCTGAAATTGCTCCTGCATTTAAGACACTTCCCATTATCCCTGTGGGTCGGTCTGAAATTGCTCCTGCATTTAAGACACTTCCCACATATCCCTGTGGGTCGGGTTTCAACCCGACTGACCCTATACCGCCCTAATAGGGTCTGCATCCGGGGTATGCAGCAACCCCTGGCAGAATCCCGGCGCTAAGGTTTCTTCAGCGACCAAGGCTTTATGATCAACCTCCGCCGTTGCTGCAGGAGCTGCTTTTTTATGGCTATGTCGGAATTAGCTGTTGTAGCAGAGTCGATGCTGGCAGAGTCATCTATCAGC
>JBALTG010000149.1:0-10838 GCA_036964625.1 Motiliproteus sp.
GAACAGCGGCTTGCTCGCGCTGGATATCAACAACGACGCAGTCATCAATGACGGCACTGAGCTCTTTGGTGCCCTTAGCGGCAACGGTTTTGCCGACCTCTCTGAGTACGATAACGATCACAATGGGTTTATTGATGAGGCGGACAGCATCTTTACTGACCTTAAAATATGGAGTAAACAGGCGGGGGATGACCGGCTGGAATCCTTGTTGGATAGAAACATCGGCGCGATCTACCTGGGTGCGACCGAGACGCCCTTTGAGCTCAAGGATAATCAAAACCTAACGCAAGGCCGAGTGCGCCAGAGCGGTATGTATCTGGAAGAAGACGGCGGAGTTGGCTCCATGCAGCAGATCGACATGGTGGTTTAGAGGGACCCGCTGCAACACATTATGAAGCCTACTCATGGATTGCTGATGCCATTTCCCAGCAGGTGCTCCGTGGCCCCTTTCAGATGGTATACCTTACGGTGGCTTCATCGACATTCCAGACATCTAACACTGTCTGATTGGTGCACTGTCTGATTGGTGCTTTCAAAGTTGGAAAACAACCGTCGAAAACTAGCTAAACCTCAAAGTAACGTCAGTCAAACGCCACTTTGCAACGTAAGCCTGCAGGTAATTTGTTTTCAGCATTGGATAACGCCAAACGCACTCCAAAAGTACCGCTGGGCGCATCGATAATCCGCTCGACCATCACCACACTGGCTAAAAAGTCACCGCCTAGTGGCTCTTCGGGGTAGACATGCGATGGATCGCCTTGTTTGATCTGACCGAACATTTTTACCGGTACGATCACTTCGACATAGAGCGGATCAATCTGCACGATCGTCATGATGGGACGGTCTTCAACTGACTCTCCGGCAGAGATATGAACCGTCTGCACAGTACCGGTAACGGGACTCTTTATTGAGCGTAACGCCAACATGCTCCGAGCCCGGGCCAGCCTCAACGCGGCTAAGTGTTGATCATGGCGGACCTGCTCCAAATCTGCCTGGGCTAACACCATATCGGTTTCCGCCTCGTCTAACGCCTGCGAAGCGATAGCTTGGGATTTCTTCAGCTCTAGCACCCGCCGCACCCGTTTTTCGGCCAGCGTTAACCGCGCTGAGCGGGCCCGTATCAGACTATTCGCCTCTGCTTCAGCCTGAGCCAAAGCGACGCTGGCTCGTTCGACGCTGGATTCCAGTTTCGCGATTATTTGACCTTTTTCAACCCAATCCCCACGTTTAACCAGGACTTTTTCCATAATTCCTCTGACTGAACTGCTCACGTCAGCAATTTCGCTGGGTTCAATTACGCAGTCCAACTCGCGCGCCTCAGTAGCTACTGCTGCCGCGCTGTATCCATAAAAAGCGAGGACCAATGCTGTTGGTTTGACGTATTTAGTGAAGTTTGCAAAGGAGTTCATTCAAGCCTTCCTGTAAATGCCAGTACATTTTCCAGATACTCGTCCATCTTCTGCATCTGAATTCGAATTCGAATACTTCTTCGTTGTGCCTTTGTCTGCGCATACTTTAACAACAGGATCACTATCGCTTCGCAAGGCCAGCTACCCATCGTCAACAACAGATGCGTTGTTCGACGGAGCCAGGGAGAAAGCTGACTGCATACAAGCTCATCTTCCAGCGACCCTATCTCTTCATAACTGCCCGGATCCCCTTGGCGAGCACAGCGGCCAAATAACTGCCTATCGATTCTCCTTGCTTCATGCCGTTCCGTCGCGATCACATGCAAGCCACCGAATTTAGCGACATCAGCTCCCAGGATGATATCGGTTCCCCTGCCCGCCATATTGGTCGCAACGGTGATCTGGCCGCGAGCGCCAGCGAGCGCAACGACCCTCGCTTCTTCGGCATCCTGCCTGGCATTCAAGACACAATGCTCTATGCCTGCATTTTCGAGGAGCCCGCTTAGGTATTCAGACGCACCAACAGATCGTGTTCCGACCAATACGGGACGCCCCTGAGCATGTTTTAAACGGATACTCTCGATCACCTGCTGCCATTTCTCGGTATCGGAACGCATAACCCGGGGTCGTTGGTGATGGCGCTGACTTTTTCTATGCGTCGGGATCCGCGCCACCGACAGACCATAAACACTGCGCAACTCACTGGCTACCTCATGAACGGTACCTGACATACCACCGAGCATCTGGTAGCGTCGGAAAAACCGTTGATAACTGATGCGGCCAATGGTCTCCATTTCACCGGTTATCTCGCAACCTTCTTTAACCTCAATCAGCTGGTGCAGACCCTGCTCCCAGGATCGATCTGCCATCAGACGACCGGTAAACTCATCAATAATCTTTACTTTTCCCTCGTCGACCAGATAGTGCCAATTACACTCAAACAGATAAAGCGCTCGCAGTGCCTGCATGATCAACTGCTCGCGGTACCGCGTGTTGCGCCAGAGCCCGGTTACCACTTGCGCCCATTCCTTGAGATCTTCTTTGCCCTCGGTAGAGAGCGTTAAAAGCCGACTATCAGCCTGCAGATCAAAATGCTGGCCCGCAACCAACGACTTAGCCTTGGTTAACGCTTCGACCAAGATCTCCTTGGCGTAAGCGGGTTGCCCCTGCTTGGAAATAATCAGCGGCGTTACCGCTTCATCCACCAGCACACTATCGGCCTCGTCGATCAACGCAAAATGCAATCCTCGTAACAGCAAAGGACGCTGTTCATGGTCAATGAAATTAAGGCCCAACTGTGTATTACATCCGCGCAATTGAATTCGATCCCGGAGATGGTCGAAAGCAACCTGTTTGTTGGTCGTGTAGGTAATGTCACAGGCGTAAGCCACCCTGCGTTCTGAATCGCTCATCTCAGCTAAAGACGCACCCACCGTCAGCCCCAGCGCTTCGTAAATAGGGCGCATTGCGGCAGCATCCCGCTCGGCCAGGTAATCGTTAACGGTTATCACATGCACCGGAATACCGGACAGCGCGGCCGTTCCTGCAGCCAGGGTCGCCGTCAGTGTTTTTCCTTCACCGGTTTCCATTTCGGCGATCATACCGTTCAACATCGCCCACCCGCCGACCAACTGGACATCAAAATGTCGCATGCTTAATCGCCGTCCGGCGACTTCTCGTATCAAGGCAAAGGCCTCAGCCACCACCGGCCGGGATAGCTGGGTGGCTTTCAAGCGGTAGCGCAGTTCGGTACTGCCGCCACGCAGTTGATCATCCGACATCGCCTCAAAACGTTCTGAATGAGAGTAAATGCTGGGTAAAATCCGTGAGAGTAAAAACCGGGAAGAACGCCAAGACTGAATAGGCGCTATCAGCCGGGCTGCCGCTTTATCAAGATTGCTCGGTGCCACATCTTTACGTAGTGCATAGACACCGCCAGCCTGGAGCGATCCCACGCAACTACGCAAAAGAATCTATCTCGCGGCGGTGGGCTACAGGTAGTTCGCTTAATGTTGTCACGTCATGTGGCCCACAAACTAAAAATAATCAAATAACTCAAACACCAAATTTTCCTAGGAAAACCTGCCGTGCCCGCCGGAACCATTGATAACCAAGAGGCTCTTTACCATGATCGAAACGAACAAAAACACGAGTGCCCACGGGAGATCGTTCCACCTCGGCAGGCAATGCCAGCTCATACTGGAAAACCTTTGCAAAGGTCCGAGTCCGTTCCGGGTCGCGCGGGTCGACATCGATGGTTCCCCCGCCATCTTTGCCCAACACCGCGCTAGGCAACGTATTGGAGCCACCCGGAACTTTTCGAGTCATACGTGCAGGTAAGCTCAGAGCAGGCTTGTCAGCCAACTGCACATGGATTTCGCGGGTGTGTGCAGCCACAAGCTCCGAATCGCTTTCGGGCACCACCACCTGTACTGTCATTGGTGCCTGCTCAAAAACATAGCCCAGTATCTCCCCTTGCATTGCGTAACGACCTGGCAGGTTGGCGGACTGGGGTACAATCAGTGTCCCCGAGGTAGGGCTGGAGATCGACAGCGCATCCAACCGTCGGCCAACGTCAAACAGATCGGCCTCCACTGCCTTGATCTCTTCCCGGGTAATTCGTGCAGCGACCCGGTCGTGATGCCACTGGGCGGCTAACAAGGCCTTTAATTCGCGCAGACGACCGTCGAGGTTATCTGCACGAGCCCGTAGCAACGGATCTTCGCAGGAGATCAGAAGCTCACCCTGGCTAACAAAGCTGCCGGTTGGCTGCGACAACTGCCCCAAAAAACAGCCGGTTCCGGCTCGAATGGCGGCTCGCTCAGGCAGCCAGACGACGCCCTCGGCCATCGTCCTGTACGGTGCAGGGACCAGAAACAATAAGCCGCCCAACAGACCGATCAGTAACGAAGAGATCCACAACGCCCGCGGTCTATTGTGGTTAAGCTTGGGACTGGATGTCAGGAATTTCATCAATTTTAACATCGGTAGTACCAACATAGTGAAGGTGGCCCAGAGGGACAACAGGATTCCAAAAATGAAGAACTCTCCCGCCACGAAAAGTATGATCGCCACTGCAATAAACATGCGATAAAGAAAAGACGCGATGCCGTAAAAAAGAAACCACTTACGCTCAGTTTCATTGGTGGCTGGCGAATGCACCTCGGCCACACCAAACAGATAACGTTGACACAGATACGCCAGATAACTCTGCGACCGTTTGGCCAGATTAGGTATTTCTAGATAGTCTGAAAAGACATAATATCCGTCAAACCGTAACAGCGGATTGCCGTTAAAAAACAGCGTAGATACGCCTCCAATCAGCATCACATTGTAGGCAATAGCCCGCACCACACTGTACTCTGCGTTGATCCATACCAGTAACGCCACGACCGCCAGAAATAACTCGACCATGATACCGATCGCACCCACAACCATACGACGATTCTTCTGCCGGAACGCTGACGCGGCCGACGCATCGACATAAGGCACCGGCATGAACACCAGCAGCATAATTCCAATCTCGTGAACTTCGCCGCCCCAGACCTTGGTTGCGAAAGCATGGCCAAGTTCGTGAATCGTCTTAATGACGGGATATATCAACCATATCAGCAGCAAATTCTGCGGGGCCAGCGCCCTATCGATCATATTGTTAGACAGCTCAGACCAGTGCATGCCAGCCAACACCAGCCCAGCTAATATCACCGCCAGCCAGATCAGAAAACCGAAAACACCGAAGAAAGGTCGCACGAATGGCAGGCATTTAACCAGAAAGCGCTCGGGATCCAGCAAACTGAACCGGAGAGATAGAGGGCTCCAGAGTTTCTGCTTTAGACGCGCTTTTTCTTGTCGCTGGTAGCGTTTAAAGATCTCCGCGCTGTCCGGCGGAACTTCACTTTGTAACACATCCGCAGAATGAAGCTGAGCCAGCAAGCGGATCATCTGTTCCTGAGTGGGGGAATCATCACCGAGTTCGTCGGCTGCCAGCTGCCAGATCTGATCAACCGTCCGCTGGCCATTCATCAGGCCGATCACCTGGTTGGCTCCCTCGGAAAAACGGTGGAATTTTCCAGATAGATTATCTTGAAGCACAAACCAGACTTCGTCGCGGTAACTATGCCGATGAACCTTGGCATGCCCGCGCAGGCGGGGCCTTAACTGCGCCACCCGGTACCAGGAGGGGCTAAACAGAGACTCAGCCATCTACGGGCGTCCTCACGGCCACCAAGACCAGACCCACAGGCGCAACCAGTCGACCATGTCATGGGTCCAGATCCACACTAGACGTCGCGGCTCAACATTTATACGGGCCGATCCTTGCATTCCCGGGCGTAGGAAATCCGGCCGTTCCAGCAGCTGGGCATCTACTCGAAAGGTATTTGTGCCGTCCGCTGCGGTGGACACAGGGGTGATCGCGTCTACCCATATAGGTATCACCAGATTGGACTTAGATGCCAGCACCAGTTGCCCTGATTGTCCTATTTTGACCTGGCTGATCTCATTTTCAGAGACCTGTAGCGCCACCCGATAGGAGTTCAAGGGGGCTACTTCGAACAGTATCTGCCCCCGCTCCACGGGCGCTCCCAGTTGATCACTGAGGTCACCGGCTACGACAATGCCATCGAAGGGAGCGATCACCCGGGTTCGTTCGATCTGCTCGCCGACAATGGAGAGCTGTGCTTTCGCCTGATCGAGTTGGGCTCGCAAAATATTGACTTCGCTGCGCTCGTGCTGCGCCAGTGCGTCGCGTAATTTACGGTCGATCTGCTCCTTTTGGCTTGACCACTTCAGGTATTCAAGCCGCAAGTCACGGTCGTCGATACGGAACAATAGATCGCCTTTAGCCACCGTGTCACCAGCCCGCACCTTGGATTCAGCGATATAACCGGCGATAGGCGCCACCGCCACCCGTTCAATGGAGCCTTCGAGGGTGGCCGCAGCGGGGATACGATAAACGTCCATCGCCAAGAACATAAAGGTTATCAAACCAACCAACGACACGGCCACCAGTTTTCGACCGACGTAGTTTGCGCCCAACAAACGGGCCACCTGCGTGCGGAAGGAGAGGTAAACTTTATGACCGATCCATCGATCTTCCCGGTGCAGGTTCGCCAGCACCGGACCGATGAAGGCGGTAATACGTCCGACTGTCGCAACTAGCTCGGGCGTTAACCCTTGAGAACGCGCCGTATCTAAGGTGATCGCGCCATAGCGGACGCCTTTATCCATCAGCGGCACGGTGTAGATGTGTAACCCGCCGCCGAGAACAGCCAGTTCTGCATGGGCTCGATCAACGTTGACTTTCTGACCGGTCGTTTGAGGGTAGATCACCGAACATTGTTGATCGATGGCTTCGTCCATTGCCATTCCGACAGCACGGGTCAGGTTGCTCTGTTTACCAAAATCGGCACTGTGAGAAATGGCAATCACTTGGCTATGCTTGCCTTCCCTGAACCCCAAACTCACTCGATCACAGCCCAGCTGAGTCGCAAGCTCAGTTACCAACGCGGTGGCGGCTTCTTGGAAACGCTCCGCTTCCAACGCAGTCGCGGCCAACTCAATCGCAAGTCGGGCATCGCTGGCAGCCATAGTGCCTGGCGTCGCAGCCTGCCGCAGCAGGTTTGCTTCCAGCCGACCACAGCCCCACTGCAGTTTGCGCATGACACTGCGAAGCGTTACCTCATCGGCGCCTACGACATTGACAGCGACAACGCCCAGTAACTGCCCCTCAATTTGGATAGGGTAAGCCGCGCAGCTACCCTCACTGGCTGGGTTGACCACTCCCTTCCGAGCCGCCAGTGCAGATTCACAAACAGCGGCCAAAGTGGTCGATGTGATCTTGCCATCAGGCCAACTGGCAACCGGTGCATAGGGTCCGACTTCGGGTGCTCCCAACACAACAAGCCCGGCCGTGACCCCCGGCAGCATAGAGCATTGTAAGGTTAACCAAGCGGCTGCAAGTTCCTCTGTACTCTTCGCCTCGTGCAACCGCTGCCACAACGCTTGCTCTAAAAAAGCGAGTTCGGTACCTAGCTGCGGCTGCGCTGACTCCAGACTACCCATTGTTGGTTTTACCATTAACGGTTATCCAGTCTCGATGAATCAATTCTGATAGCCCCCAGCGTTGCCTGGATGACCGTAACGTTTTAACTTCAGGATTTTTGTGGTGTTTTGTCATTGGCTACCACCAATTCCGACTATTAGGACGGAACGCCCGCATCATCCACCCGAGAAGTCCGGGTAGCGCCGCTTTTTCAACCGGGGTGTCGGCAATGTGCTGTGCCTGCCAGTCGATACGATCCGCTGTACGGTTGATATATGACTCCACGCCTATGGCCGAGTTATGCTCAGACCCCATACTTTGGGCACTCCCAATCTGCAGGCCATTGTTGTGAATGATCCAGTCGTCCAGCGCATGCTCATCGGCGACCGAGGTTCGATTCGGCGGCGAGGAGTGGGATGCACCATCGGTATTCCCTGCCGTGATCCGAGGTGAGGTAAACACGCCTAAGTATGGATCAAAGTACTGCACATCCAACCTCTGTGGCTCTAACTTCACATGCAGCGACGTTGGTGTCGAGAAGTGATTGTTCTCTATTGGTTGTCCGATGATAAAGAGCCCCTCAGCCAGCGGCGCTGTTGCTAGCATGGCCACAGTTTGCACTGGGGTGCTGGAAGCCGGTTGCATGGCAGCGTCTGCGGTTGACACAATCAGGTCGAAACGATTGCCCGCCGCCAGCGTTGTTGCCATCACGTTCTGATCGCTATGTTCGAGCCCCAAGGCATGGCCCAGCTCATGAGACACGACTGATAGCAGATCGATAGTTCCAGCTGCAACCTCATCCCCTGCGCCCCCATCGAGGGACCAGCCGTAACCTGCCGCGTCACTGTCCAAGTACAGGGTGTCGTTGTCATACCGCCCAAGCACCAGCCCCGGTAGATCCCGGATCACCACATTGACCGAATTGAGTTGCTCCAACGTTTGAGTATCGATCTGACCCGATAGCTGCCATTGGTCGATTGCCGCATCCAACACCGGGTTGAGGCGGTACATATTCAGCGGATTACGCATTGCGGCTACGGAGCCTGGTTCGGATTCTGCCAGCAAGTTGTTGCCGTCATTGACTGCTAGGTGCGCTGGATCGTTGGTCGCCAGGGTGACACTGGCAAAAGCCGTGACATCGCTAGTGGCAAACAAGCCGAACTCGCCATCGACCGAAACGGCATTGAAGGCATAGCCAAGCACGGTCATGCCATTCAAGATCACACTGACCGTACTGCCTTTGACCGTTACGGTCAGGTCATAATCGAGGCCAGTACCGATCCCCATCGCCTGCGCGGCGTCAACAACCCAGCCCCCCTTGGCGGTATGGTGACCAATGACCACGTTACCGGTGGAGGCATCGATACCGGCATACTTAAACTCGCTCTCACCGTACTGATCAAAGACTACCCCAGCCAATGCATCACTCTGCACCGTCGTATCTATCCGTAGCAGATAAGCCGAATCGATCCGGATGTCGCTGCTGCTGGTTGCGTAGCCCTGGTCCGCATCCAGCGTGGGCTGATACGACTGATTATTGCCTTTGCCACTGATCGCCCAGCTACCCACCTGGGTGCCGGTAAAACGATCTGCAATCAAGTCTGAGAAATCCTCGCTGTATTCCAGCGTTAATTCCGGTGGCAAGACCCTCACCGCGACATTGTCGATTCGCGCAATGGAGTTATTGGCACCAATGCCCACCATGCCGGCATTGAGTCCGTACATGAAGCCATCGGCGTCGGTGCGGGGTGTAAAGACGTGGGTAAAGACATCTTTATTGTCCACCACCAGCGTAGCGGTCGTCCCGTTCAAGGCCAATAACAGGTCATAGTCTTTGTTGGGTTTGAGTCGTGAATTATCCTGCTCGACCACATGCCAGCCACTGGCGTCACGGTAGCCCATCTCCAGCTTATCGTTGGAGATATTGATACCGGCAAACTTAAAGTCGGTATCAGACTGGTAATCGAATATCAGGTAGGCGTTCGACTTATAACCCTGAATCGGCTTACCGGCATTAATGGTGGCCGTGATTTCGAAGTAGTTCGGCAGATATTGATCGACCACGAATACCGCCGCCGCATCGCCACCCAGCGTTTCGGGTGCCACTTGCAAACGGCCGCCCTGAGCGGTGAAAGTACCGCTGTCTACCAGGAAGTTATCGGTCTTGCCGGTGTTGAAGTTAGCCCCGCGCAAAGTATCACGGCTGCCTCCCGGGATATTGCCCGCCTGTGGGTCGTCCGGCGCGCCGGTCTGATCCTTCCAGTCGGCATCTTTCTGTAGCACCAGACCCAATTCACCCTCGGGTTCGCCATTGCGCAGTGGATCGCTGCCGGTGTCGTTCACAACCATACCGGTAGAAGGATCAATGCGGTTACTGGCACGGGTCAAATCGGCACCGTCACTGGCAGACTGATCGTACATGAACTCCATCAACTGCGGTTGCAGGGTACGACTGACTGTCGCCGCACCAAAGGGCGCGTATGGGACGATGTAGCTGTTGAACTCACCGACATGGTCGATCAGGCGATCTCCGCCAGTATTGCCGATCAAGACATCGCGCCCGGCACCGCCGTGAGCCCTGTCCTCGTAAGAAAGCTGCGGGCCATCGGGGACACGGTTGTCGTCCGCGGCATCACCCCTGGTGCCCAACTCGTCATCGGCTTGCAGGTAATCGTTACCGTAACCGCCGTAAAGGTGGTCTCGGCCAGTGCCACCAAACAGCGCATCGTTGCCCAGGTCGCCAAAGATGCGATCGACGCCGTCAGTCTGGACCCCGGTGTTGACATCAAAAGCATCGACTACGTCACGGCCATCCTGAGCGCTGAAATTGAGGAAGAACTCGGTCCCACTGAAGGCATAGCTGTTGGTTGCCGTATCCACGTAGATTTTGTTGAGCGGCGAGTATTCATTGTAGTGAGCAAACTCTTCGGCTTTGTAAGCCTCGAAGCCCAGCACCCGAATACCGTAATCCAGTTGCTCTTCAACTTTAGAGACCACTAACGGTCTATCGTATCCAAAGGTCAACACCACACCATCGTCGCGTTCAGCGTCGGGCAGATAACTGCCGTCAGCCTCTTCCGGGAACACCACGACCGCGCCCTCCGCCAGCGCTTCAGCACCGGAGATCGCATCGTCGCCGGCACCCCCGTGGAGGAAGTCATCGTCCCAACCGCCGAAGATGATGTCATCGGCGTAAGCGGGATCGAACAACGCCTGCTGGTCAGGGGCAGGATCGACATTAAATGGGGTCAGGTTCACCGTCTTCCTCAGCTCACCTTCGATATTGATGATCTCTTCCTGCATCCGGCCCGGTGTGGAGATGTAGGTCTCGGTGACCTTCTCAATGTTATACAGTGACTCGGACAGCGAGGTATCTGATTTACCTG
>JBALTG010000150.1:0-10802 GCA_036964625.1 Motiliproteus sp.
GCGTTTAACATTAACCAGCGCCCCATTAGCTTTAACCTAGTCACTGCGCAGCTTTAAACCAATTATGCGTGGTCAACATTGGGTGCTGAAAACTGGTCAAAGTAGTGGCTGCTTTCTAGATTTCAAGTGTAAGCCCTCAGCGTCCCCTTTGGGCCAGCTCCCGCCGTTAGCCGTCGCTCATCGCCGCAAAATTAACGTCCGCTTCTGTGATTCAGGAGGGCTGGGGAGATTGCAATGATCGCAGGTGCCAAGTGACCCCTTTGGGCCGTGAAGCGCCCCCTGGTGTTCTGAGGGTGCGAGCCTGCTCAGGGTCGCTTAAAGACACAAACCGGTCGCTAGATCCCGGCAAATCTGAGCTCATCCATAGCAAGCAAAATCCTCTAGAGCGGACGCTGATCTGAGCGTTGAAGTAGTCTTGAGTTGCGCCCAATGCCGACATTTCGAAACGCCGCTACCACTTTGTAAGCTAGCCTGTATACAGCGTCCTTCCGATTTTCTGGATATCGAGACATTAATCCCTACTTACCACCCCTATATGGTCACTTAACTAAACCGGAGAGGCGATAACTCTCCTGCCACTGGGGCCATAGATCCAACTTACGCTAACCACATACAGGACAGCGATGATGAAAGAGGTCTCGTTCTTTACTTATGACAATTTCATGCCGCATGGCATGTGTTACGCATGGCAGGCTGATGTCTTGTGGACGTCGGTCATCTCCGATCTGGTGACCGCTCTAGCCTATTATTCGGTCACTGCCGCCGTCATCATCTTTGTCAAGAAACGCACGGATCTGCCCTACCCCTGGTTCTTTATTCTGGCAGGCTCGGTGATTTTTTTGGCCTGCGGTACCACCCACCTGCTCAGCGCCGTGGTTATCTGGGAACCGATATATGGCGTGTCGGCAGTCGCCAAGGCGATAACAGCCATCAGTTCTTTGGCCACCGGTGTGGCCATCTGGTACGTGCTGCCCTTTTTTCTTGCATTCCCCAGCCCCGCATTGCTGGAAAAAAAGAATATCGCCCTGCTGCAATCCCTGATCAACCTGGAAGCTATTCAGCGTCAGTTGGAGCTGAGTAGTGCAGAGTTGGAACAGGCGAAGGAACAGGCCGAGCAAAAAAGCACCGAGCTATTCCAGCTCAGCCAGACCTTGGAAACCAAGGTTCAACAACGGACCCATGCACTGGAGAGCAGCAATGACCTGTTGAGCAAAGAAGTTGCCGACCACAAACAGGCACGCAAGCAGTTGCAACAGCTCAGAAACTACCTGCGTAACATCATCGATTCGATGCCCTCTACACTGATCGGCGTTGACCTTGATGGCATGGTGACCCAATGGAATACAGAGGCGGCAAAGGCCTCCGGCGTTAGCGCCAAGAATGCCCAGGGACGGTCACTGCCACAGGTTTTCCCCCGATTTGTCAGTGTGATGGAGGGGGTGCGACAGTCGATCCAGAGTCGCCGCCAAGTAAGCTATCCCAAGCAGCCTCATCAACGCGGCGGTGAAACCCGCTACGAAGATGTCACGATCTACCCGCTGGTCGCCAACGGTATCGAAGGGGTCGTGATCCGCCTCGACGACGTCACCGAACAGGTACGGATGGAAGAGACGATGATCCAGTCGGAAAAGATGCTCTCAGTGGGTGGGCTGGCGGCTGGCATGGCCCACGAGATCAACAACCCGCTGGCGGGCATGATGCAGACCGCCAACGTGATGAAAAATCGTCTGAGCGGACTCCAAATAGAAGCCAACCAGAAGGCTGCACAAGCCGCTGGTACCGATATGGCAGCGATTCACGCCTTTATGGAGGCGCGAGGCATTCTGCGGATGGCGACGGCTATCAACGAGTCTGGGCGACGACTGGCCGATATCGTCGATAATATGCTCAATTTTGCTCGTAAGGGTGACGCCTCGTTCTCTAGCCAGAATCTGGCGGAGCTGCTGGATAAGACGGTAGAGCTGGCCACTACCGACTATGATCTAAAGAAACAGTACGACTTCAAAAACATCGAGATCATCCGAGATTATGCCGAGGATCTCCCCTTGGTACCGTGCGAACCCGCCAAAATTCAACAGGTGCTGTTGAACATCCTACGAAACGGTGCCCAGGCGATGCAGCAGGCGGGCGTGTTGCAGCCGTGTTTCACCCTGCGCACCCAGCATCAGCCGGATAAGTCGGACCAGGGGTGGGTTTGCATCGAGGTCGAGGATAACGGCCCAGGCATGGACGAGACGACCCGCAAGCGGGTCTTTGAGCCTTTTTTTACCACCAAACCGGTGGGGGTAGGAACGGGGCTGGGATTAAGCGTTTCCTATTTTATCATTACAGAAAATCACCACGGCGAGATGCGGGTAACGTCTGAACCCGGCCGCGGTTCAAGGTTCATTATTCGCCTGCCGCTGGGCAACAGAGAGATGCGATGAACGGCGCCGGAAAGACCCTCCTACTCGTCGATGATGAGCTTTTTTTCAGGCAAAGCTCCGCCGCTTTTTTTAAGGATAATAGCTGGTTCACGCTGCCGGCAGACAGTGGTGAGCAGGCGTGGGATCTATTGGAACAAGTATCGATAGACGCCTCCATCGTCGATATTCGGATGGGTGGGATGGACGGCAACCGATTTATCCAGGAGGTCTGTAGCAGAAAACTGACGCTGGCGTTTGTGATCTGCACCGGGTCCCTGGAATATAAGATTCCGGTCGACCTGATGCTGCTAAGCTCTGTCCCTAGGCGCTAGTAAAAAAGCCTGTAACTGACGCCGAGGCACTGGAGCAGACGATCCTACAAACCCTGGCAACGATGGCTCTGGAGAGAGGGGTCGACGATGAGTGAATTACCCCGGTCAACAACCATCCTGGTGATCGATGATGACGAGATTATTCGACAGAGCTTCTGTGACCAGTTGGAAGACTTGGGTTACCGGGCACTAATGGCGGAAAACGGCCGTACCGGGGTGGAATTGATTGAGCAACAGCATCCTGACCTGGTCATGACCGACCTGCGGATGCCAGAAATGGATGGGCTAGATGTTATCAAGCATGCCCGAAAAAAAATGCCCGACCTGCCAATTATCGTGATCTCTGGGGCCGGAGGCGTTAGCGACGCGGTGGAGGCTTTGCGGCTCGGCGCCTACGACTACCTGATCAAGCCGGTCAATGATCTTGAGGTGCTGGAACATGCCTTGCGCAAGGCCCTTGAACAAGCCAGGTTGTTACGCCAGAACCGTAGCTACCAGGAGCACTTGGAGGAGCTGATCCATGATCGTACCCGAGATTTAGAGCACGCGAACCAGCAACTGACCAACGTCAATGTGCGGCTGAGGAAAATCGTTGCAACGGCCAGCGGCCTCTCGAGCTGCATTTCACTCGAGGCGTTTGGAACCAAGATACTGGGTGAGTTCTCCGAGCATATGGTGGCCAGTGGCGGCTGCGTTTATCTGGTCGAAGAGAGCGGGTTGAGATTGCTGCACTCGTTGGACCCCGGCCACGCCACCGAGTTTTTGCCATTCCCGTTGGTTGAAAACTCGCTGTTATGGCGGGTGATCGACAGTGGTAAACCGTTGCTGGTCGATGACGTGAGTAAAGAGCAGGACATTGAGACCAGCGGCTGGGGGGGGTATCGAGATGGGTCCATTCTGGCCTTTCCGATCCCCGATGCGTCTGGGAAAACCGTGGGGGTATTGGCGCTGCACAGCAAGGCGACCCCTCCCTTTATCGAGCAGGACAAGGAGATCGGCGCAATCTTGTCCTCCTACAGCAGCGAGACACTGCGTGCGGCACAAGCCTTCGATTCGTTGCGTGCCAGTGAAAAACAGTATCGCGCCCTGTTCGATAAAACCAACGATGCGATCTTCCTGCTGGACCGAAAAACGGGGCGTTACCTGGATGTCAACCCGGCGGTTGAAAAGCTGACTGGTCGTTCGAAGCAGGAGTTGCTATCTCTGTGTATTCAGGATGTAGCACCCGAGGGGGCCGGTGAACGGTTATTACACTATACCGAGGTGACCGACCCACGGGAGCCCGGTGAATGGGGGCTGGTTACCATCGTTCGCCCGGACGGCACCGAGCGGCGGTTGAAGATCGGGACTGTTTCTGCCATCAACAAGGACACGGTGTTTGGTATCGCCAGGGATATCACCGATGAGCGGGAGACGGAGAAACAGTTGCGTCGGTCGCAAAAAATGGAAGCCGTAGGCCAGCTATCGGGGGGGATTGCCCACGACTTCAATAACATTCTTGGCATCATACTCGGCAATGTCACCCTGCTGCAGGACTTGGTAACGGGGAATGCTGAGGTAATCAAACGGGTGGATGCGATTGAAAAATCGGCCCAGCGAGCTGCCGCCCTAACCAAACAGCTACTTGGCTTTTCACGTGAACAAGCAGACCGGGCCAGCACCACTAACATTAATCGACTGATCGGTGACATGAAGAGCCTGATAGCACGGTCCGTCACGCCAGAAGTGATGGTGGAGCATCATTTTAACCAAGACCTATGGTCGGCCAATATTGACCCCAGCGACTTTGAAGATGCGTTGCTCAACCTGGTCATCAATGCTCGCGATGCCATGCCCGGTGGAGGCCAACTGCTATTGGAAACCCGTAACACCAAGCTCGCCCCGGCCTACTGTGCGCAACAAGCAGGGGTTCAGCCTGGAGAGTATGTCGAGCTGGCGACCAGTGACACCGGTGACGGCATCCCTAAGGAAAATATCGAACGCGTTTTTGAACCCTTCTTTACTACCAAACCCAAGGGTAAGGGGACTGGCTTGGGGTTGGCGATGGTCTTTGGGTTTGTTAAACGTTCTCGTGGTCACATCAATGTCTATTCAGAGCTGGGCGTGGGCACCACGTTTCGGATCTATCTGCCCCGAGCCGAAGGTCTGGAGGTGTCAGATAGCGCGCTTGGCGAACCGACCAAAAAACTGCCCCGAGGCCACGAAACCATCCTGGTGGTTGATGACGAGAAAGCGCTACTCGAGCTGGCGCAGAAATTTTTGCAGAAACAGGGATATCGGGTGATAACCGCCGAGAGTGGTCAACAGGCGCTGCAATGGTTGGCCATAGAGCCTGTGATCGACCTGTTGTTCAGCGACGTGGTGATGCCCGGCGGTATCAACGGTTATCAGCTGGCGGAGCAAGCACTGGCAAGCCACCCGAAACTCCGGGTGCTGCTCACATCGGGCTATACCGAAAAGGCGGTCGCTCAGAACGGCCAAGCCCATTTTATGGCCGATCTGCTGAGCAAGCCCTATGACCTTAAAGAGCTAGCTGCTCGGGTGCGCAATACTCTGGGTCAGCCTGTTGCTGACCGGACAGTTCCGGGGCAAACCGATTCCGGCCTGGCATCACCCCGGCCCCCTGGCGCTGTTGAATGGACCGAAAACGAGAGCACCGGTATCGAAGTGATCGATGCCGACCACCGTCATCTGTTGGCACTGCTTAGCCGCTGCCATAGGATGGCCGAGGATGCCGAAACCGTTGCTGGGGGGAACGAACAGGAATTCAGCACGCTTGTGGATCAACTCTGGGCCTTCTCTCTGGCTCATTTTGATCGTGAAGAGAAGGTGATGGCGGCCTGTGGTTATCCGGGGTTGCGAAATCATGTCGATGTCCATCGGTTGATGATCAAGGAGATGGAGTTTAAGCGAAACCAGCTGAACCGTAACCAACTCAGTATTAAAGGGTTGCTGACGTATATACTCGAATCGTGGGGAGATCACCGTCACTGGCTGGATCGTGCGTACATCCCCTATTGCGAAGGCAAGTCGGAGTTAATCAAAAAGGCCCTGGGTCAAGCGGGTGACGCGCAGATAAAGGGGGGCAATGATGCACAAGAGCACGGTTTATCTGATCGATGACGAACCTGACATGGTGGAGTTGCTGACGGATGTGGTTGAACTAGCCGGTTTAACCGCGCAGGGATACACTCGGGCAAGCCAATTCTTTAAGCAGGTAACGGCGTTTGAAACCGGTTCCATTCTGGTGCTGGACCTGCATATGCCGGAGATGGACGGCATCGAGGTGATGCGCCGATTGGCACAGATGGATAATCCACCGAGCCTGATATTGATCAGCGGGCACGATACCGGGGTGTTGCATGCGGCAGAAAAACTGGCCCGGGGTCGCAGCCTGGAGATTGTTGCCTCGCTGAGCAAGCCGATCTCTCTGGCCGTGTTTCAGGGGCTGCTTGAGCAGCATAGCGTTACCTGCAACGCACCTCGACAAGCCGGTGCTAAGGCCTCGGCCCGTAATATTACTGCTGCTGAATTGAATCGGGCCATCGCCGAAAACCAGCTGGTGCTGCACTACCAACCTCAAATTGAGATCGCGACAGGAGCATTAGCCGGAGTTGAAGCGCTGGTTCGCTGGCAACACCCGGATCTGGGGCTGATTCCCCCCGACCGTTTTATTGCGTTGGCCGTGCAGTTTGGTTGCATGGCCGAGCTAACCAACTGGGTCATCGATGAGGCGGTTCGGCAAGAGCAGCGCTGGCAGCAAGCGGGCCTTGCGGTCAGGGTTTCGGTTAATATCTCGGCGGTGGATATCACCAGTTTGACCTTGCCAGAGTACCTGGCCGATCTGCTGGCCGATAACCGCCTGGATCCCACCCTGCTCACGCTGGAAGTGACCGAGAGTGCCTTGATGGCCGAGCTGGTTACATCGCTGGACATCCTTACCCGGCTGCGCCTGAAAGGTATCGGGCTTTCTATCGATGATTTTGGTACCGGCTACTCTTCATTGTCGCAACTGCACAGAGTGCCTTTTACCGAGTTGAAAATCGATCTCAGTTTTGTCGCCAACATAACGGATGATGATGAGGCCCGGGCGATTGTTAAGACATGTATCATTTTGGGCCACGAGCTGGAAATGCATGTAGTCGCCGAGGGAGTGGAAACCCAGGAACAATTGAATCTGCTGAAACGGCTGGGTTGTGATATTGCCCAAGGCTACCTGTATAGCAAGCCGGTAATGGCAGATGAGATCATCCGCAGCTATGGCGCGGCTGACACGTTCGGCGAGTAGCACTGCTACGTATCGAAGCTATTTCCCTGGAACGCCGGAAATCTTTCTGGAGGATGAGGCCATACGTTCTTATATTTTTATTTCTTTTATTAAACCAGACGCTTATAGCCGCTTGCTATCTTTGTTTATATAAACTTAAGTCCATAACTTTGCAAGCTATGGCAGTGTGCGTTTCTGCAGTTGGGCGAAACCTGTCGATAGCTAACACTCAGAACGGCACGCCCAGTGTCTGCTTTTTGAACTTAAGGCGATTAACTCCAAGCTCTCCTCCCCAAATCTCGAGTGTCTATATTGGGCCGACTGCTGACTCTCATGGTGCGAGGATGCTGGCTAGCCACACTAGAGGCAGCTAACGACACAATATAGATATTCCATCCCGCTCTCTGTGCTATTAGTCACAGCTGACAGGTAGCTGTCAGTGAGAGCGAGAGGTCACGGCAGGAGTATCGACGTTGCCGACATTTAGGGTTGACTAATAGTGCGACACTCCATCTTTGGATTAAAGATAGCGTGTTGCGTTGATTAGTTGAATCCACACCACGAACCGGACATTAACTTTAAAGCAGTAAGACCAAAGCGCGATAGTGCTTAGCGTCTTGTAAGTTGCTCTACTTTGAACACCAAGCACCACCCACATCAAGCCTGCAAGTCAATTTGTTCGACTGAGCGGCAAGCAAATAACATCACCGAAAATACTGCGCGACAAGGAGGCAGAACAGCGCACAGCCTTCTACTATAAGTGCTATAAGTGCTATAAGTGCTATAAGTGCGATAAGTGCCGAATAATGCAGGGAAAATGATGAGCGATTTCGCCCAACGAATAGCGATCCAGGCGCAATTTAGGTAACGGAGAAGGCAGCCTTCCCGGCAAGAGCTTCAATTTGTTGTACCGATGTATACCCCCTTGGAGTCCTGGTTCGACAAGACTTGGAAACTCGGAGACTTCGTGTTGATTGAACAATAAAAGAAAATAGAGCCAATAACTAAGCTCCATAAAAAAGGCCATGAAAATGAAAATCAAGAATCTCATAAGAACATCACTCAGCGGAGGGCTTGTGGCCATCATGCTGTTTACGGCCGGTCTCGGATCGGCGAACGCCGAGGAGCAATCCCTTGCTGACCGCATGCTTCATCACCGCGCTATCGATGCCGCGGTATGGGCCATGCCGCTCATGAACTTTAAATCCTACCGCGATGCACTTGCAGACGTAGGAGTGGGCCCGAACGACGTAGGCTACTTCTCGAAACTCCAGGACTGGAGGTTCCAGACGGCCACGCCAAACAATACGACGCCCTACAACATGACATATTGGAACTTTAAGGACGGACCCGTCGTGGTCGAGATCCCCCCTTCTGCGGAGGGAATCGGAATCTTCGGGACCATCTTGGACGCCTGGCAGCGGCCGCTCGAGGACGTGGGTGCAGTGGGCCGTGATGCGGGTCGCGGAGCGAAGTATCTGATGGTGCCGCCAAACTATAGCGGGCCGCTCCTTACGAACGCGTTGGTCTACGAGCAGGAAACCTATCACGGCTGGGTAGTATTGCGCCCGATCATGGCGGGCGGCGCGACTCCGGAGAACCTGGCCAAGGCGACCGCGCTTACAAAGCAGGTCAAGATCTACCCGCTGTCCAAAGCCGACGCGCCGCCGAAGATGAAGTTCGTCGACCTCTACGGTGAGATGCTCGAGATGACGCCCAAGCTCGACGGGAGCATCTACGGGGAGATCCACGAGATGGTCCAGCAGGAGGTCGTCCTCGATCGGGATCTCACCATGATGGGGCTGCTAAGCCGCATCGGCATCAAGAGGGACGAGCCCTTCAAGCCCGACGCAAAACTACAGGCTGTGTATGACCAGGCGGGGCCCGAAGCGCTTGAGTTCATGATCGATCAATACCACCGGGTCCTGAATCCCTTTATTTACAAAGGTAAGAAATGGTCGGCGCTGGTACCCAACGGTTCGAGAGAGACGGAGTGGCGCTACGAGTTTCCTTCCTACTACGACTATCACGCCAAGGGTGCGCTTTTTTACGCGATCATCACCAGCGTGAAGAACTACGGCAGCGCGACCTACTACCTCGACATTGCGGAAACCGCGGATGGCGAGTGGTTGGACGGCGGCAAGAACTACAAGCTGGTAATGCCAGCCAACGTGCCTGTTCGCGACTTCTGGGCTATTACCACCTATGACCTGGAGACGGCGTCCTACATCCGCAACATGGATAAGAGCAGCATCGACTCTACTATGGAGGAAGTGAAGAAAAACGCCGATGGTTCGGTGGACATCTACTTCGGACCCAAGGCGCCGAAGGGCAAAGAAAGCAACTGGATTCCGACCGACCCGAAAAGGCGTTTCTTCCTGCTTGCCCGTTTCTACGGTCCTGAGCAGGCCATCCTCGACGGCAGCTTTGAACTGAACAATATCGAACGCAGCAACTGATTCATTCCTGCTCGGCGCCGAACCGGCCCGGTCACACGGGCCGGTTCGGCACCATTAGAAATTGAGACTCAAGTCGGCAACTGGCGAAGGAACTGAAGTTGGATGACCTCGCACTCACCTTCTACCCTCGGATAGTGATAGCTTCCACGTCCATCATCAGATTGAATTTAGTACATGCTGGGAGGTTCAAAGCGAACTGATCTGCTATCTAATGTTCCTCGAGCCTGATGGCTGCAAAGTCACAACTCCTGCCGTTACCAAGTACGCTGAACAGTAAAATCAGTGTCTGCTTACGCGTTTCTGGCGATCTGGAAAGGTTGGAGTGTTCGTAGGCCCTGTGTGGCAGCAATGGGCCGACTAGAGCCGCACATGCCTCCGCCCCGCAAGTGTCCGCTCTGAGCTACTACCCGGTCCGTCTGGCTAACTCCTGACGAAGTTGTTCAGCTAATGACGCTCCTGTCCAATCAGATTCATCGGGTGCGTCCAGACCTGACTGCGGGTGATCAGTTTTTTGACTGTCTCCACATTGCCCAAGGGTGTGCTCCGTTTGATGCACGTAGTGCGCGCGAGTAAACTTATGTGAGAAACGAAGGAGGCCGGCAGGATGATTACAACGAGCGATCCGCAGTTCCGCATGGCACTGGAAATACTCGCCCGCTGGGGCTGCAGCGGCGACCATGTAGTAGCGGTGCTGGGGATGGATCCCACCGATCCGCCGACAGATTATTCGGTTGATCAGGTCAGTCGAATCAGCGCGGTGCTGAACCTCGACAGTGCGCTTCGACAGCGATTCAACAACCCAGCGAACGTGGTCGGGTTCATGGGCATGGTGAACCATAATCGGCCGTTCAACGGTGCTACCCCTCTCGATGCTGTCGTCCAGGGCACGCTCACACTGGATGAGGTCGCACGGCACGTCGTTCATGCGGGAGAATGGTGATCGCAATCATTTAATTGCAGCTAGATTAATGTAACTGAGAAATCAATATCTATACCAAGTATTAAGGTCTCGTACTGAGTAATAAAATTTCGATACTCATATCGACGGATTCACTTGCTATGCGCCCATAGCATAGGTAATCGGGCTGTCGTTCACCTTCAAGCTTTCAGTAAACTGTTAGTACACGAACAGCCCTAGAGGACTTAATCATGAGTTTTCATACAGCATTAGATGTTTCACTACGCTCTGTCGCTATCTGCATTGTTGATGATGAGGGAGTTATTCAGTTTGAAGGCACCGCTGCTTCAGAAGTCGTTGAAATCATTTCCTGCATTCATCGTTTTGACCCAACTATCAGGTCGGTGGGATTCGAAGCTGGAGCGCTGACACAGTACCTCA
>JBALTG010000151.1:0-10793 GCA_036964625.1 Motiliproteus sp.
CAACGTGGCGCGCGCTGATAACCACCGGGGACCGCCAAAACCCAGCCCTGTAGCTCCAGCGACAAAAATGTCAGGCTGCACGTTCAAGCCAGCCCAGCCCAATGTGACCTGCGTCCTCAACGTGGTGCGCGCTGATAACCACCGGGGACCGCCAAAACCCAGCCCTGCAGCTCCAGCGACAACAACTGCGCCTGCACCTGCGCGATCGGCAACCCTGAGCGCAGGACCACCCGATCCAACGAGGTCGCTTCATACCCGGTCGCCTGCAGCAGTCGCTGCTCAAGTGGCGACAAGGCGTCCAGCGGCTGATCCAAAGGCGCTGAATCGCCTCCGCCAGTGGTCACGTCAAGCAAGCCCGAGGCCGGTAGTTGCGGAGCCAGTTCCTGCAGTATCTGTTCAGCGCAATCGACCAGCAACGCACCCTGCCGAATCAGACTGTGACAACCTTTACTCAACGGATTGTGAATCGATCCCGGCAGGGCAAAAACCTCCCGGCCTTGTTCCAACGCCTGCCTGGCGGTTATCAACGAGCCACTTTTCAACGCCGCCTCAACCACTACAACTCCCAAACTCAGGCCGCTGATAATACGGTTACGCTTAGGGAAATTTTGCGCCAGGGGTGCGGTTCCCAGGGCCAGCTCCGATACTAGGACACCGCCCTGGGCAACAATCCGCTGTGCCAGGCGGCGGTGGCGGGCAGGATAGATCCGATCAACGCCGGTGCCCAGCACCGCCACCGTTAACCCCAAGCCATCCAATCCACCGGTGTGCGCCGTCGCATCGATACCCAGGGCCAAACCGCTGGTAGGCACCAGGCCATGCTCTGAGAGGTATCGACCATAGCTGTAGCCGTTTTCTAATCCCTGGGCGCTGGCATTGCGACTGCCCACCAGGGCGATCTGAGGAACACTCAACAGCGCCGCATCGCCCACCAGGTACAATAGCGGCGGAGGATCGGCGATCTGCCGCAACGCATCGGGATAGAGCGGGTCATCCAGGGTCAGTAGATGGTGGTCAGGCTCCGTCAACCAGGCATCGATTGTAGCCACTGCGGGACCCAGTACAGCAAGCGGACTCAAGCGGCCTAACAGATCGATAATTGAGCGACGCAACCCCAGTTCGGTCAGATCCTGCACCGATGCCAGCAGTATCGCCTCGGCAGATCCGAACCGTTGCCAAAGCTGCTTGAGGGTGACCGGACCCAGGCCCGGAATCTGAGTTAGCTGCAGCCAGCGGTGTTGTTCTGGCTGCAGGTAAGAGTAGGCTGGCGGCATAGATCATCCTTGATCGACAGCGGTTATGGTTGTGGTTGTGGTTGTGTCAGCTAAGGCTGCCAGATATTAACGCGGCGAGCGAATCTCGTCCAGCACCGCCAAACTGCTTTCGGCACGCATCACCAAGGCATAACTGATCTTCTCAAACGGCTTGAACACCATCACCAGACCGGCGCGCTCGTAGGGTAGCGTGAGGGTCTCTTTGGTCATGGGATCAACCACCGTCTCACCAACCTTGTAAACATAGAACACGTTGCCCGGCTTGACCCCTTCACGCGTGCCTTTATTGATCGCAATGACGTCAAACTGGCCGATCTTATTGACGCCTTTAAGGACCGAAAGAATGCGCCCTTTCATCGGTTCATCAGTGGATGAGGGATAAAACATTGACTGGATTGCACCTTCGGGCGTGGGTAGCACCCGATCCATAATCCGTACCTCCTGCGAGGTCTGCTTCAACTTCAGGGTCAGCACATCGTCGTTCATCGCCTGCAGGTAACCGCTGCCGATACTCTGGGACTCAAAGCCGAGTTCCTCACCGGTGTCAGGGTCGGTATAGCTGCGCGCCGGACGGTAGATGCCAAAGAACTGCTGCTCCTGCTCTTTCGGCGCCAGCACACCGCGTGCGTAGACCTTATCACCGGCACCGGATACGATCCGTTCGTTAACCCCGGCGATCACATAAGGCGCGCGTTCAAGCGCAGCACGCTCCATAATCAGGTTATCCGACAGGAAACTCTTAATATCTTGCAACGGGATCGCAGGAATCGCCTGGGCCAACGGCGTACGCCGGATCTCGGGCGACAGCTTGCGCGGTCCGCGCTTGAGCCGTAACTGCGGCTGACCGTCGACATAGACCAGATAGATAATATCGCCCGGATAGATCAGGTGCGGGTTATCGATCTGAGGATTGACACTCCACACTTTTGGCCAGAGCCAGGGACTCTTCAAAAAATACCCGGATATGTCCCACAGGGTATCGCCCTTAACCACTACATGCCGGTCGGGATGGCTATCTGCCAGCTCGATGACATCCGCCCGAACGCCAGTAATAACCAACAACGTTGCAGCGATGGCAAACAACAGTCTTCTCATGATAAATCCCTTTTTATGCAGGTCTTGGGTGAAACCCGGATTAATGCTTCGGGGTATCGGCCGTAAACAAACCGGCTAAAGTCTAGACTAACCAATAGATTTTCTAGCAGAGAGTGGTTTAAGGCTCCCTAACTTGCCGTGTAACCCCGTATTCTTGCTATGGAATGTACAGAAGTAAACAGTATAATAGCCTGTAGCTCACAATCGACCCGTTTCGATCCCTATTATTAGCACTTAATCCGTTGTTTTATTATGGCTTTATTGAATATTCTTGAGTTTCCGGATCCGCGTCTACGCACGCGTGCCAAAGCAGTTAAAAACATCGACGACAGCCTCCTCGCGCTGATCGACGATATGTTTGAAACCATGTACGCTGCAGCCGGCATCGGTTTGGCGGCGACCCAGATCGATGTACACCTGCGCCTGGTGGTGATGGATCTCAGTGGTGAGGGTACCGAGTCGCTGGTATTGATCAACCCGGAAGTCGATATCCTTGACGATGAGCGAGAGCAGTCCGATGAGGGCTGCCTGTCGGTTCCCGGGTATTACGAAACCGTCGAACGCGCCAACCACATCCGCCTCCGAGCCCTGGGCCGTGATGGCAAGCCCTTCGAGCTCGAAGCCAAAGACCTGCTGGCCGTCTGCATTCAGCATGAACTGGACCACCTCGTGGGCAAGCTGTTTGTCGACTATATCTCGCCGCTGAAGCGCACTCGCATCCGCAGCAAACTCGAAAAGAAACACCGTCTGGATCACCAGGCCTGATACCCGGATCCATCCCGGGCCTGTTTAAGCGGGCCGGGTTGCTAGAAGGCCCGACCATGTCAAGTTCGCCACTACGCATCATTTTTGCCGGCACCCCTGAGTTTGCCGCAGCCCACCTGGAGGCGCTGATCAATAGCCAGCACCAGGTTGTCGCCGTTTATACGCAGCCTGACCGGCCCTCGGGACGGGGTAAGAAACTGCTTCCCAGTCCGGTCAAACTGCTGGCCCAAGCGCGCGGTATTGGCGTACACCAACCAGCAAGCCTGAAGGGCGCTGCGGAGCAGCAGGAGCTCTCGGCCCTGAACGCCGATCTGATGGTGGTGGTGGCCTACGGCCTGCTGCTACCTAAAGCGGTTCTCGACAGCCCGCGACTCGGTTGCATCAATGTACACGCTTCGCTGCTACCGCGCTGGCGTGGCGCCGCCCCGATAGAGCGCGCGCTGATGGCCGGAGACCCGGAAACCGGAGTCACCATCATGCAGATGGATGAGGGGCTCGATACCGGGGCGATGCTGAGCATCCTGCACTGCCCTATTGAAGAGAATGATACCAGCGGCAAGCTCCACGACCGGCTTCAAGGGCTGGGCACCAGGGCGCTATTACAGACGCTGGAGCAACTGAGCGACGGCTCCGCAGTGGCGACGCCGCAAAATAACGACCAGGCGAACTATGCCCACAAGCTACTCAAGAGCGATCGCGAGCTGGACTGGGACCTAAGTGCGGTAAAACTCTGCCGCCAGATCCGCGGGCTTAACCCGAGCCGAGTCGCCTACAGCTACCTCAACGGCCAACGCCTGGGAGTCTGGAACGCCGTTTTGCACCCAGGCACCCCCGAGCAGTCTGCGGGCAGTATTATTGGCGCTGACAATCTGGGACTGCTGGTCGCCACCGGCCGCGGCATCTTGCAATTGACCCACCTGCAGCTACCCGGCGGGCGGCAACTGCCCGTAGCCGAGCTACTCAAATCACGCCAGGATCTGTTCCGTCCCGGCAATCGTTTCAGCAGCGAAGATAATTTATGAGCGTCCGTCTGCACGCCGCACGTGCCCTCGCGCCCATTTTGAAGCAGGAGGGCTCCCTCGCCTCGACCCTGCTTGCGCAGCTGGACGACCTGCCTGAGAGTGAACACCCTCTACTTCGCGAGCTCTGCTATGGCACGCTGAGATTTCTGCCGCGACTGCAACTTATTGCTGCTGAGTTAATGCCCAAAGCGCTCAAACGTAAGGATCAGGATATTCAGGCGCTAATTCTGCTGGGCTTATATCAGCTCGGTTACACCCGTATCCCCGCCCATGCGGCCATCAGCGAAACGGTTCAGGTCACCGCCAAACTGAAAAAGCCCTGGGCCAAAGGGTTAATCAACGGCATCCTGCGCAACTTCCAGCGCCGTGGCTCTGAACTCGCCACCAAACTGGAAAGCGAACCCGAGTACCTGCATGCGCACCCCGCCTGGCTGATCGGTAAGCTGAACAAAGCCTGGCCAGATCAGGCTGGCGAGATCATGGCCCAGAATAACCTGCAGGCGCCGCTGACCCTGAGGGTCAACCAGCGCCTGGTTCAACGCCAAGCCTACAGCGAACAGCTGCAACAGGCCGGTATCAGCTTCAGGCTGTGTCCGTTCTCCGAAGACGGTATCACCCTGGAACAAGCGGTTGATGTCTTGCAACTACCAGGCTTTGCCCGGGGGCTCGCCAGCGTTCAGGATGAAGCGGCCCAACTGGCTGCCGCGCTGCTCGATCCACAACCCGGTGATCGGGTACTCGATGCCTGTGCCGCACCCGGGGGCAAGACCTGCCACCTGCTTGAACGGCAACCGGCACTGGCCCTGTGCCTGGCGTTGGATATCAGTGATACCCGGTTGCAACGGGTGCAGCAGAATCTGGACCGGCTCGACCTCAGCTGCCAGCTGCTAGCCGCTGACGCCGCAATGGATGACTGGTGGGACGGGCAACCCTTCGACCGTATCCTGCTGGATGCACCCTGCTCGGCCACCGGCGTGATCCGGCGCAACCCGGATATAAAACATCTGCGCCACGCCGAGGATATAGCGACACTGGCGCAACTACAGGCACGCATTCTGGCAAACCTATGGTCGATGCTAAAACCCGGCGGAAGGCTGGTTTACGCGACCTGTTCGGTGTTACCGCAGGAGAACGAACAGGTCATCTCGGCATTTCTGGCCCAGCAACACGATGCCTCTGAACACCCCATCGATGCCAACTGGGGGGCCCCGCGTGCTGCCGGGCGACAGTTGTTCCCACAACCCGGTGGCCACGACGGTTTCTATTATGCTTCGTTACAAAAAGCCGGATTTAGCCAGCATAAAGACAGCGACTAAACGATGAAGATCATTATTCTGGGAGCAGGTCAGGTGGGAGCAACCCTGGCGGAGAATCTGGCCAACGAAGCCAATGACATCACTATCATCGATGCCGACGGTGCCCGCCTGCGCGAGCTTCAGGATCGCCTCGATATCCGTACGATCGAAGGCCAGGGTGCCTCTCCGGATATCCTGCGCCAGGCCGGTGGTGAAGATGCGGATATGTTGATCGCAGTGACCAATTCAGACGCCGTGAACATGGTTGCTTGCCAAGTTGCCCACTCGATTTTTCACACCCCGACCCGAATCGGACGTATCCGCGGCCATGATTTTCTGGCCCAAAAAGAACGCCTCTTTTCTGACAAGGCGATCCCGATCAACGTCTTGATTAGCCCCGAGCAATTAGTCACCCAGCATATCAAGCGCCTGATCCAGCATCCTGGCGCGCTGCAAGTACTCGACTTTGCTGATGGCAAGGCGCAGTTGGTCGCCGTGAAGGCGTTTTATGGCGGCCCCATGGTCGGCCATGAGATCGCCTCCCTGCGGACGCACATGCCCAAGGTCGACACCCGGGTAGCCGCTATTTTCCGTAAGGGCAGCCCCATCATTCCGCAAGGCGACACCATTATCGAAGCCGATGATGAGGTGTTTTTTATCGCCGCCCGCAAAGATATCCATTCGGTCATGAGCGAGTTGCGGCGACTCGACCGACCTTACAAGCGGATCATCATCGCCGGTGGCGGTAACATTGGCGCGAGCTTGGCACGCACCCTGGAGGGCAGCTTTCAGGTCAAAATCATCGAGCGCAATATCAAACGCTGCAATAACCTGGCTAACGAACTGGAGCGCACTATCGTGTTGCAGGGCAACGCGTCTGATCAGGAGCTGCTGCTGGAGGAAAATATCGAAGGCACCGACGTATTCTGTGCCCTGACCAACGACGACGAAGCCAATATCATGGCGTCGATGCTGGCCAAACGGCTGGGCGCCAGAACCGTGATGACGCTGATCAACAACCCCGCGTATGTTGACCTTGTGCAGGGCGGAGTGATCGATATCGCGATCTCACCGCAGCAAGCGACCATCGGCAGCCTCCTGACCCACGTAAGGCGCGGAGACGTAGTGAATGTTCACTCACTACGCCGTGGAGCGGCCGAAGCGATGGAAGCGATCGCCCACGGGGACAAGCGCAGTTCCAAGGTAGTAGACCGGGCTATCGAAGATATCGACCTGCCATCAGGGACCACCATCGGTGCCATTGTCCGTAACGACGAGGTCCTGATCGCTCACGATGACGTGGTGGTTCAGAACGGTGATCACGTGATCATGTTCCTGATCGATAAGCGCCGCATCCCGGATGTCGAACGGCTGTTCCAGGTCGGTCTTACCTTCTTCTAACTTTGTCAGAGAGCGCTACCGAATATGCATTTTCGCGTTATATTGCGCATTCTTGGCATCCTGATGATGCTATTCAGTTTCAGCATGCTGCCGCCCGCAGCCGTCTCGCTGATCTATGCTGATGGCAACTCGTTACCGTTCCTGATCGCATTTGGTATCACCCTGGTCACCGGCTTCATCACCTGGCTACCGGTCAACAGAGTGCGCCAGGACCTGCGGACCCGCGACGGCTTTCTGATCACCGTGCTGTTCTGGACCGTCCTCGGGCTGTTCGGCTCGATCCCGCTGATACTATCCGCGATGCCCCATCTATCGGTTGTCGATGCCGTGTTTGAATCGGTGTCGGGGCTGACTACCACCGGCGCCACGGTGATGACCGGTATCGACCAGCTCCCTAAATCCATCCTCTGGTACCGGCAGCAACTGCAGTGGTTTGGCGGCATGGGGATCATCGTCTTGGCAGTCGCTATCCTGCCGATGCTCGGTATCGGTGGGATGCAGCTGTATCGGGCCGAAACCCCGGGGCCGGTTAAAGACTCTAAACTGACCCCTCGGATTACCGAGACCGCCAAGGCGCTCTGGTATATTTATCTATCATTAACGATCGCCTGCGCGCTGAGCTACTGGCTGGCAGGAATGACCCCGTTCGATGCCATCTGCCACAGTTTCTCAACGGTGGCCATCGGCGGCTTCTCCACCCATGACGCCAGCATGGGATACTTTAACAGCCCGATGATCGAAGCCATTGCGATCTTCTTCATGGTGATCTCAGCGGTCAATTTTGCCCTCCATTTCAGCGCCTGGAAGCACAGATCCCTGCGCCATTATTGGTATGACCCCGAGTTTCGTTTCTACCTAAGTATTCTCATCGGCATTACTGTCTTTTGTACCCTGGTACTGCAACTAACCGAAACCTTCACCGGCATCGAAGCCCTGCGCAACGCCCTGTTTCAGGTGGTATCCATCGCCACCACCACCGGTTTTGCCACCGCCGACTTCGCCCACTGGCCGACAATGCTGCCGTTTCTCCTGTTCATCGCCGCCTTTGCCGGCGGTTGCGCCGGTTCGACGGGGGGCGGGATGAAAGTGATCCGGGTCCTGATCATCCTCAAACAGGGGATGCGTGAAGTCACCCGATTACTCCACCCCAGCGCCATTATTCCCATCAAACTGGGCAATCGCTCGATTCCTGACCGGGTTGCCGAGGCGGTGTGGGGATTCTTTTCGGTCTACCTGATCGTGTTTGTTATCATGTTGATTGCCCTGCTGGGAACCGGCCTTGATCAGGTCACTGCCTGGACCGCAGTCGGCGCGACCCTCAACAATCTGGGTCCAGGCCTGGGTGATGTGGCGGCCAACTACGGCAGTCTCAACGACACCGCCAAATGGATTTTATGCTTCTCGATGCTGCTGGGGCGACTCGAAGTCTTCACCCTGCTGGTGCTGTTCACTCCTGCATTCTGGCGTCGCTGATGATTCATTTTATCTACGCTGACGGCGCTTTTACGTTACGCTGATGGCTCATTCCTTGTACGCTGATGGCTTATTTACTGATCCGCTGATGGCTCATTCCTTGTACGCAGATGGGTGTTTTAGGTTACGCTGAAGGCTCTTTTACTGATCCGCTGATGGCTCTTTTACAATGACTCCAGCCGTGAACGCGGTACAGAAAGCCAAGATCGTTTACTTGACGCATAGTTATCAGCACGACCCGGCTGCCAAGTCATACGGCAAAGAGGCTGCGGATGCGTTAGGGGTTGCACCCGAACGGGTCTTTAAAACCCTCTTGGTCAGCCTTGATGGCAACGCTAAAAAGCTGGCGGTCGGCGTGGTGCCCGTCTCGGGGAGTCTCGATCTAAAAGCCGTAGGTACTCTGCTTAAGAGCAAAAAGGTGGTCATGGCCGATCCCCAGGAAGCACAGCGCGCTACAGGATATCTGCTGGGTGGCATCAGTCCGCTGGGACAAAAAAAACACCTGCCGCTGTTGCTGGACCAAAGCGCTCAACACTTAAAGACCCTGTTTGTCAGTGGTGGAAAACGCGGCCTGGAGATCGAACTCAGCCCTGCCGATCTGCTCAGGCTCACCGCTGGCCAGTACGGCGATATCGGCCGTGGTTGAATCCAGCGCTATGCCATCCAAAAATCCGCAGCAGGCGAAATGGAATCAACGCTACCAAAATACCCAGACGCCTAATGCCCCCGCCCGGGTGCTTATCGACAACCGCCACCTGCTTCCGCAGCAGGGTGACGCGTTGGAACTGGCGTGCGGGCTGGGCGGCAACGCGCTGGAATTGGCCCGTGCCGGTCTCCGCACCCAGGCCTGGGATATTTCCGATGTCGCGATAGCAAAACTGCAACACCTGGCCAGGCAACAGCAGCTACCGCTGCAAGCCTGCTGCATCGATCTCAAGCCTCAATCTCTAGCCGTTGCCAGCTTTGATCTGATCTGCGTCACGGGCTATCTCGATCGTGCGCTCTGCCCGGCGATAAGCGCAGCACTCAGACCGGGAGGCCTGCTGTTCTACCAGACTTTCAGCGGTGCTAAGCACGGAACATCAGGCCCCAGCAATCCCGACTTTGTGCTTCAGCAGGGAGAGCTGTTACGACTTTTCTGCAGGTTAACGCCTCTGGTCTATCGCGAGCCGCTGCACGATCAGGATCCTGACAGTAACCGACCTGAACAAGCCTACCTGGTTGCACGCCGTTAACCCTGTGCCAACAGATCCCGGCAAGCGATCCTCTTACACCCTCCACACACCCTCCTAGCGCCCTCCACAAGCCCCTTCCTGATTACCCATGATCTTCAGCCATCACCGCGCCAAGTCATGGGCATACGAACTTGCGAGAATAGATCGGCGGCATCGTGGCTGAGCTTGGTGGGTAATCAGGTAGGATCATAAAGTTATTTTAGACCCCCTGACCGATAGTCGTGATCCGTCTTGACAGAGCATCGGCGGCTCTCCAGCTTAAATTCAGCTATCATCGTCTCAAGAGACCACATCCTGTCGTTTTAACATTTAGGGATGGTAAGGCGCTTAAGCCAGCAGTTGCGGATTTTCTGCTCATGATCTACATGAAAATACCCACCGAAGAACGAATACTTGACGGTGCTGTATTCACAAGCGGTTCCACCGGCGGAACCCAACTCAGAACACCGAGTCAGTGTTGATTCAGCATCGAGAGCAACATCGCACCCAGCGCACCGGCTGGCTACGTGCGGCAGTATTGGGCGCAAACGACGGTATTGTATCGACAGCCAGCCTGGTCATCGGTGTTGCGGCGGCCGAGGCGGCTCACGGCAGCATCCTGATAGCCGGTACGGCAGGCCTGGTGGCAGGCGCCATGTCCATGGCTGCTGGCGAATACGTTTCGGTCAGTTCGCAAGCGGATACGGAGCAGGCCGATCTGGAACGGGAACGGCATGAACTGGCCACTGACGGCGAGAATGAACTTAAAGAATTGACCGCCATTTACGTAGATCGTGGACTCGATCAGTCGCTGGCAATACAGGTCGCAGAACAATTGACCGCTCATGACGCGCTGGGTACTCATGCGCGGGACGAGTTAGGGATCTCAAAGACACTCAGTGCTCGACCTGTACAGGCCGCTCTGGCTTCGGCGGGAACCTTTTCAGTGGGCGCCTCACTGCCCTTGTTGACAGCGATCATCACCCCAGAGCCCTATCTGCTGACCACCGTGGCCATCACCTCGCTTCTGTTTCTCGCCCTGCTGGGCGGTCTGGCCGCCTACGCAGGCGGTGCCTGTGTCAAGACCGCGGCCGTACGCGTCACCTTTTGGGGCGCCCTTGCCATGGCCCTCACCGCGGGGGTGGGCAGCCTGTTTGGTGTCCTGATGTGAAGCGGGCCTAGGAGCCTGTCGGACTTAACACTGATCTACTGCGGAAAACCCGAATTTGGTCATATTTTCACGATCACCCTCGT
>JBALTG010000152.1:0-10252 GCA_036964625.1 Motiliproteus sp.
CTCGGCTTCGGCCCAGGCTTTGACATCCTCTTCCAGATACAGCATCTCCAGCTGATCCTGAGCCCAGGGCTCAGTCGCTAAGCGTGTGAGCAGGCGCCAGGCCATAACTTGAACCGCGGGCACCTGGCTCCACATGCTATCGCCGAGGCAGCGCCAATGGTTGGCATCCATCTGCTCGGGAGCCTCGATCTGGCTGCGGCAGGTCTCACAAACCAGCAGCGACTGTTCGGCGCTGGCATCGGTCACCGGGGGGATGACGTAGCTGCTCAGGTTGGTGTCGGAGGAGCAAAGCTCGCATTTAGAGCCGCTGCGGCTGTGCAGAATATCGTCGATGGTCATGGTTTTGTGAGCCTGAATCGGGGTTGCAAAGGGAAGCGCTGAAGCGCGACATTATACGAAATTTTGCCCCCGAAGACGACGCCGCTGCGTTCCCGTCGTTATTTCGCTATGGCCCCGTTACTGCAGCGCTTAGATGAACGGCAGCGCCACACCGACCAGGGCGGCTAAAAACAGC
This sequence comes from Motiliproteus sp., assembly GCA_036964625.1. Lineage (GTDB taxonomy): Bacteria > Pseudomonadota > Gammaproteobacteria > Pseudomonadales > Balneatricaceae > Motiliproteus. Next base: position 515 of record JBALTG010000152.1, read on the forward strand.
GTTTCGGCAACGGAATTCATGCCCAGGTCGAAAATCCGGGGTTTATGTGGATCGGAATTCATTCCGACAGAGCCTCCAGGCGGCTACCTATCGAGGGATGCAGAAAGAATAGACCGGCTGAATAATAGCTGAGCTCTGTGGGTCATCAGGTGTCCCGTTGGCCAGCGAGGTCTTCATCCCTAGGGCCGCCACCGCGGTAACGATGTTTTTGTTCCCGAAAACGACGCCGCTGCTTATTCCTAGTTATGGCACAGCTATCGCAGCGCTTAGATGAATGGCAGTGCTACGCAGACCAGGGCGGCTAAAAACAGGGTTTCGGCAACGATCAGCAATACCGGTTTGGGACCGATCTTGACCAGTTGCCCCAGCGAGGTCTTCATCCCCAGGGCTGCCACCGCGGTCACGATACAGATGCGCGAGATCTCAACCAGCAGCTCGGTCAGGCTGGCGGGTAGCCAGCCACTGCTGTTGAGCGCCACAAACAGGGCGAACGCAAACACAAACCAGGGGATCGGCAACGGCGCGGCGGAGCCGTCCGGGTCGGCCGATTGCCGGCGCATCCATACGGACAGCAGCAGCACCACCGGCAGCAGCATCGCCACGCGCAACAGTTTGATCACGGTGGCGGTGTCGCCGGCTTGCGCCGACACGCTGTAACCGGCGCCGACCACCTGGGCCACATCGTGGATGGTGGCGCCGAAAAAGATCCCGCTGGCGGCCTCGCTGAGGCCGAGAAACGCCGCAACCAGCGGGTAGATAACCATCGCCAGGGTGCTCATGGCGGTGACTGCGATCACGGTGAACAGGGTGTCGCGCTCGTGTTGCGGAGTCTTTGCCGACAGCGCCGAAATGGCCAGTGCCGCAGAGGCGCCGCAGATGGCGACTGCGCCGCCGGTGAGTAAGCCGAAGCGGCTGTCGCGTTGGATAAAACGGGCGCAAAAAGCGCCAAAACCGATCGTCGCGATCACGCTCCCGACCACCAGCAACACCGGCGGCCAGCCCAGCGCAACCACCGCCGCCAGCGACATGCGAAACCCCAGCAGCGCCACCCCGATGCGTAACACCGATTTGACCGAGAGCTCGATGCCGGGTTGGGTGCGCGCGTTTTCATACAGGAAATTGAAGGCGATCCCCAGAAGCAGGGCGTAGAGCATGGTCGGGCCGCCGTAGTGGTCGGACAGGAAGCCCGCCGCGAGGCCAACCGTGGTACACGCCAGTAGCCCCGGGAAGTGGCTGCTAAAGAAATGATTTGCTCTAAGTATTATTTGATTGTTCAAAATTAGATTCTGCTCTCTATTATGTTATTTGATCAGTCAGAATCAATATTTGACTGGTTGGTTTTAGCTTTCGAGCATAAAGGTCACCGGGCCATCATTGACCAGCGCCACCAGCATATCGGCACCAAACTGCCCCGTGGCGAGCGGGACCCGACTGCTGCGTGCCTGCGTGACAAAGTAATCGTAGAGCGCCTCGCCATGAGCGGGCGACGCGGCGCTGGAAAAACCGGGACGCAGGCCTTTGCCGGTATCCGCGGCCAGGGTGAATTGGGAGACGATCAGTAGCCCTCCGCCGGTCTGGGTCAGGCTCAGATTCATCTTGGCATCGCTGTCGTTGAAGATGCGGTAGGCCAGCACCTTGTTCAGCAGTTTGTCGGCCGCCGCCCGGTCGTCGCCGCGTTGCACTCCGAGTAGCAGCAGGATACCGGGGCCGATCTGGCCGTGGAGGTGGTTATCAATAGTGACCGAGGCTTGGCTAACACGTTGGATCAGGGCGCGCATGGGGTTCCTTGTGGGTGGCTGTGCGGTTAGCGAGAGTGCGGTTAGCGAGCGTCAGGTTGGATCGGTGATTAACCCGGCGAGTTAACAGGTGGCGCATGCACGCGCCACCCCTCCCCTTGGTTAACAGGCTAACTGACTAACCGGGCATGCGCTTAATCGTTCAGGCCAGGCGCAGCGCGAAATGGTTGGTGGCCTTGATCAGGTTGTCGGTAATACCTGGTTCCAGCGCCGAATGGCCCGCATCGCGCACGATATGCAGCTCGGCTTCGGGGAGTCGGTCATAGAGCGCGAGGGCTTGATTGACCGGGCACACCATGTCATAACGGCCGTGGACGATGATGGTCGGGATATTGCGGATGCGGTCGGCTTGATCGAGGATCTGGTTGGGCTCAATAAACGCCTGGTTGACGAAGTAGTGCGCCTCGATGCGCGCCATGGCCAGCGCGACATGGGGGTCGCTGAAATGATTCACCAGGCTGTGGCTCGGGTTCAGGGTCGAGCAGCGCGCCTCCCAGCAGGACCAGGCTTTAGCCGCCGCCATGCGGGCGATCTCGTTGGGGGCGGTGAGGCGTTTGTAATAGGCGCCGACAAAGTCATCCTGCTCCGCCAGGGGGATCTGTTCGGCGTACTCTTTCCAGTAATCGGGAAAGATCTGGTTGGCACCCTGCTGATAAAACCAGCGGATATCCTGGGCGCGGCAGAGGAAGACGCCGCGCAATATCAGGCCGTTGACCCGCGCCGGGTAAGCCTGGGCGTAGAGCAGGCTCAGGGTCGAGCCCCAGGAGCCACCGAACAGTAACCAGCTGTCGATGCTCAGATGGCTGCGGATCGCCTCCATATCGGCCAGCAGATGCGCGCTGGTGTTATCGCGCAGTTCGGCATGGGGGGTGGAGCGGCCGCTGCCACGCTGATCAAACAGGATGATGCGGTATTTTTCCGGGTCGAAAAAGCGCCGGGCGAAGTCACTGCTGGCCCCCCCGGGGCCACCGTGGACAAACAGCACCGGTTGGCCCTGGGGGTTGCCGCTCTCTTCCAGATACAGGCGGTGGCGCGGGTCGACCTGCAGCTGCTGCTGCAGATAGGGTTGGATCTCGGGAAAAAGGCTGTGCATGGTCGTCTCCTGCCGACATATCACCCGATAGTATAAGAGATAACGGGCGGGGGCCATCAAAGCGCCGGTGTTTGCCTTAATTCGGGGCCGGGTGGTCGTCTGACGGAGTGATATTTTCTTAATCGTTGTTAATAATTCCTTAATATTTGAAGGGTATAGCGGCCTTGGGTCTGGAAGTGTTGGCATTTTGTGCAATCCGCCAGTAGAATGAAAGTTCTGCGCCAGAAGCATTTATGGTTTTTAATGTATTAAATGATCTGTAGCGATGGTCTGTCTTCATTATGTTGTTGTTAGGTATACCTGCAGTTGGCGGAATTGAGTCGTACCTATGAGCGTGCGTGCATCGGCACCTGGGCGCGTGTATAGGGAACTTTTTTTAGTGACAGGGAAGGACTACTAATGACAATGAGTAAGTTTATATTGAAGGTGGGCATCCTGGGTGTCGGTGCGCTGGCGATGCTTGCTTGGGCGGCTCCGAAAGATGGTTACACCGCGTTTACCATGCAGGGCGGTGTGATGAACACCCGGCATAATTTAACCCAGAGCACTGTCACTGAAGGCAATGCCGTGGGTCAGATGCTGCAGTATCGGAATGACTACGGCGCGGTCTGCGTCTACTGCCACACCCCGCACGGCTCGAATAACACCGACGGTGCGCCACTGTGGAACCGTGCGCTCGGCAACACGCCCTACACGACCTACGACACCCTCAACACCACCTCGATTACCGCGGCGATCACCCAGCCGGGGGTGAATTCGCTGACCTGTCTGTCGTGCCACGACGGCACCCTGGCGATGGACGCGATCCTCAATATGCCCGGTAGCGGCGGTTATACTGCGGATGCGGGGCTGACAACGGCTGACTGGCAGGCTCAGCTTAACAACGGTGCGACCGGGACCGCTGCGGCCGCTGGCAGCCATATGGGGTTGACCGACACAGGGTGTCTCGCCTGCCATAACGCTGATCTGGATTCGCCGCTTACCGCAACCATCCCCGACTTCACCATCGCGGCGCTCGGCACCGATCTGACCAACGATCACCCGGTCGGTATCAACTTGCCGGTGGCGCGGGTCGGGGATGACTTTAACGGCCCGACAGCCACCAGTGCCAATGGCGTGATGCAATTTTATGATACCAATACCGATGGTCGTGCCAATACCAACGAGATCCGTTTCTACAATACCGGCGAGGGTCCCGAGGTGGAGTGCGCGTCGTGCCACGACCCGCATGGCGTGGCGCCGAGTGCTGGGCAGGCGTTCAATCCGACCTTCCTGCGGATAGCCAATGATGGCAGCGCGGTTTGTCAGACCTGTCATAACAAATAGCAGGCCCTGTTAAGCAGTCTGTTTGCCACCAGAGAGGGGTGTATGCCGCTTTCTGGTCGGTTCTGGTTGTTTCGGTATCTGTCCACGTGTGGCGAGTCTTCGCCTGGCGGCTTTTTAGAGCATCCCTGATTGGTAACAGTCAGGGATTTTTGCCGTCTGGGTTCCGGGGCGTAGGTCGGCGCGTCCCGTTCCCGACGGGATTGCCGCACTTCCTACCTCCCTGTAGGTCGGTCTGAAATTGCTCCTGCATTTAAGACACTTCCCGCGTCCCTGTGGGTCGGTCTGAAATTGCTCCTGCATTTAAGACACTTCCCACGTCCCTGTGGGTCGGTTTTTAATCTGAGCGGATTGGGGTTGGTTTGCAGGGATGATGGGGCGTTATCCCATGCGGCGCGGGGTGCGGCGGGCCGCGCCTGGTTGTGACGGCCAGCCCCGTGTTTGGTTATCGGTGTCAGCTAGTGGTGGTCAGCTAGCGGTTTTTGTACTTTTTGATCCGGGCGGCTTTCTCACTGGCATACTGCGCCAGGATTTGCGCGCCCTCCGGTGCGCTGATCGGTCGGTAGGCCTCTACTTTTCTGTTTTTTTGATCGATGACAAACAGGCGCCCGGTTTCATCCAGGGTAATGCCCGCCACCAGCGTCAGCTCACCATCGGCATCGGTGAAGCCGCGTTTGCCGATGGCGAGCAGCAGCTGGCCTTGCGGGTTGAATAGCTGCACATTGGTGAACTGGGTGTCACTGACATAGATGTTGCCCTCGGCATCGGTGCTGATGGAGCGCGGTCGGGCCAGTTGCCCCGGCCCGCTGCCGACACTGCCCCAGCTGTGGACGAACTGCCCCTGATCGAAGACCTGGACCCGAAAGTTGCCAGCATCGAGGACATACAGCAGGCCGTCGGTCCCCAGCGCGACATCCACGGGCAGGTTGAACTCGCCGTCAGCGCTACCCCGGGTGCCGATGACCGAGTGCCGGGTGCCGTCGCTGGCGTAGCGGATGACCCGGTGTTCGTCGCTATCAATGCCGCCGGTATCGACCACATACAGGGCGTTGCCGTCGGCGGTGACGGCGATGCCGGTCGGCTTGGTGACGTCATCGCCTAATTCGATCTCTTTGCTGAACAGGCCCATGGCGTCATACACGACGACGCGCTTGGCGCTACCGTCGACCACATAAATGAACCCCTGCTGATCCAGGGCGATCCCTTTGGGGTCTGCCAGCGCGCCCTCGAATCGATACCCCATTCTGAAATAGCGGCTTCTGGGGATATCAAACACATGAACCTGATTAATGGCGGAGTCGGTGATATAGATGCGTCCTTGGCGGGCGACCAGGGCAAAGGGTTTGCCGAGCCGAACCCCCTCTTTGTCGGTGCCGCTGACAAACGCCATCATCTTCTCCTCTTCGGAGAGCTGATGGATGTCCAGGCTGTTGCGTAAGCTAAATTCGTGCACAAATCTAGGCAGGGCCGGGGGTTCTGGCCAGTACTGCGCTTTGCGGGCCATGGTGTCGCTGGGGGTTGAGCTACAGCCTGCGAGAAGCAGGACCAGTAGCAGGGTGAGGGCGTAGTTTAATCGATGCGTCATGGGCTCTGGCAACCATCCTGGTTGGGTGATGTTTCAAGGCCGAATTCGGTCGGGCTACGTATTGCGCGTGCGCCGGTTCGATCCTGCGGTGTTCGGCCGTGCATAAAAAAAACCCCGCGAGGGCGGGGTTTTTATTATCACTTATTTAGTGCTCAGCCGCCACGTGCGGCACGCTTGCGTTCGTGTTCTTTAAGAAACTTCTTGCGTAGGCGGATCGCATGGGGTGTAACCTCGACCAGTTCGTCATCTTCGATAAAGTCCAGTGCCTGCTCGAGGGTGAATTTGATCGAGGGTGTCATTTGAATGTTTTCATCGGTGCCGGAGGAGCGAACGTTGGTCAGCTGCTTGCCTTTGATCGGGTTGACGGCCAGATCGTTGGAGCGGCTGTGAATGCCCAGGATCATCCCTTCGTAGACGTCGATATTGGGCTCGACGCACAGGCGACCGCGTGCCTGCAGCATCCATAGCGAATACGCCAGCGCCTTGCCTGACACCATCGACACCAGCACGCCGTTGCCCCGAGAGGTCACTTCGCCCTCTTTGACCGGGCCGTAATGATCGAAGATCGAGGTCATGATGCCGGTGCCGGAGGTCATGGTCAGGAACAGGCTGCGGAAGCCGATCAGGCCGCGTGAAGGGATGATGAAGCTCAGGCGGATCCGCCCTTTGCCATCCACTTCCATGTTGGTCATGTCGCCTTTACGCTTGCCCAGCTCTTCGATGATGGAGCCCTGATGCTGCTCTTCAACATCCAGCATGACTATTTCGTAGGGTTCCTGGATTTCACCATCAACTATTTTCTGGACAACTTCGGGGCGAGAGACGCCGATTTCGAACCCTTCTCGACGCATGGTTTCGATCAGTACCGACAGGTGCAGTTCGCCCCGACCAGAAACCTTGAATTTATCGGGTGAATCGCCCTGTTCAACGCGCAGTGCGACGTTATGGATCAGTTCGCGATTGAGCCGTTCCATGATGTTACGCGTAGTAACGAACTTGCCATCTTGGCCTGCGAAGGGTGAGTTATTGACCTGGAAGGTCATGGATACGGTGGGTTCGTCGACGCTGAGCGGCGGCAGGGCCTCGACGGTGTCGGGGTGGCACAGGGTGTCCGAGATGCCGAGTCCGTCGATACCGGTAATGCAGACGATGTGGCCCGCTTCGGCGGTGTTAATGTCGACGCGCTCCAGGCCCATATAACCCATGATCTTAAGGATCTTGCCGGAGCGGATCTTGCCTTCGCTGTCGATAACCTTGATCGGGGCGTTGGTGTTGATCTTGCCGCGGGCCACGCGGCCCACACCGATAACACCGAGATAGCTGTTGTAGTCCAGCGCCGAAATCTGCATCTGGAACGGGCCGTCGACGTCGATGACGGGCGGCTGGACATGTTTGATGATCGCTTCGAATAGCGGTGTCATGTCCTCGGCCATGTCGCTAGGGTCCAGGCCCGCGATGCCGTTCAGTGCCGAGGCGTAAACCACTGGGAAGTCGAGTTGCTCGTCGGTGGCGCCGAGGTTGTCAAACAGCTCGAAGACCTGGTCCATGACATAATCGGGACGTGCGCCCGGGCGGTCGATCTTGTTGATCACAACGATCGGCTTAAGGCCTTGAGCAAACGCTTTCTGAGTTACGAAGCGGGTTTGCGGCATCGGGCCGTCAACGGCGTCAACCAGCAGCAGGACGCAGTCAACCATCGACATTACCCGTTCAACTTCACCACCGAAGTCGGCGTGGCCGGGGGTGTCAACGATGTTGATGTGATAGTCGTTCCAGGTGATTGCGGTATTTTTGGCTAAGATGGTTATGCCGCGTTCGCGCTCCTGGTCGTTGGAGTCCATGATCCGTTCGGCGCCTTCATCGCGACGATCCAGGGTGCCGGATTGCGACAGCAGTTTGTCGACCAGGGTGGTTTTACCATGGTCGACGTGGGCGATAATGGCGATGTTACGTAAATTTTCAATCACAGAAATGCTCCGGCCAGGGGTGGCCCGTGGGGAAAAATCGTGGATTATACCTTAGCTCGGGCAATAAGGAGGCAAAAAAAACCGTCTGAGCGGGTAAATATTTATCTGCCCTATTGAATTGAGCCTTGAAGTCACTATGCTTGCAGGGTTGTATCTCGCACCAAAAGGCGACGTCCGGGTTGTTTTTGCACCGATAAGGTGCGTAGTCGGGGTGATGGGCGCGGACTACCTATCGCCGTGCGGGGCTTGGCGACAATGCGGGTGTTGGCATAGTGCTTGCTTTTCCAATGATCAGGTTTGGTCGCTAAGTCTGGTCACCAAGTATAAGAGTAGCCGGCTGTATCAGCCGTAAATTTGCTGTGACCGAACCTGGTTGCGGAATTATCCAGAAGCGCAGTCATTGTGCGCATGTTAATGAAAGCGGAGACATCTCTATGTCAGGACTTACTCTGAAGTTGATCCAAGAGAGTGAAGCACGTTGGGTCGATATGCGTTTTACCGACACTAAGGGTAAAGAGCAGCACGTTACTATCCCGTCTAGCGACGTCAATGACGATTTTTTCATTGAAGGCAAGATGTTCGATGGTTCTTCTATTGCGGGCTGGAAGGGCATCAACGAATCCGACATGATTCTGCTGCCGGACGATTCCGCGTCACGGCTGGACCCGTTCACCGAAGATGCCACCGTGATCGTGCGCTGTAACATCGTTGAGCCGACCACGGGTCAGGGTTACTCGCGCGATCCGCGTTCCATCGCCGCGCGTTGCGAAGCGTATATCGCCTCTTCCGGGGTCGGTGATAGCGCGCTGTTCGGGCCTGAGCCCGAGTTTTTCGTCTTTGACGATGTAAAATGGCATAACGATATCTCCGGCGCGGGCTACAAGATCTCTTCTGAGGAAGCGGCTTGGTCGTCTAACGAAGTGTTTGAGGGCGGCAACATCGGTCACCGTCCCGTGGTTAAGGGCGGCTATTTCCCCGTGCCACCGGTTGATTCGCTGCACGATCTGCGTGCCGCGATGTGCGATGCGATGACCTCGATGGGGTTGGAGATTGAAGTGCATCACCATGAGGTGGGCACGGCGGGTCAGTGTGAGATTGGCGTCGGTGCCAACACGCTGGTGAAGAAGGCCGACGAAGTGCAGGTGTTGAAGTACTGCGTGCACAACGTTGCGCACTCCTATGGTAAGACGGCCACCTTTATGCCTAAGCCGTTGGTGGGCGATAACGGTTCGGGTATGCACGTGCACATGTCTATCTCCAAAGATGGTCAAAACCTGTTCTCGGGTGACTCTTACGGTGGTCTGAGCGATATGGCGCTGTACGCGATCGGCGGTGTGATCAAGCACGCCAAGGCGGTTAATGCCTTCGCTAACCCGGCCACTAACTCCTACAAGCGCCTGGTTCCTGGCTACGAAGCACCGGTTATGCTGGCCTATTCGGCCCGTAACCGCTCCGCCTCTATCCGCATTCCTTACGTGACTAATCCCAAGGCGCGTCGGGTTGAGTTCCGTTTTCCAGATCCGGCGGCTAACCCCTACCTGTGCTTCACTGCGCTGATGATGGCTGCGCTGGACGGGATCAAGAACAAGATTCATCCTGGCGATGCGGCGGACAAGGATCTGTACGACCTGCCACCTGAAGAAGCGGCGGAGATCCCAACTGTGTGCGCTAGTTTGGAAGAAGCCTTGGCGGCGCTGGATGCTGACCGTGAGTTCCTGACCGCGGGCGGTGTGTTCGACAACGACACGATCGATGCCTACATCAAGTTGAAGCAGGCGGATGTTGATCGCATCGCGATGACCACGCATCCGGTTGAGTTCGAGCTTTACTACAGCGTGTAATACCCCTGTAGAGATATAAAAGCCGCCTTCGGGCGGTTTTTTTTTGCGCTGGGGTAGGCCGGGCTTGTCAGGTCGTAGGCAGTCTGTCGGACTTGACCGGTCGTAGCGAGGGGAAGACCGATTTGAGACAGTT
>JBALTG010000153.1:0-10082 GCA_036964625.1 Motiliproteus sp.
CCCACCGCTGCGTGCGCAAATTGGAAGCCGGTACGGTCTGGGTCAACACCCACGACATGATTGACTCCAACACCCCCTTTGGTGGTTTTAAGCAGTCGGGTATCGGTAAAGATATGGGGCCGGAGCAGCTGGAGTATTTTCTGGAGACCAAGGCGGTGTGGATCGCGCTGTAACGGTACCCAGGAAAACGTGAGGGATCTGTATGCCGGTCTCGTGCTGCCGGTTGTCACCCTCCCATTCACATGGTCAATGTGAGCCATATACGACGCTCGCCGTTGGTGTATAGGTAACAGGGGGATCAAACGCCCCTGCTACCTACCTGCACTCAGAGCGCCGGGGTCTTAGTCTCGTAGCTGATGCCGCGTTTGCCAGCCTGCTCGCGGACTGCGCCAAAGATCCGGTAGTCGAGGGAGTCGTCCGCGCCTTCCAGTTTATTTACCTGCTGGTCGAGGTAGGATTTTCGCTGGCGCGCCAGGTCCTTGATCTCCTGTTGCAGTTTCTGCCGTTTCTTGGCCTTAGTGTCGATATGGATGCGCTGTTCGGCCGGCGACATCGCCTGCATCGGCTCGGGTAGCTGGTCGCGCTCGATACTGCTCAGGTCCACTCGGCCACTAGCCACCTCATCGACCAACTCCTTTTCGCCAAGAAAGTTGCCGGCGCCGCTGGCCGAGGCGTTGAAGGTGGCGCGTCGCGCCTGGGCCGCCTCCGAGGACTCCTTGTGAAGCTTGGCGGTGGCGTCGCGCTTGGCCCGCTGCTTCACTTTCTCCTCTTCGGTGCCGTGGTAGAGGCGGGTCGCATCCAGGTCCTTGGATACCTTGGCCAGTTGCCTATCGAAGGGGGTGGCGATGGCCACCGCGCTGCCGGCCTGGTCCACCTGGAAGTAATGCCCCTGGCTCAGACTGGCGATCTCTTTCCAGGGTTTGACGGTGTCGCCGTGCTGACCACTCTGGATGGTGTTGACGGTAATGCCTCGTGATGCCGCCACGGACAAGGTCTCGGGGTATTTGACCTCGTTGGGGTAATCCATGTGGGGCGGGGCGTCGCCCACCAGGAATACCACCTTGTAGCTGTTCGGATCCTGGCTCCAGGAGATGCCGTGGACGGCGTCGTAGAGGGCCTGGTTGACGCTCTCGGGACCGTCACCGCCGCCCTGGGCCCGGAAGTCCATCAGGGTCGCGTAGACCGAATCCAGGTCAGTGGAGAGGTCCACCACCCGGGTGACATAGGCGTCACCCCGATCGCGGAAAGCCACCAGCCCCATGCGGATCTCGGGGGCGGTGTCGGCCGAGGCCATGCTGCTGGCGATTGACCAGATCTTCTCTTTGGCGGTTTCGATCAGACCGGACATGCTGCTGGTGGTATCGAGCACAAACACCACCTCGATCTTGGGGCGCTGGTTGACCACATGGGTCACGGGAAGGGCCACCGGCGTTATCTTCGGCGGCAGTGCCAGCGCCACGACCGGATGGATGACGGGCAGCGCGTTGGCGAGCACGTGTTTGGCCATGGGGTAGAGAGCGATGGTGACAGCTGTCAGGGTAAAGACGGCGACGGTTACGATTTTAGTTTTCATGAAATGACTCCCGTAGTGTTAATAGGTAGTGCTAATAGGTAGTGCTAATAGGTAGTTCCAATAGAAGGCTGGATAAGGTCCTGTTGAGTCAGCGCGAGGATGAGAGCCGGCACAGGGCGGCGTCCGCCGTGCTTTTGGCGCGCTGGAATCGCGCATCGTCATCCTGCGGATCGGCGCCCCGGCCTGGGGATCTGCGCCAGCGGTCGGGCAGGCTCACAAACAACGCCTGAACCAGGAAGAAACTCCATAAGGCCAGGAACAGGCTGCCGCTCTGATACAGCGCCCAGAGCGCCGTGCATAACCCCAGGGCGCAGAGCCCCAGGTCGGTTAGCAGGGGCAGCAGGGAGCGGTAGTGATAGAGCGAGCGCACCAGCCAGATCAGGCCGATATGGACCAGGGTGTAGGCCAGCAGGGAGGGTGCGCCATACCAGAGGCCCACCGAGATCAGTCCCCATAGAACCGTGGCGACCAGCCGGCCGGTGCGTACCCGACTGGATGACAGCAGATAGAGCAGGTAGGCCAGGGCGACCAGGGCGATCACCAGGCGCAAGCCGGCTTCGGCAGGCCAGACCAGGCTCAGGGCCGTGTGGAACACGCCGCCACAGAAACTCAGCAGCAGGGCGACCAATAGGCCTTGCATCAATGTTGGCGTTTTCATAACAACCCCCTGCTTTGTTTCTCCCGCAATAACGCCATTTCGATCTCTTGATCGGCCACCCGCAGCTCCGCCGTCGGCCAGGCGCATTCATCCCTGCCCGCGGACTCATGAGCATCCTCGGCCAGAAACTCCACCTTTTGTTGCATGCTTTCATACTGGGTGCGCATCTCGCTGAGCTGCGCCTGCTGTTCGCCGCTACGCTGAGCATGTTTGTCGCGTCTGCTATCGATGGCGTCGAGCAGCTTCTGCGCCTCCAGCTTGCGCTTGACCAGCGCGCGGACTAGGGGCTCACCGCCGGACTCGAAGCACAGATCCAGCTCCTCGCTCATCTGCGCCAGGGAACGCTCCAGCTCGCCCCCTCGCCGGGTCAGTTGCTCCTGTTTCTGCTGCAGTCGCTTGAGCCGTTGTTCAGCGCCTACCAGCTCTTCAGCCATCTCTCGCAACGCTTGCTTTAACAGCGCTTCGGGCTCTTCGATTCGATCCAGCAGTCCGTGCAAGTCCGCTTGAAAGAGTCGGATAAATCGATTGATCAGTGCCATGTTGTCCGCCTTCAGATTCCGTTGATCCGGCTTCCAGTTTAGAAATCGCGGCGGCCAGACTGTAGGCCGCCTTGTGTAAAAAGAACGGAGCTGGATTTACAAAACATTTACCGGCGGCCCGGAGGGGCTGTGCTAGGCTGGAGGCCTTACGTGCACAAGGCGCAGGCGATCAAACTTAAGGAGCGGTCAGGACTGATGGATAAAAAACTGCGGATTCTGGTGGTGGAGGATGAGGTCGCCATCCGTGCCGGGTTGGTGGATGTATTCACCTTTCACGGCTACGACACCGACGCGGTCGAGGACGGCCCCAGCGGACTGAGCCGGGCGCTCAGCGGACACTATGACCTGGTGCTGCTGGATATCATGTTGCCGGGCATGGATGGCTACGAGATCTGCCGTCGCATCCGTGAACAGGACCAGGATCAGCCGATCATCATGCTCACCGCCAAGAGCGGCGATGAGGAGATCATCCAGGGGCTGAGCCTGGGGGCCGACGACTATGTGGCCAAGCCTTTCTCCGTCGCCCAACTGGTGTTGCGGGTGCAGGCGGTGCTGCGGCGCTCACGGGCGGCCATGGCGATGGACAGCCAGCTGCAGCTGGGCGACAGCACCCGTATAGACCTGGCCAACCTCTGCGGCGATCGAGGCGGTGAAAAGCTGCAGTTCACCCGCCGGGAGATCGAGCTGCTGCAATACCTCCAAACCCACAGCGACCGCCCGGTGCCGCGCGAAGAGTTGCTCAACAAGGTGTGGGGCTACGACAAGCAGATGGATATAGAAACCCGCACCGTGGATATCCATATCGCCAAACTCCGCCGTAAGATCGAACCCGCCCCAGCACAGCCGCGTCACCTAGTCACCGTGCGCGGGGCCGGTTATCGGCTGCTGACTGATCCTGTGGGGGCGGCGTGAAGGCGGCTTTTTTGCATCGCATCGGCAGCAGACTTAAGCTGAAGCTGGTGCTGCTGCTGTTTTTTTTGTCCCTGGCTATTCCCACGGTGATCCTGGTGCGCCAGGCCTATAGCCAGTTGAAATGGGAGGCGTTCCATCAGTATCGGGGCCTGGCGGAGGAACTGACCGCGCGTATCGACAATGGTTTCGGGGCGCTGATGGCCGGGGAGGAGCAGCGTTCCTTCGCCGAGTACGGGTTTCTGGTGGTCAGCGGTGACCCGCGCAGCAACTATCTGCAGCCTTCGCCTCTCTCCGCCTTTCCGGTCCGGTCTGCCATTCCAGGCCTGATCGGCTATTTCCAGCTAAATGCCGACAGTGGTTACAGCACGCCATTGCTGCCGCAACCTGCGTCCCGGGCCGGCGACTATGGCATCTCCGCCGGACAGCTGTCCCAGCGGCAGGCGCTGGCAAGCCGGTTGCAGCAGATTCTTCAGCAGAACCACTTGGTGCAGGCCAGTGGTGGCGGAAAGGACGCGTCGGACGCCATCGCGCCCCTGGCTAAACGCGATCGACGCCAGGCGTCACAGGGGCCCCAGCTCGACCAGGAGTCCCGGCTCAACAAGGCAGCGCGGCCGGTGGGTCTGGATCGCTCGTCGTCCGTCGCTGGGGCCTTGGCTGAAAGCGAGGAACGGTCCCGTAGGCCAGGAGCAGAGATTCAGCGCTTGTTCGATGCCTCCGTGGAGTCCGATGATTCCCAGCATGCCTCTCAAGAGTCCGTTGCTCCAGGTGTTCTGGGGCGGGTCGAAGATCTTAAACTTGGGAGCCGTTATGAAGCCCAGGGGGACGCCCCCGAGGCCTATAATCTTAATCAGCAGGCACGCCAGAAGAAACGAATCAGCCGCAAAGAGCAGAGCGCTTTGCCGATCGCCCAGGTACCGGTCTATCGGGATGAGCTTAGCGCGCTGCACGGGGCCAAGCAGGAGGGCGCCCTGCCGGAGGAGATCGTCGCCGGTCGCCCGGAGATCAAGATCACCATGTTAGAGAGTGATATCGACCCCTTCGATTTTAGACTGATGGCGAGTGGCCATTTCGTCCTCTATCGCAACGTCTGGCGCGAGGGGCAGCGCTATATTCAGGGGGCGATCGTCGAGCAGCAGGCCTTTCTGCAAGGGCTGATCGGCACCGGCTTTCGTGATACCGGGCTCTCCCAGAGCAGCGAGTTGATCGTCGCCTATCGTGATAGTGTGCTGGCCGCCTTCGGTGGCCAAGGGCATCGGGTCTACCGCAGCAGCCTGGCCGCTGGCGGCGAGCGGCTCTATCAGGCCCGTCTGGGGGCGCCCTTCAGTGATCTGACGCTGATCTACAGCAGCCAGCAACTGCCAGCCGGGCAGGGAGCTGCCGTGATTGGCTGGGTCACCCTGGCGCTGGCGCTGGTGCTTTCGGTTGGCTGCCTGTTGCTCTACCGCTTGGGGATGCGCCAGATCGAGCTGGCACGGCAGCAGCAGGACTTCGTCTCTTCGGTGAGCCACGAACTGAAAACGCCGCTTACCTCCATCCGCATGTACAGCGAGATGCTGCAGGCTGGCTGGGCCGACGAGGGGAAGAAGCAGCGCTATTACGACTTTATTTTCGAGGAGAGTGAGCGACTGTCACGGCTGATAGAAAATGTGCTGCAGCTGGCGCGAATGAACCGCAACGCCCTGGAGTTCAACCTCCGTTCTATTGCCGTCGCGACCCTGCTCGACGGCGTCCGCTCCAAGGTCTCCTCTCAGGCTGAGCGCGCCGATTTTGAACTCCGACTGAAGACCGGCGTGGGGGCCGATGGTGCCCTAGTACGGGTCGATGCCGACGCTTTCATCCAGCTGATCATCAACCTGGTGGATAACGCCATCAAGTTCTCCGTCAAGGCCGAGAATCGGGCGGTGGATATAGAGGCCCACCTGGCCGGAACCGACAGTGCCGTTTTCAGCGTCCGTGACTACGGCACCGGCGTCCCCCTGGGTCAGATGAAGAAAATCTTCCAACTGTTTTATCGCTCAGAAACCGAGCTGACCCGCGAAACGGTCGGTACCGGTATCGGTCTGGCCCTGGTCCAGCAGTTGGCGCAGGGGATGGGGGGAAAGGTGGATGTGGTCAACCGGGAACCGGGCTCGGAGTTCAGGTTGACCTTGCCGTTGCAGTCGCCTGTTAAGCGGATTATTACTGAGGCAACTTGGTGATAAATAAGATGCATTGGTTACTTTATCTTATTGTTATAATGCTATTCTTTGTATAAATAAATTGCCAATTCGGATGCAGAACTGTTTTAGGTAGCGATAACTCTAACCCCCTGTGTCAGGATAGTTGTCACCCATCATAATCAATTAGTCGACTCCCATGTCTTACTAAAATGACACAGTGTGTTGGGGGAGGGGTGGATGTTTAGATATTGGTATATCCCTAATATCATGGGCGATATGTTGTCTGAATACTGCACAAATTGAGCTCATGCAGTCAGCAGCATGCGTAACGCGTGGATCTGTTCAGACAACTTAATCGCAAACAGGTTTGTCGTGCCGTTAGGCTCTGTTTTAGCGTGTAGAGTGGCTAAGCCTCGCAAGGGTTCTAACCAAGCTGGAGCCCGGGCGTGAGCTTTTTCGAATTGCGCTTTTGCTTCGTCGATATTCCCTATATTTACATGAAACCTTGCTAATAGTTGGTGGGCGAGTGGGGCCGAAGCGTCTTCAGTTATTGCGGTAGTGAGTAAGCCGAATAATTGTGGATGATTGGTGTCTCCCGCTAGTTGTTCGGCGATTGCTAAAGCCAGTGCTGGGTGGGGGAGGCCATACAGCTGGTAGCAGTGTAATGCGTGGTCGCTTATACCACGTTCAGCATAGGCTAGACCGAGAGCGACAAACCGAATATCACCCGCGATAGGTGGCGATTGAGCTAGGATATGAGCAAGCCGATTCAGTTCGCTGACGGGCGTTTCGAGGTGCCGATTCGCAGTTTCGCTGGCCATCTGAAATGGATCATCCGCGTAGGCTTGGCATAGCTTGGCTGCATCGATGAGATGTGATTCAGGGTTAGCTGCGTATCTGGCACAGAGATAATGCGTGGCAGCACAATGAGGGTGGTGCTGTAGCTCGTGGATGCATTGTTGATAAGTGAGGGGACGGCTTTCATTGCTGCGATCCAACTGCAACAGTGTTTCGAAATGGGCTGCTACTGGTTGATCTTGCTCGAAAAGTGCTTTGAGATAATCAGCAAAATAGTGGTAGCGTAGCGGCATAAAACCGCTGCTGACTGAACGAGATACTGTGATAAGGTCCGGCTTTAGAATGGCTTTTTGCAAAAGATAGTAGGCTTTCGCTGGATCTATCCAGGCGTGATCCTGAGGCAATGTGACAAAAAAATCGGTATCTATATCTAGCAGTAGTTCGGAGGGAAGGTCTATAAAAGATAAGTGTTCTAAGCGGCAGATTGTGATGTGGAGTCCGGCTAATCTACCTTCAATCCAGCCTCCTTCTGATTGTTTGAAACTGGTTAATTCTTTGAACGTGATGCTGTCCATCTGCTGTACATGTTCGATAACAGAAGGGGATAGCCCAACCTCAATGTGAGGAGGAGCCACCCAGATCAGATGGTCGATAATCCCGAGCCTGCTTGCTGGATAGAGAAAGTTTTCTAGACTATGAACATAATCGCCATCAGGTAGTAAGTGCGAAGGTTTTTCTAGTGAACGAACCGTTGTAATCGAGTCGGCATCAAGCAGCTTTTTCAGGCGAAGGGGGGTGATGTATTGCAAATCCAGATGAGCATCCAGATAGACCAGTGTTTTGCCTCGCAGCCCTCGCTGCCACCATTCGGCTAACACGGCAGAATGTTCTTCGAAAATCAGTGGGCTGGTGTCATAGGACATGGTCGCAACGCCTCGCGGGTAGGGACTCGTGTTTTAGTTCGCCGAAAGCTGTTAGCCGGAAGAGGGTAACCATTCAATGTACGACTTAAGCTTTATTTTTGACGAATGTGGTTTTGTTGATGTCCCCGAGTATGTCGAACGAGAACGTCTGTTTAATGTCTCTTTTGATACGGCTACTGGCGATATCAAACTGTACGTCCTAGATAGCAATGAGCAATGTGTTCATAAACTATCGCGAAAGGGGGCTACCCGCCAATACGCTGGAGATGCCCCTGAATTTGATCGAATGCCCGACCAAATCTCTCGATTTTTGGGTAAAAAAATTAATTTTGAAGAGATCATCATTGATGCGGTCGAAGATGATGTCTGTTATCTGTATTTGGACGATGCCAGTTTGTACCAGAAGATGCTACTGGTCGATTCACTCTGCGAGAAATACAGTGTAGCGCCTGTGCGGTTTTTAGAAACAATCAATGCGATCAATAATGTTCGCTTCGATTCTATTGAGAGCGCAATGGGTGGTAATGCGCTGTCTCTGATAAAAGTGCCTCTGATGGGGTTAAACCCTAAGCTCTATGGTCGCCCCTTTTTATTTAATTATCCTTTTGTTTTAAATGATAAAACTAGCCAGTTTTTGGTGCGCCTGTACGGTTGTCGTACCGATCAGTTAATGTCTAAGATCGAGCATATGTGGGTTGCCAGAGAGTTGCTTTCATCCCGATCTATAGTTGTGACACAGCACCATGCATTGTTGCATCGTGACTAAGCTGAAATGGCTAACAGGGCAGGGCCATCTTAGTCGGTGCGGCTATATCTTCCTACATCGTGGAGTATTGGCGGTGATAGTGCCTTTGTATAATCATGAATGTTAATAGATATATGTCAGTTATTTTTACAGTTATCTAAAATAACTTCCGATTGATTTATTAATATTCATCTTTATCAGTATCTTATGGTTTCTGGAATGATGATTGCTTGGCATCAGCGGGCTGCGTATCCCAGTAAGGCTAGCCAACAAGCATTAAGCTCATTCTTTCATCCAGTCGATTCGTTCCGATGCGGCATCATGTGTTGCCCTGAATCCTCTGGCTATAAGTTGTTATTGAGGCTCGCCTCAGTTTGAGGGTTGGTTGGGAGGCTTGCTTGCCGCTCCCCTGGTAACTGTAAGTGTATGTATCTAGACGAAGAAAAAATAAAGGGACTGTTGCTTGGTGAGCGCTCGATCCAGGTAGCAGATATTTTGCTTTTAAAGTTAGGAACATATCAATATGAGCAACCAACTGCTTTTTTACACCTCTGCAACCCCTATCAACCTTCAGCGTCACCGTGACTGGGGGGTTGAAAACACAGGAGATTTCGGCTTCGCGGCCAATACCAACTCCGCGCCGGTGATGGCGGTTGAGTTTGCCAAAGCTGCGGCCGAATACACCTTGATTTTTGCGGGTGACGGCAAGAAGGTCGTTCCGTCTGCCGTTCTGGGCATCCAAAACGATTCCAATCTGTATGTCGATAATGCTGGCAAATGGTCTTCTAAATATATTCCTGCTTTTGTGCGCCGTTACCCCTTCGTTTTTTCTAGTGGTGATGATGGGAAGACCTTCACGTTATGCATTGATGAAGATTATGCGGGCCTCAATAAGAAGGGTCAGGGCAATCGCTTGTTCAGTGAAAAAGAGGGAGAGCGTACCGACTACCTCAATGGGGTGCTCAATTTTCTGAAGGAATACCAGACTGAATACAACCGCACCCAGTTGTTCTGCGACAAGCTAGTAGAGCTTGAGTTGTTGGAACCAATGCAGGCTCAAATCAAACTCAAATCTGGGAAGCAGCTGTCTCTCACCGGATTTCAATCTGTTAGCCGTGAAAAGTTGAACGCGCTGGCGCCTGAAACTCTATCTGAGCTGGCCAAGATGGGGGCGTTGGAGTTGATCTATATCCACCTGTACTCGATGAAGAACTTTTCCGACATGATGGAGCGCGTTTCTGTGTCGTTGGAAAATACAGAGATTGCCGCGTTGGCGGGCGAAAAAACGTCATCGCTGGAAGATCTCGAACCTGCTGGTACTGCTTGATGTAGCGCTTACCATGAGCGCTTAGCATACGGATAGACCTTGACCTACAGTGTGTTGCTGTAGGTTTTTCGGCTAATAGAACAAGCAAGGGGTAGGATTTATGGCTTTTCCATTTGGGCAGGCTGAGGGTGTTTTTTCACCGAAAAAAACGTTTCCTCAACTAAGTGCGCTGATGCAAAAAATGCGCATGGGCCTGAAGGGGAGAGCCCTCTTCAAAGAGCGCCAACCCTTTGTCTCTCTTCCTAAGCCGCGCCCGGTTGTGTTTGAACCGCTGGAGCCGAGACTACTTTTATCTGCCGATCTATCCTTTGCTGCGGTGACAGCCAGTGACCTTATCCTACGCCTGCAAGACGTCAATGATGTACAAAACATTCAGATCGTACTGGCCGATGAGGCGGCCTTAGGTGGCGAAATCATCGTCAGCGCCAGCTCCTGGCTACTGACGATG
>JBALTG010000154.1:0-10021 GCA_036964625.1 Motiliproteus sp.
CCATGCAGCCGGCTGCAGTCGTTCAAATTGTTAGTTATTGCGTTGTCATGAAATTCACTAAAGGCTTGACCTGTCACTGTGTTAGGGGTGTTATGGGCGAAAGTGTCAGTTAAATCGTTGGTTTGAAGTTATCCAGAGGGTCGATCCTTGAACGAAGTCACCGTCCCCGCGTCTTACGTCAGTTCGCTACTTAAATCGTTGCAGAGCAATCCCAAGGAGCTGCAAGAGTTGCTTGAGCTGGCCGATATCAGCCCGCTGGAGTTGCAGCAGCCCGAGCTGTCGGCGGTCAAGTACGGCAAGCTGTATCAGAAAGCGATGTGGCTGATGCGCGATGAATCCTACGGCATGCCCAGCGGCGGCAAGGTGCCCAACGGCACCTTTAGGATGATGTGTCTGTGCTGCATCCATTGCGTCAAATTAGGTGATGCGCTGCAGCGTTGCAGTGAATTCTACGACCTGTGTCGTGGGGCAAGAACCAAGCCTACACTGGAGTTGCGCGGCAAGCAGGCGAGGGTGTCGCTGGCACCGCTGTCGACCGTTTCGCAGCAGGAGTTTGAGCAGATTCTCGACAGTTACAGCACTACGTCTATCAGGACCGTGTTGTCGGCGTGGCATCATTTCCAGAGCTGGCTGGTGGGGCGGCGGGTGAAATTGGCAGCGGTGCACTTTACTTTTCCACGGCCCGATGATGTCGGTGATTATGAGGTGCTGTTCCAGGCGCCGATCAAATTCAACCAGTCCAGCAACCAACTGCGTTATGACAGCAACCAGATGGATCTGCCGCTGGTACAGACCGAACAGACGCTGCAGGGCTTTCTTAAAACAGCGCCTTATCAGCTGTTGGTGATGGTCGATAGTGATAACAGTTTGCGCGCCCAGGTTCGGGCGCTGATCGGCCGGGATTTCAGTCGCTCCCTGCCCAGCTCTGAGCAGGCCGCGGAGTCGTTGCATATGTCGGTGACGACTCTGCGCCGGCGGTTGCTGGCTGAACAGACCTCTTATCAAAAGATTAAAGATGAGTGTCGGCGCGAAGCGGCTACCAACTACCTGAACTGTCCTGAGCTGAGCAATACCGATGTCGCGCTGCTGATGGGGTTTGACGAGACCAGCGCGTTTTTTCGCTCGTTTAAAAAATGGACCGGGATGACGCCCGGACTCTATAGGCGCAGGGTGCTGTAGTTATGAGTAGCTATGAGCAGCTATGAGTAGTTGTGAGGAGTTGTGAGTAGCTATGTAACGCCATGGCTGCTTAATCTGTCGCCGTTTCGGTGTTTATTTGAATTCGCTGCTAAAGTTGTTAAGCCTTTAAAATCACGGGATCTGGGTCTTGGGTAGGGCGTTTGAAGGGCGTTTTTGTTAGTGATATGGAACGCTATTGATATTGTTTGGAACGCAATGCTGCAGGCATAATGCTGCATTCAAGGTAACGTGCCTGATGTTGAGCAAAAAAATAACAGTCCCCTCCGATCGACTCGGATAACCGGAAATGGGTGAAATAATGATCTACCAAGGACAATCCATACAGGTCATCGCGCTGGAAGATAATCTCTTCGAGATGCGTTTTGACCAGCAAGGCAGCCCGATTAACAAGTTTGATCAGCAGGCCCTCGATGATCTGAAGGCCGCCGTTGATGCGCTCGCGACCCAGCCTGAGCTGGCCGGGGTGTTGATTAGCAGCGCCAAAGACGCGTTTATCGTCGGCGCCGATATCACCATGTTCAGTGCTGTTTTCAGCAAGTCAGACGCTGAGATCATCGAGATGAACATGGCGATCAATCGCATCTTTAATACTCTGGAAGACCTGCCCTGTCCGACCGTGGTGGCGATTAACGGCCTGGCGCTGGGGGGTGGTTTTGAGATCTGCCTGGCGGCGGATTACCGGGTGATGGCCGACAGTGCCAAGGTGGGTCTGCCCGAAGTGAAGCTGGGGATCTTCCCGGGTTGGGGGGGCAGCGTACGTCTGCCGCGTCTGATCGGTGCCGATAATGCCATCGAGTGGATCTGTACGGGTAACGAAAAACGGGCCGATAAGGCGTTGTTCGAAGGCGCTGCCGATGCGGTCGTGGCTGGCGATAAATTGCGTGACGCAGCACTGGATCTGTTGGCTCAGTGTCGTGCCGGTAAACTCGATTACCGGGCGCGCCGGGTCGAGAAGCAGAGCCCGCTAAAGCTGGGTCAACTCGATGCGATGATGGCGTTTGAGACCGCTAAGGGGTTTATTGCCGGTAAAGCCGGGCCGCATTATCCGGCGCCTGTAGCGGTGGTCAAGGTGATGCAGAAACACGCCGGGATGGGGCGTGATAAGGCGCTGGAGGTTGAAGCCAACGCCTTTGTTAAGGTGGCTAAAACCGAAGTCTGCGCCAATCTGGTCGGGTTGTTCCTGAACGATCAGCAGATCAAGAAGGTTGCCGGTACCTACGCCAAGCAAGCGCAGCTGGTCAAGCAGGCTGCGGTACTGGGCGCGGGCATCATGGGCGGCGGCATCGCCTATCAGTCAGCGGTCAAAGGTACGCCGATTCTGATGAAGGATATTAACGAAACCGGCATTCAGAGCGGTTTGAACGAAGCCGGACGTCTGCTCACCGGTCAACTGGGCCGGGGCCGGATCGATGCGGCCAAGATGGCTGCGGCGCTGGGGCGGATTCGCCCCACCCTGAGCTATGGTGACTTTAATACCGTCGATCTGGTGGTCGAGGCCGTGGTGGAGAACCCCAAGGTTAAGGGGGCTGTACTCGCCGAAGTGGAGCGGCATGTTTCTGAACAGGCGATTCTGACCTCCAACACCTCGACCATCTCGATCACCCGCTTAGCTGAGTCTTTGCAACGTCCGGAAAATTTCTGCGGAATGCATTTTTTCAATCCGGTTCACCGGATGCCGCTGGTTGAAGTGATTCGGGGTGAGAAGAGCAGCGAGCAGGCGATCGCCGCGACCGTTGCTTATGCGTTAGCGATGGGTAAAACCCCGATCGTGGTCAATGACTGCCCGGGCTTCCTGGTTAACCGGATTCTGTTCCCCTACTTTGGCGGTTTTACCAAACTGCTTGAGGCGGGCGTTGAGCTGGCGCGAATCGATAAGGTGATGGAGCGTTTTGGCTGGCCGATGGGGCCGGGTTATCTGCTCGATGTGGTGGGGCTGGATACCGCAGTTCATGCCAACGGAGTGATGGCCGAAGGCTTCCCCGATCGGATGGCCAGTGAGCGCAAGAGTGCGATCGAGCTGCTGGTCGAGCAGGGGCGTCTGGGGCAGAAGAATTCGCAGGGCTTCTACAACTATGTGCTCGATAAGAAAGGTAAGCCGAGCAAGCAGCCAGCGCCGGAGATTCAGGCGCTGCTGGATTCGGTCGTAATCGCTAAGCGTGAGTTGAGCGACGAGCAGATTGTGGCGGTGATGATGGTGCCGCTCTGCCTGGAGACGGTGCGTTGTCTGGAAGATGGCATTGTGGACTCCGCTGCAGAGGCGGATATGGGTCTGGTCTACGGTATCGGTTTTCCTCCGTTCCGAGGCGGTGCGTTGCGCTATATCGATACTTTGGGTCTGGAGGCGTTTTGCCAGTTGGCTGATCAGTTTGCTGATCTGGGTAATCTGTATACGCCGACTGAAAAACTACGTTCCATGGCCGCTGCTAACCAGCGCTTCTACGCTTAACCGGGGGATACAGAGATGAGTTATAAAGATACCGATGCGGTGATCGTGGATGCCGTGCGTACCCCGATGGGACGGACTAAGAACGGTGCGTTTCGCCATGTACGTGCTGATGAGCTATCGGCGGTGCTGGTTGATGCGCTGCTGGATCGCAACACGGCAATTAATCCGGCCGAGGTCGAAGACCTGATCTGGGGCTGTGTTAACCAAACCAAAGAGCAGGGCTTCAACGTGGCCCGTGCGGTCGGGTTGCTGAGTCGCTTGCCCAATACGGTGCCGGCGCAAACCGTCAATCGCCTCTGCGGTTCCTCGATGTCAGCGCTGCACACGGCAGCCCAGGCGATCATGAGCGGTAACGGCGATCTGTTTATGGTCGGTGGCGTCGAGCATATGGGGCATGTGGCCATGACTCATGGGGTCGATATCACGCCGTCGCTGAGCAAGCACGCGGCTAAGGCCTCGATGATGATGGGGCTGACCGCCGAGATGCTCTCCAAGCTGCATGGCATTAGTCGTGAGCAGCAGGATGGCTTTGCTGTGCGTTCGCACCAGAAAGCACATGCGGCAACGCTGGCGGGTGGTTTTGCTAACGAATTGATCGCGGTTGAAGGCCATGATGATAATGGCTTTAAGAGACTGATCGAGATCGATGAGGTGATTCGTCCGCAAACATCCATGGAATCGCTGGCGGGGTTGCGCCCGGTGTTCGATCCCAAGGGGGGCACGGTAACCGCCGGAACCTCCTCGGCACTGTCTGACGGCGCATCGGCCGTGTTGCTGATGTCGGGTGCCCGAGCGCGCGCGTTGGGAATCACTCCGCGGGCGCGGATTCGGTCGATGGGGGTGGCAGGTTGCGATCCGGCCATCATGGGTTACGGCCCGGTGCCAGCGACCAAGATTGCGCTGAAACGGGCGGGGCTGACGGTTGCGGATCTGGACTTTATCGAACTTAACGAAGCCTTCGCGGCGCAAGCGTTGCCGGTGCTTAAGGATCTCAAGTTGCGTGACCTGATGGAGCAGAAAGTTAACCTTCACGGCGGCGCCATCGCCCTGGGGCATCCGCTGGGGTGCTCGGGTACGCGGATCATCACTACCCTGCTCAACGTGATGGAGCAGCGCCAGGGGGCTCTGGGCCTGGCGACCATGTGTATCGGTATGGGGCAGGGGGTTGCGACCGTTATCGAGCGGATCTGATCGGGCCTGTCACTCCGGATTCTGCTGCTCTGTTGCACGCTGTCTGATGCTTGATGGCGGGTGGCGTAAGTAGCAGGGTCCTGGAGCTATCAGGAGTTATCGATAATCCACTACCACGGCTCTCTAGCCGTGGTTTTTTTGCTATGTCGTAATTAGCTGTTGTATCAGATTCTATGCGGGCAGACTCCTCTACCGACACTTAGATACTGTTAGATAATTTCGTTATTGGTAGGTCGGGAGAAGCGACCATCTATTAGACGGGACACAGAACGGACGCAGATACTTTGCTTGCCAGAGGTTGATACAGCAACCTTCAACGGTGCAGATTTTGATCTTGAATTTACAGTTTATACAGATAGCTAAGAATATAAAGATCATCTTTATATTAGGAGTATATGATGAAAGCGAAAATCAGAACAAACTATGAATAATCTTATTTAGCCTTTATTCGACAATCCATGTATATCCATTTCTTTAGAGAAAAAACTGTAGGCATTCCCACCCCTTCTTTTTATTTTATAAAGCGCCACGTCCGCTTTTCGTATTAGTTCGTTAGGCTCTAACCCATCGTCTGGTATTCGGGCTATGCCGACACTGGCACTTATGCAGACAGGAGGATTTGAAATATTCAGAGGTTTGCACAAGTGAGTTAATATGCTTATCACGGATTGCTCAACATCTGACCTGTTATCGGTATTATGTAAGAGTACAATAAATTCGTCTCCTCCCAACCTGGCCACTACATCAGACTCCCGAACACTATCTTTAAGGCGCTCAGCTATCTTAATAAGTAACTGATCTCCTACGGCATGCCCCAACGTGTCGTTGACCTCCTTAAACCCGTCAAGATCAATATAGAGAACTGCAGCGCGGCTGCTATCACGCTTAGCTAGTTGCGCGGCTTGCTCAAACAGCTCATTAAAAAGCCGTCGATTGATAAGCCCCGTCAAGACATCATGAGATGCTAAGTGAGCCATTTCGTCAAAGGCTTCCTTCATATGTGTAACATCGGTAGCAACACAGACGACGTCGGTGTACTTATTTTTATTCTTGATGGGTGTGACCGTTGCGTGTATCCAAGATTTAGAACCGTCCATAGCCTGGTGTTCAACTTCTCCGGCCCAATTGCTCTGTTCATTGAATGCGGACATAAAAGCGCGGCCCAACCGTGGATATCTTTCGGTAGGGAGGAGTTCCGATAACTTTAGATTTCCTTCTTCACCAGAATGATGCCAAAACATTCTAAGAAATTCTGAATTAGCATATTCTACCGTTCCTGACCGGTTTGCGATAAGAACTGCACTGTTAGTTTGTTCTATAGCGCAGGTCAACTTTGATGTCATATGGTGCGCCTCGCTCAACCGTCGTGCAGTTAGCATGGATACTCTGGCTATCCAACTTCCGAATATAAGAACCAGAAATAAGGATATTGCCAAAGGCTTCTTGATGTAGTGTAAAACAGAAGTGCCCGGTTGCTCTGGAACCCAAATTAAATTGCCTAGAAAGCTGTCGTCTAACGTGCGTACTTCAAGATATGAGAGGTCGGGTAGACTGAGAGGTAATTCGCCTCGCTGAAATCTAAAATCATCCAAGCCAAAGCTTTTGGAGATTTCCGCGAGCCTATTTTCATCGAACCGCTTAGCAAGTACTAATACCGGTCGTGGTGTGGGGACCTGTTTTGAGTCCTCCCACTCTGGGGTAAGCACTGACGCACTGACTAAAGCAGGGAGGCCATCGATCAACAATATTCCTGATACTGGAATAGGCGTCGGTCCAGATTCGCGGGCACGGATAATAAGCTCCTCAAGCCCCCCAGTGATTTTTTTTGTATCCGTCCAGTCAGCGGGCAAACCTTCCTGAAGCGACAAGATACTTTTATTTTTACTGTCTAGGATAAGGAGCTCGGATATACCGAAAGTATTGGTAAGATAACTGCCAAGGTTACCATTGATCCACTCAAGATTTTGAGCGTAGAAAGCGTTTAATATCGTGTCATCCCAGTAGGAATAGTCTTTGGTTAGAGTCGCGAGTTGGCTCTGCCTGTCTTTTAAGATTGATCGCACGCTATTTTCAGCCGCAATCTTGGTATCTAAGTTCGCTTTTTGAGTGCTGTAGAATACCAATGAGAGAATGACGACAATCACAATAGTGATCAGTAATATCAGCGGTAGAACAATCCTAAATGCGGTTTCTCTGGCAGTAGAATCAGGACTCTTGTTCACAAATTTATGCATCATACCCCCCTTAATACCTCATCAGAGAGCTGAAAAAACGGCTAAAGAAACCTTAGCAACACCCTCGTAGTCAGGCTATAGGTAAAAATCTTAGAAAGGTTAAAGAATTATCGCCGTTTGATATACATCATCATGTAAGGAGGCATGAATTCAGCGTAAGTGATCTGCTTGGGCCGACTCGAGCCACACAGACTATTGTTCGTCACAACAGCTAAGTAGTACATAGCCTTTTTTGCCTGGGATAAGGTTGTTGGCGTTGCCTGTGGGCGCTTTTGTTCATCTGAGGCTAAGATTCTGGATAGATGCTTCTTCGTTGTGGTGCGTTCTAGGAGCATATGCTGCGCCGCACAAGGCGGTGTGTTGTAACAGAATGGTTGAATATGTTACTCAATCGGGCGGGTTTTGATATTGTGACTCAGACGCCGTTCAACGATTCTTACAGTATTGGATTACGGCGCCGGTTGCCGTGAGTTAAACCTACTTTAACGACATCTCTCTGGGAGACCACCATGCCAGACTACAAAGCTCCGTTGCGCGATATCCGCTTTGTCATGAATGAACTGCTCAATACCGAGCAGCATTATGCCAGTCTACCGGGTTGTGAAGACGCCACGCCCGATATGGTCGATGCGATTCTGGTGGAGGGCGCCAAGTTTGCCGAACAGGAGCTGGCGCCGCTGAATCGAATCGGTGATCAGCAGGGCTGCCAGTGGAACGATGGCGTGGTCACGACACCTGAGGGTTTCAAGGAAGCCTATACGCGCTTTGTTGAAGGCGGCTGGCCCTCGCTGGCACATGATGCTGCACTCGGTGGTCAGGGCTTGCCTGAGTCGCTGGGGATCGTTGTCAATGAGTTGGTGGGAAGCGCTAACTGGTCGTGGAGTATGTACCCAGGATTGAGTCATGGGGCTATGAACACCCTGCATGCGCACGGTACTGAAGCGCAGAAACAGACCTATCTGAGCAAACTGATCGAAGGCCGCTGGACCGGCACCATGTGCCTGACCGAAGCGCACTGTGGTACCGATCTGGGGATGCTGCGGACCAAGGCTGAACCGAATCCGGATGGCAGCTACGCGATCACCGGCACCAAGATCTTTATCTCGGCGGGCGAGCACGACATGGCCGAAAATATTATCCATATCGTCCTGGCACGACTGCCGGGCGCGCCTGAAGGAACTAAGGGGATCTCGCTGTTTATCGTTCCCAAGTTCAATGTCAGCGATGAGGGTGCGGTGGCTGATCGCAACGGGGTGGTCTGTGGTTCGATCGAGCATAAGATGGGTATTCACGGTAACTCCACCTGTGTGATGAACTTTGACGGCGCCAAGGGCTTTTTGATCGGTCAGCCCAACAAAGGCCTCAACTGTATGTTCACCTTTATGAATACCGCTCGCATCGGTACGGCGTTGCAGGGACTGGCTCACGCCGAACTGGGCTTTCAGGGCTCGCTCGCCTATGCCCGGGATCGTCTGCAGATGCGTTCGCTGACCGGCGTCAAGGCCCCGGATAAAGCTGCCGATCCGATCATTGTTCATCCGGATGTACGGCGCATGCTACTGACTCAAAAAGCGTTTGCCGAGGGCGGTCGGGCGCTGGTGTATTTCGCGGCACAGCAGGTCGATAAATTGTCACTGTCCGATTCTGAAGAAGAGCGCCAGCAGGCGGACGCGCTGTTGTCGTTCCTGACGCCGATCGCCAAAGCGTTTCTGACCGAAGTCGGTTTCGAGTCCGCTAACCTGGGGCTGCAGTGTTTTGGTGGTCACGGCTATATCAGCGAGTGGGGCATGGAGCAGAACGTGCGTGATTCACGCATCTCGATGCTCTACGAAGGGACTACCGGCATCCAGGCGCTCGATCTGTTAGGGCGTAAGGTCTTGATGAGCCAGGGCGAGGCGCTGAAGAATTTCACCAAGATTGTGCATAAATTCTGTCAGGCGCAGGAAGGTAATGCCGAGATGGCACCTTATGTCGCACCGTTGGCGGCGATCAACAAGGAGTGGGGTGAGCTGACGATGAAGATCGGCATGGCGGCAATGCAGGACAAAGATGAAGTCGGGGCAGCGTCGGTCGATTACCTGATGTACTCAGGTTACGCGGTACTGGCCTACTTCTGGGCGCGTAGTGCGCAGGTGGCGCAGCAGAAGCTGGCACAGGGAGGCAGCGAAGCGGCGTTCTATAACGCCAAGCTGGCCACGGCTAACTTCTACTTCGCCCGTATTTTACCGCGCACCCGGACCCTGGCCGAAACGATGACGTCGGGCGCCGATAATCTGATGGCGCTGGCGGCCGACGATTTCGCACTCTGATTAACAAGCGCTTTGTTGCTAATAATTTACTCAATGCCGCCCTGTCCGGGCGGCGTTTAATCCACCTAACATCATTTCTTTACATAAGATTACGAGGATAAAACCGATGTCTCACCAACAACAACTCGATGCCATGGTTAGCCGTTTTGATGCCAGCGCCGCTGGCGACCTGGATGCGGTATTCCAGTACCAGCTAGACGGCGATGATAGCTACTATGTGGCCATTCAGGGCGGTGTGTGTTCTCTCGGCGCCGGTGAGCATGCTGAACCCAACGCCACCCTGGCGATGGATGATGAAACCTTCGCGGAGATCCTCAGCGGTGAAACGGATGGTATGCAGGCCTTTATGGCCGGAACGTTAAAGGTGTCTGGGGATATGATGCTGGCGACCCGGCTAACTGCCTTGTTTCCGCAGGGATAAAATGCGAAATAGGTTATAGTTTTGGCTATAACCTTTTTTGTATGTGATGCTTCAGAGTGGTGAATGGTCGAGCGAGAGGCCTAGGAGCCTGTCGGGCTTGGCCGATCGTAGCGAGGGAAATACGATTTGAGGCATATTTTTCGATCATCCGAGGCTAATAGCGTGCTATTTAACGAGGGTGATCGTGAAAATATGACCAAATTCGGGTTTGCCGCAGTAG
>JBALTG010000155.1:0-7854 GCA_036964625.1 Motiliproteus sp.
CAATCTGATCCGTACAAATATCGCTCAGGCGGCGCACAGACATCGTCAATTGCCGCGCTTATTGAGTGTAAAGGCAACGATCCAATTGCTTGATGAAACCGTTCGCAGAGGTATGCACCTCATTAAGCAATCAGTGGAGACTTATGGCGTTTGTTTACTCAAAGCGATTGCTTCAACAAAAATCGGGAAAAGAAAGAGAATGCCGCAACCACGGGCGATCAAGCAAAGGCCAAAAGCCTACCCGTTACTCAAAGAGCCTAGGGAAATAGCCTGCCAGAAACTGATAAAAACAGGCAGATAAGAGCTTAAGGTAGCGGTATTGGAGTCTGACCCCATTGGTTACCATTGGTTACAAATAAGGTGACGCCCAACTCTGCTTCGAACGCAGCAACTTGGCGGCTCAGCGTCGGCTGTGTCACCCCCAACGCCTTTGCTGCAGCAGACAAAGTGCCCTCTTCCGCGGTAACCAAAAATGCGCGAGTGCGGTTCCAATCGAAGTTTACAGATTTCCAGTTCATACAAATACGCATACCAATAATGCGATAACAGCAATATGCATCGCATTATCGCATAAGTATAGTCGTTGCCAATGAATTGATATTTGGAGAACAGCGCTATGACTACTCTCGTTGTTGGAGCCAGTGGGGCAACAGGACGTTTATTGGTCGAGCAACTGCTCGCTCAAGGAGAAAAAGTGAAAATCATCGTCCGCTCGGTGGATCGTTTGCCAGATTTATTAAAGCAAAACGATCAGCTAATGATCACTGAGGCGAGCCTATTGGAGATGACAGACGCAGAACTATTGAAGCACGTTCAAGGGTGTCGTGCTGTGGCCTCATGCCTTGGTCACAACTTATCCTTTAAAGGGCTCTTTGGTCACCCTAGACGTTTAGTGACCGATGCGGCTCAACGCTTATGCGGCGCAATTGAGAAAGCCGCACCAGACGTCCCCGTAAAATATATCTTAATGAATTCCACCGGAAATCAGAATACGCATGCGGGTGAAAAGGTTTCGTTAGCACAATCCTTTGTCATTGGATTGATAAGGCACTTGCTACCACCGCATGCCGACAACGAAGGTGCTGCAAAATATTTGCAATCGAGTTTTGGCGTCAATCAACAGTTGATCGAATGGGCTGCGGTTCGTCCCGATAGTCTCATCGATGAAGAATCTGTCACTGAATATGATGCCTATGCATCTCCAATTCGCAGTGCCATTTTTGATGCGGGTAAAACGAGCCGGATTAATGTTGCCCACTTCATGTCGCAGTTAATCATTAACGATGGCACATGGGAAAAATGGAAACACCAAATGCCCGTGGTTTACAACGCATCGATTCAACGCTAATGGATAGGAGAGGGGGAAGAGTCCATTCACCTAGCCCGCAATCTTGAGATGATCTCTGAGGGTTACTGTCTGCCTCGATCAGAATCCCCAGTTCAAGCCGATGCTGATCCGATCGGCGTGGTCGAACTGTCCAAATAACTGTGCCTGATCACCGTAGAACAGGTCGGCGGCGATATAGATATCCACATTGGAGGCGTAGTTATAGCTCAACCGGGGTCTGAAGATCCCGTCGCCATGATCGATAGAATGGATCTGCAACCATTTGGCGCTGAGGGTTTCGTTGAAAAAGCTGGACTCCCATAAAAACGTCAGGGTATTTTCACGCGGCTTCCGCACTAGATCGTCGCTATCGGTACGGATGTAGGTTTGGAACCATTGCAGGGATACAAACTGATCGGTCCAGCCCTGCCAGTCGATGCCGATCACCGAACTCCATTGGTCCGCCTCTATCACCCCAGGCAGATTGGTCTGGGTACGGTGATAACGATCGGTTTCGTAGGCCACCTCGGTACGCACAATCCAATTCCCTAAGGCGGTACTGGCGCTGCCGCCGAGTAGATGGCTGCGTTCATATTGCTGCGTCACCCTAAGATCGGCCCCCAGGATCTGTGCGCGCACCACCGGCTCATCGACGTAGTGGTAGAGGTAGTTCAGAGAGTAATCCCAGCCAGCTACAAAATTGCTAAAGCGCAGCCCTAAATCACTGTCTTTGAAGATCGCACCGGGGGCCTTGGCCATGTCGATGATGGGGCTGAGACCCGGCACCGGTGTGGGCACTAGGGTCGGGCTGGTGAACGCAAAGACTGAGCCTTCCGGCGCCAGTTCATGGGCGCTGCTATCTGGAATCCACAGCAGTTGCAATGTGGCGTTTTCGGCGACTGTGAACTGAGCATTGATCATCCACAACGGTATCCGGGAGTCATCGAAATCATCGAGGATAAACTCAGCAAAGCTCTGTGGATTGACCCGGTCAAGCAGCTTTAAGCCATCGGCTTCGCCCCAGACAACCTGCTGCTTGCCGATCTGCCAGAAGCTCGACTCAGCGCTGTATTGCCAATAGAGTTCCCGCAGCCCTGCGTCGACGTGCTTGCCGCTTAGCCAGGGTCCGCCAATGCTCGAATAACTCTCCGCTCTGGCGCTACGGGATGGGTTCAGGTCATCGACGGTGTCGAACCGCAACCGTCCAATCGCTGTCAGTTGGCCCGTGCCGAGGGCATCGTTATATTCCAGATCCAGCAGCCACTTCTGTTGTTGCAGTCCGCCGCCCTGGAGGCTGAAGGCGGTCTGACTTTTGAGCAGTCCGCTGACCTCGGCGGCGAGAGCGGTTTGAGTGAATAGCGGCAGGCTCAAAAATATTGATCCTAATAGGGTCCATTTCTGCAGGGTTCTGGCGCTAGCAGTCGCTTGAGGGTTCACCGGGGCACTCCGCGGGTCAGTGACTGGCGAGAGAAAATGTTCTCGGTC
This sequence comes from Motiliproteus sp., assembly GCA_036964625.1. Lineage (GTDB taxonomy): Bacteria > Pseudomonadota > Gammaproteobacteria > Pseudomonadales > Balneatricaceae > Motiliproteus. Next base: position 2,813 of record JBALTG010000155.1, read on the forward strand.
AGGGGTTGCTGGTAATCCACCTCGGCGAATACAAACTCGGTATGGTGCCCGGTTTTATGATTGTCGATACGTAGCCGATGGCGGGTCCAGATACCATCCACCTGGCGGATATCTTCTACCCTCAGGGTCTTTAATGGATTCTGATTGATATCCCAGAATTCTGCCTTGATGATGATCCAGTTGCTCGGATCGACCCAGCTGTGCACCTTGCCGTAACCAAGTTCCTGGGCGGTTTCGTTGTCCACGGGGATGGCTTCGAGTAGCAGCAGCTCTTTTCCATGCACTCGATCTGTTCTCAGACTTTTGAAGTGGTAATCACTGAGCTCGAATTTCCCCTCTTTTTTGATATCTTCGTAGGTGAAATCCGTCCCCAGAAAATAGTCGCCGCGATCCGATGCGGAGATACGCCGCGCCTTACGCAATGCTGGTAGATAGAGCCACTGGTCGTCGTCTCTGTCTGCCTGCGGGTAGTCGTAGGTCAGAAAGGCGGTGTTTTTGACGTTCCTGGGGGTGAGATAAAACAGCACGGTGCGTTTTTCGGCACCGACATAGCTGCGAAAGGTTTGAGTCTCGCGCAGCCGCTCCTTGTTATTACGATCTACCAGTTTCATCGACAAGGCGCTGACGCGATGAATGCCTTCGTCAACGGCGTTGATCTGCTCGGCGATCCAGCGCCCCTCGGGCAGGGGTTTGGTCGCCGTGGATTCGCTGGCAAACAGCTCGCCGCTGTGGTTTAACAGCCCGATGCCGCTGAGCAGGGCGATGCTCACAACGGTTTTGCTCAAACCGGCCTTGCTTAAGACGCTGTTCTCCTCTGCATCGTCGTTGATCGGCAGCAGAGCGGTTTTGACGCCGATAAATCGGGGTTTGAATAGGATAATCATCGCTGGCAACAGGGTCATGCTGACCAGAAAGCTGGTGCTGACCGATAGCGCGACGATGATACCGAAGTTGTTCAGCGGTACGACCTTGCTGGTGACCAGCACCCCAAAGCCGAGGGCGATCGCCAACAGATTGAACAACAACGCGCGTCCGGTGGTGGGGTAGAAGCGTTGCAGGGTCGTATGGATATCGCCACTATTGGGGTACAGCGAACGAATTTTGTCGATGGTGTGGATGGCAAAGTCGACACCCAGACCGATCGCCACGGCTGCAAACATGGAGGTACCGATCCCCAGCGGAATCGACAGCGCCACCATCGCTGAATACACCAGTAGAATGCTGGCCGCTACCGGCGTCAGGGCATAGATGCCGGCCATGGCGGAGCGAAACAACAGCGCGGAAACCAGCCAGGCTAAGAACAGGGCGATACCCGTGCCGATGAAATGGCTCCTACCCAGGTCTTTAATCCAGTGATAGTTGAGGTTAACCCGGCCACTGAGCGTCGCGCTGACGTTGGCGTCGTTAAACTGGTTGGCCAGATAGCGCTCGAGTTTTTCAACCACGACCTTATTGTCGGCGAACGCGCCGTTGTTAAGACTGACCCGTATGTTGGCCAGGCGGTAATCGTAATCCACCTCCTCTTCAAAGTCGGTCGGTTCACCGGAGGCTGAATAGAGCAGGAAGTATTGAGCCACCAGATCCTTATCCGTCGGCAGCCGATATTGCTGTGGATCACCTTCGTTCAGGGCCCGATTCATCTGTTTGAGGTAATCTACAACCGAGGTGCTGCCCTGTACCCAGGGCAGGGTCTGGGCATATTGCTGCAAGGCCTCCATTTTTTGGAGCACGGCCGGTTCAAAGATCCCTTCCGCCTCGTTTGCATCTACGACGATATCGAGATAATTACTGCCGTCGAAGTGGGCATTAATGACCTTGTCGGCTTGATACAACGGCTCTGAGGGGTGAAAGGTTGCTATGCGATCTTCGTCGACGCGCAGTTGGCTGGCGGTGACTGCACTCAGCACCATGGCCACAGCAAACAGTGACACGATCAGCTTGGCGCTACCCTGGACCCGGTTGCCCAGTGCGACCATCACCTGTGCAAAGCGGTCATGGCCTTGGCTGCGAATCCGCTTGGCCAGGCGTGGGTGAACCGGCGTTTTCAGCAGGCTCATCGCTGCTGGCAGCATCAGCAGGGAGTAAAGCCAGGCGACGCAAACACCCAGGGCGGTAAACAGGCCGAAGAATTTAAACGGCGGCATATACGCGGCGAAGTACAGTCCCAGGAAACCGGCTGCGGTGGTCAGGGTTGTCAGGGTGATCGGGCGCCACATCTCCACCATGCTGGCGACGATAGCAGTCTCAATCGATTCTTGTGGGTAGAGTGCACGGCGCTCGAAGTATTCGCTGTAGATATGAATGCTGTCGGCCACGGCGATGCCGATCAGGATCACCGGCAACGCATTGGTGATCACGTAGAAGGGCACTCCGCTGGCCGCCATGGTACCCACCGTGATGGCGGCAGCGGCGGCGATAATAATATTGGCCATCAGGGTCGACCCCAGGCGCAGGAAGGCTACAAATAGGATCATTGTGATCACCGCTGCGGCAATCGGGTTCAAGCGCTGCGCATCGGCATCGATGTAACTGCCGAGGTAACCGGAAATAGCGCCCTCGCCGGCGATATGAAGCTGATATCCAGGGGGGAGGGGTAGCGTCGCTAGCGTCGACTGGATCTCGGCATAGGTCTGCTCGTTGTACGTCTCGTCCAGCAGCTCAGCGATGATCAGGCTGGCCTTTTGGTCATTGGCTACCAGACTGCCCTGGTACAGAGGGAAATCGGCAATGGCGTCCTTGACCGCATCCGCCTGTTGTTGGTTCGTGATCGTGCCTTCGAAGAAGGGGATCACCTCCATGCCCTCGTCGGTACCGACAATATTGTTTTCGGTCGCCAGGCTGGTGATTCCATCAGGATCAACGTTATTGATCATCCGAACGGCAGCGGTTACTGCGGCTACCGTATTCAATCCCTCGGGGGTGAAGATCGATGCTTCGGAGACGACAGCGATCACCATCGGATCACTCAAGCCAAATATTTTTTTTACCTTGTCCCGATAGATCAGGGCTGGGTTGTCGTCAGCCAGGAAGGCGTCCGAGCGGGTATCTTTGCTGAGCTGCGGGATAAAAGAGCCGCAGGCCAGTATCAGCAGCAGACCCAGCGCGATGATGCGCTTAGGGTGCTCGACGATCCAGCGGAAAAAAGTTGCCGCCGCAGCGGTCTCTGGGTTGTTCATGAGGGTTCTCCTACGCTGTTGTGATTATCAATAATGCATATGCATGTATTAGGGTGTAAAAAATAATTAAGCTGCACTTTGGGTGGTGACTTGGTTGTTATTTGGGCTTGGGCTTAGCGTTTTATCGCAACGATCTGCTGGCTCAGTTCGATCAGGGAGCGATCAATATCCGGACCTAGCTTGCTCCTGATTTCGGCTTGAGCCTGCTGCCAGGGCACCAGTGCCTGCTGATAAAGTTGCTGGCCAGTCGCACTCAAGGACAGGAGTTTTTCTCGCTTGTTGCTGCCTTCGGCAACATTCACGTAGCCGTCGCGAATCAATGGTTTTAGGGCTCGGGAGATAGTGGCTTGCTCCATGGTCAAAACGTCCTGAATCTGGGTTGCAGTGGTCCTGCGCAGATAGTGCAGCGCCCGTAACACAGAGAACTGGGTAATGCGTAAACCTAGTGGAGCGAGGTGATCATTATAGAGCTGACTGATCACCCGGTCGGCTCGACGCAAGGAGTGTGCTAGACAGATTTCAGGTTGTTTTGTGTTCATGCTGGAAATTTAGATGCATATGCATCTAAAGTCAAGAGCTATCGCGCTAATCTCCGGGTTCGTCGCTTAGATGTTTTTTATCATTACTTGTTAAGTTGTAACTTCGCCGTCAGTACTCGATAGCTTGCGTAGCCGAATAACAGGGCGAGTACACCTCGAATCAACGGCGTAACTTTACGTAAAGCCGCAACGTAAAGGGAATGATCCAGGAGTTGATGGGCTGAATGAGGGGGACAATCATGGCTGTTGCTCCAGTCTCGCGTTTAACAAATGCCCGGTCTTAACCCAGATAAGGGTGTCCTGCTCGGCGTAGGGGTTGTGTTGACTGCCGTCGGGACTGCGTATCCAGGTGCCGGCAGGGTAGCGACCCAACTCATCGATCAACTCGCCTTCGATAACATAGATCTCTTCACCGCCGAGATGACGGTGGGGCTGAAATCGAGAGCCTGCCGGCCAGCGAACCAGAGCGACCTGTTCATCGGCCTGTCCATCGAGATGCTGATGGAGGGGGAGTACACTCAAGTCTCCATGCCCCGGCAGCCAGTCGGCGCGGTGTGTGTCGATGCATAGATGGCGACGGTCGCTGTCTGCAAACTGATGCAGTTTGACCAAAATTACACAGCCATCGATGCTGAACGGGGCGTGGCGAAAGCCTTCGGGGTTTCGCAGATAACTCCCAGCGGTGTAGTCTCCCGTCTCATCAGAAAAGGTACCTTCCAGCACCAGAATCTCCTCTCCCTTCGGGTGATCGTGGCTTGAGAAGCGCGCGCCGGGTTCGTAGCGCACAATACTGGTGGCATGGCCGCGCTCGGCGTCTTCTCGGGCCAGAGGCTTACGCCAAACACCGGCCATCGGACTGGCAAGCCAGGGTGCCGCGCGGGTGTCGATGACCACGCGTTGGGAAAAATCCATGTTGATCATAGGGGACGCTCGTTTGAATAGACGTTAACATGATATTTCGTAAATATACCTGTTAGGACGGTAAGAGGGCGATAGCGACCTTAGCCATCTCGTCACCTTCTATCGGTGCCGGTTGGGCACAGCACAGCAGCACCTCATCATCGCCCAGCGGTGTGCTCACCGCCGTCGGATAACTGACCTTTCCAGACACCAGTCTCGCTTTACAACTTCCACACTGGCCGCTCCGGCAACCATAGCTTGGCGTTAACCCGTGGGCTTCGGCAAAACCCAGCAGGTGACCATCTTCTTTAGACCAGGCCTGTTCCAGTAAGGGTTGATGGTCGTGGCTGCTGAAACGCACCACCGCTGTCTCCGCGACCATCACCGGGGCGCGTGCGGCTGTTGACCGGTCTTCACGGCGGATCAG
>JBALTG010000155.1:7954-9905 GCA_036964625.1 Motiliproteus sp.
CTGAAACGCACCACCGCTGTCTCCGCGACCATCACCGGGGCGCGTGCGGCGGTTGACCGGTCTTCACGGCGGATCAGCGCTGCCGGTCCAAAGGCTTCAGCGGCGATACGATGGTCGGCGACCCCCAGTTGTTGCAGCAGGTCATAGATCGCCTGCATAAACCCGGCAGGGCCGCACAGATAAAAATCGTAATCATCAAGCACGAGAACGGCTTGCAAGAGTTCTTTGGAGATCCGCCCACGGTGGTTGAAATCGATCCCTGGCTTGAGGCTGGGGTCGGTCTGGCTTAGCGCCCAGAAGGCGCGTATGGCACCGCCAGATTGCGCTGCCAGGCTGTTAATCTCGTCGAAAAAAGCGCGATGATGGGAGTCGCGAGCGGCGCTGATCAGTGTCAGTGAGCGAGAAGTGCGGTTGTTGCTGCGGGTGCGGATCTGCTCCTGCAAGGCGTGGCGGGCCATGGCGACCATCGGGGTGATGCCCACGCCAGCGGAGATCAGCACGGCCGGTCGATCACTGTCGGTATCCAGGGTGAAACTGCCAGCGGCGGCCTTGGCTTCCAGGGTGTCGCCAACCGCCAGGCTATCGTGGAGAAAATTCGAAAAGAGTCCGCCGGGGAGAGTATCGCCTTGCGCGGCTTCACGCTTAACGCTGATCCGTAATAACGGCTCGCCGGGAGCGCTGGAGAGGCTGTAGGTGCGGATCTGCTGCTGACCTGCAAGGGTTGCCCGGAGGGTCAAAAACTGCCCGGCACGATGGCGCGGGTGACGTTCCTCTTTAGGCTGCAGATAAAAAGAGCGAATAGTGGCGTGTTGATGGCTGTTTTCATCGACTATCTTGACCACCTCGTAAGGCAGCCAGCGTTGGCGGTTGGCCTCGGCCTGTAGATTAGCGGCGGCCTGTACCCAAGTGCCGGTTAAGTGCACGTTGGGTGAATACTGACCGAATGACCATCTTAGTCTTAGTGCATGTTTAATCCGTAGGCCGCGCTTGATATGAAACCTCCAGAGCCGTTCAGCGCCGTCAAAGTACTGGGTTTCCGATGAGTTCCAGAGTATTTCGGTGCTCCCGGTCAGGGTTAGCAGGTCGCCTGTTTTGAAGTCGATAAACAACAAACCAGCTCTGGGGTGTTGTTGCAGATTGCCCAGGGTATTGAAGTGAAAGTTTCCCAGGTAATCGGGAATAGTCAGGGTCTGCGCATCGTCGACCCGAACAAATCCGGGTAGGCCTCCACGGTGGGAGACATCGGCGCCTTCGCTGGCGTTATCCTCGTCATCATTACCCGTTAATGCACTGGCGACGAAGAAGGTATCGCTGCGTGAAATCAGGTCGATCGCCTGCTGATCGAATCGATGTAGATGTTCTATTTCAGCCGGTGGCTGTGGCTCGGTGTTATCTAGGTGCACCTCGCGGGTTTGAATATATTGGGGACAGTTGCCGAAGCTCTGATCCACGCGTAATTGGAAGCCCGTTGCCGAGACGTGGGTGACTTTGCCGTTGAGTCGATTTCGGCGTCGGGTCGGTAGTTCGATGCCGAGCAGGCCTAGGCGGGTGCCTGTTTTTAATGCGTCGGCCAGCGGATCGCCAGCGATCGGGGTAGCGTTTAATTGCAGTTGTTTGGCTGTGTCAGCTCGTAAAAAACCGGGTTTGCCATGCAGAATAGACGCCCAGGGCCAGCCTTTGTCATCGGCGTGGCCGACAAAAACAAAAGGTAGCTGGTTGTAGAATGACTGATGTTGATCCGGCATCTGATTACGAATAACCTGCCTGCCAAAACGCTCCATTTTTTCTCGCACGCCGAGGCGCGACTGAATCTCTTGTTCACCAGGATGGAAGGGCGAGGGGATTGACGTGTTCATAACGATTACCGAGTCTGTTAAGAAAAAGCCCGACGGAACCCAGTCATTACGACCGTCGGGAAAGAAGGCTGTTCAAAGATCCTCTGCCGTTAAAG
>JBALTG010000156.1:0-9900 GCA_036964625.1 Motiliproteus sp.
CTGCTTCTTTTGTGGGTCGGGCTTCAGCCTGACATAGGCAGCAACATCAGGATAACACCCCACTCCCCTTCTAAACCGGGCCGATTGAGGCCTCGACCAGCCTCACATCCGCCACTACAACTAATGAGCACATCGCCACTTTATCCCGACAACCGCGTTAGCGGTAGAAGTTCTCGAAGCAGTAATTAGTCGCTTCGACATAGCCTGGCACACTGCCACAATCGAAACGCCGTCCCTGAAATTTGTAGCCGATTACCCGACCTTGCTGAGCCTGCTTGAGCAGTGCATCGGTGATCTGGATCTCGCCGCCTTTGCCGGGTTCGGTATTGGCGATCAGCTCAAAAATATCTGGCGTCAGCAGGTAACGACCGATGATAGCCAGATTACTCGGCGCTTCGGATTGAGCCGGTTTTTCGACCATCGCGCTGATCCGGTAGATGCCCGGCGCTTCCTCTATACCGGCAATAACCCCGTACTTATCCACCTGATCCATCGGTACCTCTTCGATGGCGACGATGGAGCACTGGTACTGCTGATACAGCGCCACCATCTGCGCCAGCACGCTCTCCCCGTCAGGATTGACGCACAGGTCATCAGGCAGCAACACCGCAAAGGGTTCATTGCCGACCAGCGGCTCGGCACAACCGATCGCATGCCCCAGCCCTTTGGCCTCCAATTGACGGATGGAGGTCACCTGACAGCTGTCGATAAGGGTATTGATACCCGTCAGCAGCTCGGCTTTTGAGCTGCCGGCGATCTTCCCCTCCAGTTCAACGTTACGGTCGAAGTGGTTTTCAATCGCCTGCTTATGGCGGCCGTTAATCAGACAGATTCGGGGCAGCCCGGCGCTGGCGGCCTCTTCCACCCCGTACTGGATCAATGGCTTATCGACCACCGGCAGCATCTCTTTGGGCACCGCCTTGGTCGCTGGCAAAAACCGGGTCCCCAAACCCGCGACTGGAAACACACAGGTACGCACCTGATTGGTCATCATCTTTCCTTCGTTAATTATCTGATTGGCGGTAACTGGCCGATTGTCGTTAATGAGCAATGCTCTTAACAAAATCAGCGGGTCAAGAACGCGCTCGACCGGCCCACGCCGATATAGGTAAAGCCCAACGATTGCATATACACCGGATCGTAGATATTACGCCCGTCAAGAATCAATTTACTCGGCATCAGCGTGGCGATGCGTGCAAAGTCCGGGCTCCAGAACTCCTTCCACTCGGTGGCGATCAGCAGCGCATCGGCCCCCTCGAGCGCCTGGTAGGGTTCGTCGCAGCAGCACAGGTCCTGGCGCTTGCCAAACCGCTGTTCGACCCGCGCCATCGCCTTGGGATCGTACAGCCGAACCTTGACCCCCTGAGCCCAGAGCGCCTGCATCAACTCCAGACTGGGGGCGTTATCGATCCGATCGGTGCCCGGTTTAAACGCGGCCCCCCAGAGCGCGACGGTCTTGCCGCGCAGGTTCGCCTCCCAAAACTGCCAGAGCTTTCGAAACAGTAGCTCTTTCTGCTGCCGATTGGTCTCCAGCACCGCGCTGAGCAGGGAGGAATCCTCGACACAGCTTTCGACGGTTTTGGCCAACTGCATCACATCCTCAGAAAAACTCAGCCCGCCAAAGCCGCAGCCCGGATAGATGTAGTCGTAACCGATACGCGAATCAGAACCCATGCCTTTGCGCACCTGTTCGATATCCACATGCAACTGGTCGGCAAGATTGGCCATCTCATTCATAAAACTAAGCTTGGTCGCCAGCATGCCGTTGATCGCGTATTTGGAAAACTCCGCCTCGCGGGTCGACATCAGCAACCACTGTTCATTGTTGCGGTTAAAGGGCCGCAACAGCTCACGCGCTTTATTCAACCCGGCCCCGTTGTCGGCGCCGATCAGGATCCGCTGTGGCCGGGTAAAGCCATGAATAGCGGCACCCTCCTGAAGAAAACTGGGCAGCGACAGGCAGGCCACATCTGCAACCAGCCCCTGTTCCGTTCGCGCCTCAAGCATCAGCTGCTGCAAGCGCTGGCTGGTCCCCACCGGAAAGGTACTCTGATTAATCAGCGTGATAGGGGTGCGGGCCACCAGCGCCAAGCGGACGCTAAGGGTTTCAGCCTCAGCTAACGCATCGGTTTCCAGCGCCAGGCAGTGGATTTCGCCATGGCTAAACGCCTGCGATTCCGAATCGGTCAGCTGCAAGCGCCCGCTGTCCAGCTGCTGCTGCAGACGCTCTGTCAAACCTGGCTCATCAAACGGCAGCTGCATACGCCGCAGAGCCTCCAGCGATGCAGCACTGCCTGGCAGCACCCGCACCTCATTGCCGACATCGGCCAAAGCCCAGGCGGTGACCAGCGCGGTTAGCCCGGAACCGTATACAGATACTCGCATCTAGTGCTCCTCTCCCTGCTGTGCGTCGACCTGGCGGATAAACGCCAGCAGACCATCGGTGGAACTCTCGTCGAAACGGTAGTCTGGGTCCAGCATCGCCGCACTGGCTTGTTGCGCGATCTGCTTACCCAGCTCCACGCCCCACTGATCGAAGGGGTTGATCTCCCAGATCACCGCTTGCACGAACACCTTATGTTCGTACAGCGCCACCAGCTGCCCCAGTGAAAACGGGGTTAACGCCTCCATCAACAGGGTGGTTGAGGCTTGATTACCCGGATAGCGTTGATCATTACGGGTCAGTTGAGCCTGCTCCTGTTCGGTCAGCGCCTGATCGCCCAGCATCAGTACCCGCGATTGCGCCAGGCAGTTGGCCAGGGTTAATTGCTGCTGCTGCTGCAACTGATCGCGGGTACCGGCTGCGGTATTGCTACGGTAGCGCAGTACCGGGGCGATAAAATCGCAACTGACCGGCTGGGTCCCCTGATGCAGCAACTGGAAAAACGCATGCTGGGCATTGGGGCCGACCTCACCCCAGATAATCGGACAGGTATCATAATCCACCGATTCGCCATCACGGTTAACCGACTTGCCGTTGCTCTCCATCTCCAATTGGGTCAGATAGTTGGGCAGGTATTTAAGTCGGCCATCGTAAGGCAATACGGCGTGGCCGCGGGTGCCGAGAAAATTGTGATTCCAGATCCCCAGTACGGCTAACAGCACCGGCATATTACTGGCCAGAGGGGCCGAGCAAAAGTGCTCATCCATGGCGTTGGCGCCCGCCAGGAACTGACGAAAGCCTGCCATCCCCAGCAACAGTGCGATCGGCAGACCGATCACCGACCAGACTGAATAGCGACCGCCGACCCAATCCCAGAACAGCAGTTGGTTGGCTTCGGCGATACCCCACTGGGTCATCTTTTCGGCACTGGCCGAGCAGCCGATAAAATGCTGCTGCAACAACACCTGGGGATTGTCGATCTTCTCCGCCAGCCAGCGTTTGGCGGTGTCGGCATTGGCCAGGGTATCGATGGTAGAAAAAGACTTGGACGAGAGGATAAACAGGGTGGTTTCCTGATTCAGATGTTTGAGCAGCTCGGACAGCTGCGAGCCGTCAATCGAGGAGACAAAATGCAGGTTTAGCTGCTGCGCTTCCTCAACCCTAAACTCCTCCAGCGCATGACAGGCCATCAGCGGTCCGAGGTCCGAGCCGCCGACACCGATATTGATCACATCGGTGATCGGCTTGCCGCTGGAGCCCCGCCACTGCTGGCGGTGAATCCGCTCAACCAGGCCCGCCATCTTATCCAAATTCTGATGCACGCTGGCGGCAACACAGTCTCCAGCGACGCTAACCCGACTGTCACGCGGCGCGCGCAACACCGTATGCAGTGCAGCACGGCCCTCTGAGCTGTTGATCGGCTGGCCGCTAAACTGCGCATCAATCCAGCTACCGAGCTGCTGCTGCTGCGCCAGCTGTACCAGCAATTCGAGCGTCTGCGGGGTGATCCGCTGCTTGGAGATATCCAGCAACAGCTGATCCGAGCGCACCGCAAAGGTCTCGAAACGATCATCCTGCTGACTAAACAGCTGGCTCAGCGTACTTGCCTGCATCGTCTCCCGACGGTGCTGTTCGATGGCTTTCCAGGCCTGACTCTGTCTTACTGACATGACAACTTCCTATATATCAACCGAACATCCAGCGGCGCTGAGATTAAGCGCCCCTGAACTCCTAGCAATTTCCTAATTCACCCACACCCGGGCATTGCGAAACATCCGCAACCAGGCGCCGTCTTCATCCCAGCCGGCTGGTGCCCAGGAGTTCTGTACGGCACGGAACACCCGCTCCGGGTGCGGCATCATCAGAGTCACCCGGCCATCGCCGGTGGTGACCCCGGTGATACCGTCGGGGGAGCCATTGGGGTTGGCGGGATACGCCTGGGTGACCTGACCGCGGTTATCGACATAACGTAACGCGACCGTGCCCGAGTCCTGCAAACTGCGCAGCTGAGCGCTGTTGCTGAACTCGGCCTGGCCCTCACCATGGGCGACGGCGATCGGCATCCGCGAACCGGCCATTCCCGCCAACAGAATCGACGCACTGGGCTGCACCTCGACCATCGCCACCCGTGCCTCGAACTGCTCGGAGTGATTACGCACAAAATGCGGCCAGAGCTCGGCACCGGGAATCAGGTCGTGCAGATTGGAGAGCATCTGGCAGCCGTTACAGACCCCCAGGGCAAAGCTGTCGTTGCGTTTGAAAAAGGCTTCAAACTGATCCCGGGCGCGACTATTAAACAGGATCGACTTGGCCCAGCCTTCCCCGGCACCGAGTACGTCACCGTAAGAGAAACCGCCGCAAGCCACCAGCCCTTTAAACTCGTCCAGCGCACGACGCCCGGAAAGAATATCGCTCATATGCACATCGACGGTCTCGAATCCGGCCCGATCAAACGCGGCCGCCATCTCGACCTGGCCGTTAACACCCTGCTCACGCAGTACCGCCAGCCGGGGCCGAACCCCGGTGTTGATCATGGGCGCGGCGACGTTGTCATTGACATCAAAACTCAGCTCGGCACTTAAGCCGGGGTTGTCGGACTCCAGCAGGCTGTCAAACTCCTGCTTGGCGCAATCGGCGTTATCCCGCAGCGCCTGCAGTTCGTAACTGGTCTGCACCCACCAGCGCTGTAGCTGGGTGCGAGTCTGGCTGTAGATCTCTTCATCATCGAAGCAGATATTAAAACGATCATCTTCGTTGAGGCTGCCGATCACCTTGACGCAATCACCTAACCCAGCGGCAGTAAACTCGCTCAGCAACTCTTCGGTGTGCTCGCGCCGTATCTGAATCACCCCACCGAGCTCCTCGGCAAACAGCGCGGCAACCAGCTCACTGGTATCACCGGCCAGCAGATCCAGATCGATATCGATACCGGTCCGGCCGGCAAACGCCATCTCCGCCAGGGTCACGAACAGACCGCCATCGGAACGGTCATGGTAAGCCAGTAACAGGCCTTGCTGGTTCAGCTCCTGAATCGCCGCAAAGTAAGTCTTTAGCAGGCCGGCATCGTCCAGATCCGGCACCTGGGTGCCGACCTGATTGTAAACCTGCGCCAGGGCTGACAGCCCCAGTCGATCCTGGCCCAGCCCCAGATCCAACAACAGCAGATCGGTGGGCCCCTGATCGGTCCGCAGTTGCGGGGTCAGGGTCTTGCGCACATCCAACACCGGGGCAAAGCCGGAGATGATCAGTGACAGCGGCGCGGTGACGCTTTTATCGGTTCCAGCGTCATTCCAGACCGTGCGCATCGACATCGAGTCTTTGCCGACCGGTACCGTGATATCCAGTTCCGGGCAGAGCTCCATCCCGACCGCACGAACGGTATCGTAGAGTTTCTCATCTTCACCGGGATGACCGGCTGCGCACATCCAGTTCGCCGACAGTTTGATATCACGGAGCTGGCCGATCCGGGCACCCGCCATATTGGTGATGGTCTCGGCGATCGCCATCCGTCCGGAGGCCGGAGCATCGATCAGCGCCAACGGGGTGCGCTCACCCATGGCCATCGCTTCACCGGCATAGGTATCGTAGGCAGCAGTAGTCACTGCACAATCCGCCACCGGCACCTGCCAGGGGCCGACCATCTGATCCTGCGCCACCTGACCGGTAATGCTACGGTCACCGATGGTGATCAGGAAACTCTTGCTGCCAACCGCTGGCAACTTCAGCACCCGCTCAACCGCCTGTTCCAGGTCGATCTGGGTGGCGTCGAATTCAGGCACCGTATACGCGATGCGTTCGACACTGCGGTGCATCTTCGGCGGCTTGCCGAACAGCACGCTCATCGGCAGGTCGACCGGCTTGTTGTCAAAATGGCTATCGCCAAGGGTCAGGTGGTGCTCGGCGGTCGAGGTACCGACCACGGCATAGGGGCAGCGCTCGCGGGCACAGATCGCCTCGAACTCGGGCATGTTTTCCGGCATCACCGCGATCACGTAGCGTTCCTGAGCTTCGTTGCACCAGATCTCCAGCGGCGTCATACCGGGCTCGTCGTTGTTGATGTTACGCAGCCCGAAATCACCGCCGCGGCCACCGTCTTTGACCAGCTCGGGGAAGGCATTGGACAACCCACCGGCACCGACATCATGGATAAACGCAATCGGATTGTTGCTACCGCGCTGCCAGCAACCGTCGATCACCTCCTGACAACGCCGTTCCAGCTCGGGATTTTCCCGCTGTACCGAGGCAAAATCCAGATCGGCGCAACTACTGCCCGAAGACATCGACGAGGCCGCACCGCCGCCCAGACCGATCAGCATCGCCGGACCGCCCAGACAGATCAGCTTGGCGCCGACCTCGATCGGGGCCTTGAGTACATGTTGATCCCGAATATTGCCCATCCCCCCGGCGATCATGATCGGCTTGTGATAACCACGCACCTCCTCACCGTTGGCACCCTCGACCGACTGTTCAAACGTACGAAAATAACCGGCCAGGTTGGGCCGACCAAATTCATTGTTAAAGGCGGCACCGCCGATGGGCCCCTCGAGCATGATATCCAGCGCCGAGACGATCCGCTCGGGCTTGCCATACTGGGATTCCCAAGGCTGCCGAAAGCCAGGGATATTCAGGTCGGAAACGCTAAAGCCGGAAAGTCCAGCCTTGGGCTTACCGCCGAAGCCGGTAGCGCCTTCGTCGCGGATCTCGCCCCCGGAACCGGTTGCCGCGCCGGAATGCGGCGCAATCGCGGTCGGATGGTTATGCGTCTCAACCTTGATCAGGATCTGAATCTGTTCCTGGGTATAACCGTACTGCTGGGTCTGCGGATCGGGGAAGAAGCGCCCGCCGACAGAGCCTTTGATGACAGCAGCGTTATCAGAATAGGCCGAGAGCACATTGTCTCCGGAGACCTGATAGGTGTTACGAATCATCGCAAACAGCGATTTTTCCTGCTCTTCGCCGTCGATATCCCAGCTGGCATTGAAAATCTTGTGGCGGCAATGCTCGGAGTTTGCCTGGGCAAACATCATCAATTCAATATCGTTGGGGTTACGCCCCAGGTCGATAAAACTGCTGAGCAGATAGTCGATCTCATCCTCGGCCAGTGCCAGACCCAGCTGGCTATTGGCAGCCACCAGGGCATCACGCCCTCCGCCGAGCAGATCAACCTGGCTCATCGGCCGGGGCTGCGCATGACTGAACAGCTCACTGGCCTGATCAACATCAGCCAACACCATCTCCACCATACGATCGTGCAGCAGGGCCGTCAGCGTTTGCCGCTCGGCATCACTCATCGCAGCATCGCTGCTGACGTAGTAGGCTACGCCGCGCTCGAGTCGGGAGATGCTTGCAAGGCCACAGTTGTGGGCGATATCGGTGGCCTTACTCGACCAGGGTGAGATGGTGCCGCGCCGGGGAACCACCAAAAACAGTTCGCCAGCGGGTTCCTCCACCGCCACTTTCGGACCGTACTGCAGAATAGTCTCCAATACGGTTTGATCTTGATCACGAAGCGGGCTATCAAGCTCGGCAAAGTGCATGTATTCAGCATATACTGCGCTGATCTGAGGCATCTGAGCCTGCAGGGTTGCGAGCATTTTCTGACGACGGAAGATGGAAAGAGCGGGGGCGCCACGCAGTTTTAGCATGTCGTTTTCAAGCCTCTGAAAGAGCAGTTCTGGGGGTAACAGCAAGCCTTTTGAGCCGCCTTTGAAGTGAGGCCAAATGATACTGGAATCACCCCCGTGTTACCACCGAGGGGAGTTTTTTAGGCGCCAGGCTTGTTCGGCATACAAGGAAGCAGGAGTTAAGGATGCAAGGGACGTTAAGGATGCTCGAGATGATGATTAGATGAAACAGACACTGCTTCGCAAGCTACCCATACTGCTCGCTACCGGGCTAGCGCTGCTGCTGGTTCCCGTCATCACCGAATACAGCGCCCGCACCCAAATGGAGATCATTCAGGAACACGACGAGCTACGTGTTGCCAGCCGCCTCAGCCCCACCACCTATTACATTCAAGAGGAACAACCCGGTGGGTTTGAGTACGAATTGGCACTGGCCTATGCCGAGCACATAGGAGTACAGCTGAAAATAATCCCGTTGCCCGGCATCGAAGCTATCACCGAGGCTTTACGTCTCAACAACGTCCATATTGCAGCGGCAGGCTTAACCCAAACGCCGGAGCGCACCGAGCGTTTTGATTTCGGCCCCCGCTATCTCGATAGCCAGATATTACTGGTCTACCGTAGCGGCGATGGCAAGCGCCCACCTGAATCACTGCAACAGATCGACTCCCCGATACAGGTCGTCGCCAACAGTAACCACGCTCAATATTTGCAACGACTGGACTCACCACCGCCCTGGCAACAGGCCGAAACAGGCCTAGATACCCTGGATCTGTTACGCGCAGTCGACCAGCGCGAGATCCGCTACAGCCTCGTTGACGCCGAAGCCTTTGCGGTCAACCAACCCTTGTTTCCTCGTCTGCGGACGGCGTTTGTTGTTGCCGAACAACAACCTGTGGCCTGGATGCTAAAGCAGGGGTCCGATACCAGCCTGCAACTGAGTCTGGTTGATTTTTTCGGCCACGACTCCACTCAGGAACTGATTCTAAGCCTGAAAGAAAAATACTTTGAGATCGACCACCGACTCAATCTTGTCGACAACCTGACTTTCCGTCTGCATCTGCAAACGCGCCTGCCGGCGCTGCGCGCCTGGTTTGAACAGGCGGCCGAAGCGCAAACGATGGACTGGGAACTGCTCGCTGCGATCGGCTATCAGGAATCGCACTGGAACCCCAAAGCGGTATCGCCAACCGGGGTTCGCGGGGTGATGATGCTGACCCAAAACACCGCCCGCGAGATGGGCGTCAGCAAACGCACCGACCCCAAACAGAGCATCTTTGGTGGGGCCAAATATATCCAAAAGCTACGCCGACGCATGCCCGATCGTATTACCGAGCCGGATCATACCTGGTTTGCACTCGCCGCCTATAATGTCGGTCGCGGCCACCTGGAAGACGCGCGTATTTTGACCGAAGCGGCCGGTGATAATCCCGACCGCTGGAATGATGTTGCCAAACACCTGCCGAAGCTGGCCCAGGCGAACTGGTACAAAACCCTTAAACACGGCTATGCACGGGGTTATGAACCGGTCCAGTACGTACAGAATATTCAGCGCTATCAAGCGATGCTACTACTGGAGAGTCGCTACGAAGCGATTCTGGAGATTGACGCCGACGACGAGATCATGGGGCCACCAGCTCCTCAGGTGCTGCCGCAGCTACCGCACACGTTATAAGTCACTCAAACCCAGGGAAATCCGATCCTCATTTGTAAGTTGGTATTTATTCCAACCGGCAACATCGGCGCCGCTGGCGTCGGGTTGAAACCCGACCCACAAGGATGTGGGAAGTGTCTTAAATGCAGGAGCAATTTCAGACCGACCCACAAGGATAATGAAATGGACCCACCCCTTTCTGGAGCGGCTTCTGTGAGCCAAGATGGATGTGTGAACAA
>JBALTG010000157.1:0-9866 GCA_036964625.1 Motiliproteus sp.
GGTCAAGCGCTGCACGGTATGCCGCGCCAAGGCGCTGTCGGGAAACTGCTGCAGAAACTGATAACCCAGGCCGTCGATAACCAGTAACACTACCGGCCGCTGCTCGCAGCGCGCATCCTCTAGCTGTGCCAAAGGCGGGTATAGATCGGCGGCCGGGGCACGACTGCCCGCCAGGGCACTGATCAGATTGACGATACTGCAATCGTAGTCAGGGGTCAGCATTGCCTATCCTTTGGCCCACCATGCCTCTCTATAGTGGCAGATGAGCCGTTCTGTTTATGGATTTAACTCAGCAAACAGCGCCAGAAACTCGTGGGTCAATTTATGCCTCGGCGCATAATGGATCAGCGGCAGACTTTCGTTGTGGGACTCTTTCATCTTTATCGATGAGGAGATAAAACAGTCCAACACCGGTAACTGATCATCGCGCAAGCTGTCGACGATCTGACGGGATAAATTCGCTCGCGGCTGATACTGATTAACCACGATCCCTTCGACGATCAGGTCCGGGTTGTGATCATCCTGAACCTCCTGAACATTTTCCAGCAGGGCATATAACGCCTGACGGGAAAACTCATCACAATCGAACGGAATCAGACAGCCCTGCGCCGCTACCAACGCCGATAGGGTGTAAAAATTAAACGCTGGCGGCGTATCAATATACACCGCATCGTAATGATTCAGCTCGTTCAACGCCTCTCTCAGCTTGTAGATCTTGTGCTTGGCCTCGAGCTTGCTATGCAAGTCTCCAAGCTGAGGATTAGAGGCGATCAGATGCAGCTCCGGATGCGGCGTGGCGCTGATATGATCGTTCAAAGCGGCGCCTTTGTTGCGTGACTCAAGCACCTGAGTAAAAAAGTCGAAGATATCGCTTTTGACATCGTTGACCCCCTCACCCAACAGATAGTGGCTGGAATTACACTGCGGATCCAGATCCACCAACAACGTTTTAAGCCCCTTGCTGGCACTGATCGCCGCCAGGTTCGCGGTAATACTGGACTTTCCGACTCCGCCCTTCTGGTTGAACACCACTCTGCGCATCTATTTGTCTCCATCAGTCCCGTCCGGACATTGTCGTGCATTATCAATTTCGTTGCCGCCCGCTCAGTCGAACAAACGAACCCCGGGCTGCGCCTCGAGGCGAAAATTAGCCCGGATGCGATACTCTTCATGGCGCTGATTTAATTGCTGGTAGATCCAGCGTCCCAGGCTATCTGTCGGTGCCTCGATGGTCACCCGCGCATTATCCGCCCGGATCCGGTCTGCCAGACTCCCCAGCAACGCAACCAGATCCGCACTCTTAACCCGCAGCTGACGCCTATCCAGCCGGGTATAACGAGCAATGGCACTCACTTGCCGCGCCCCATCCGCACGCATTAAGCGCGCGGCTGCCTGCGCGATCTTCGCTGACGCAGGATCAACCTGGCGCGCGCGCTGCAGATAACGCCGAGCCAACGCCAGCCGCCCCTGGCGCAGCTCAGCATCGCTCCATTCGATATAGCGCTCAACGAGCGCCTCCAACCCCAACCGCGCCTCTTCATAGCCCGGTTTCAGTACCAGCACGCGGCGGTAATATTCCATGGCATTATTACCCTTAGGCAGGGTCAGGCGCTTGGCATTAATGGCCTGGTCAGCCCTGTCCAGAAGCGCCAGTATTAACCCGATCCGCTTCCGCTCAGCCTGAACCAATTCCTGCCTGGCGGGGCTGCTGGGGCCGGCAGGGATGACGTCGACAGCAGACTCTGGCGAGGGTGACTGAGACTTAGATCGAGAGTGAGACTGAGGCTCCTTAACCTTAACAGGATCACCCGCACACCCGGACACCAGAAGTACTACTAACCAAAATCCGCCGCACCGCATCGCCCAATTACCTCTATAGTTACCGCTAAGCATCATAGCATGCCACCACAAACTATCATCACGCACAACAAAACCGATAAAAAGCCGGTTAAAATGGGTCTAAATAGCATGAACTACAGAAAAAAAACATAGCTCTAGACAGCATGCTGCGATTGCGGCAAACTACGACTTTCTGCGCATCCTGACGCGCTCAGAGGCTCCCTAATGGCGAACATCCTGGTACTCAACGGCCCCAACCTGAACCTGCTGGGCAGCCGCGAACCAGACACCTACGGCGTAACCTCTTTAGCCGACATTATCCTGGTCCTGCAGCAGCAAGCGATTAAACAGGGTCAGCGCCTCAGCACGTTTCAGAGTAACGCCGAACACGAACTAATCGACCGTATCCATCGCGCCCGCGACGAGCAGGTCGACTTTATTCTGATCAACCCTGCCGCCTTCACCCATACCAGCATCGCCATTCGTGATGCCCTGGCCGGAGTGGCAATCCCGTTTATCGAAATCCACCTGTCCAACGTGCATCAGCGCGAGCCATTCAGACACCGCTCCTACTTTTCCGACCTGGCACTAGGGGTCATCTGTGGATTGGGCGCACAGGGCTACGAGCTTGCATTGCAGGCGGCAATTCACCACCTGCAGACTACCGCGAAATAATTAAACACCCCAGACAACAGCCAAGTACAGAGACACACTATGGATATCCGTAAAGTTAAAAAGCTGATCGAACTGCTCGAAGAGTCAGACATCAACGAAATCGAAATCAAAGAGGGCGAAGAATCGGTACGCATCAGCCGCGCCCCCAGTGCACAACCCACCTACGCACCGATGCCAATGGCCTATCCGCCACAAGGCTACGCGCCACAAAACTACGCGCCTCAGGCACCCGCGACTGCCCCTGCAGCCGCCGAATTAACCGCTGCCAAGCCCGAACTCACAGGGCACGTAGTACACTCGCCCATGGTCGGCTCCTTCTACCGCTCAGCAACCCCCAGCTCAGCCTCCTTTGTTGAAGTGGGCCAGAAGGTAAACGTAGGTGATGTGATCTGCATCATTGAAGCGATGAAGATGATGAACCAGATTGAAGCCGACAAGTCCGGCACCATTACCGCGATCCTGGTAGAAAACGGCCAACCGGTCGAATACGACCAGCCGCTAGTCACTATCGGGTAATCGAGTCACCGACTAAAGGGCACCACCTTATGCTGGACAAAGTCATTATTGCCAACCGCGGCGAGATCGCGCTGCGTATTTTGCGCGCCTGTCGTGAGCTGGGCATCAAAACCGTCGCCGTACACTCAGTGGTCGACCGCAACCTGATGCACGTACGCATGGCCGACGAAGCGGTCTGTATCGGGCCCAACTCATCGACCGAAAGCTACCTTAACATTCCCAGCCTGATCAGCGCCGGTGAAGTCACCGATGCCGTGGGCATCCACCCCGGTTACGGTTTTCTGGCTGAAAACGCAGGCTTCGCCGAGCAGGTAGAAAACAGTGGCTTTGTGTTTATCGGCCCTAAGGCTGACACTATCCGCCTGATGGGCGACAAAGTATCCGCCATCAGATCGATGATAGAAGCGGGCGTCCCTACCGTACCCGGCTCTGACGGCCCACTGGACGATGACCACGAGCGCACCGCTAAAATTGCCCAGCGCATCGGCTACCCGGTGATCATCAAGGCGGCCTCCGGCGGCGGCGGTCGCGGCATGCGCGTAGTACACACCGAAGCCGCGCTGATCAACTCGATCCACATCACCCAGGCCGAGGCCAAAGGCGCCTTTGGTGACGATACCGTGTACATGGAAAAGTACCTTGAGAACCCGCGCCATGTAGAGGTTCAGGTGCTGGCCGATGGCCAGGGTAACGCGATCCATCTGTATGATCGCGACTGCTCGATGCAACGCCGCCACCAGAAAGTGGTTGAAGAGGCTCCGGCTCCGTTTATCGACGCGACTGCACGTGCCGCTGTACTCAAAAGCTGCGTCGATGCCTGCATCAAGATCAACTACCGGGGCGCAGGTACGTTCGAATTTCTGTATGAAAACGGCGGCTTCTACTTTATCGAGATGAATACCCGGGTGCAGGTTGAACACCCGGTCACCGAGATGGTTACCGGGATCGATATCGTCAAGGAGCAACTCAAGATCGCCAGCGGCATGCCACTGACGATCAAGCAGGAAGATGTCAAACTCAACGGCCACGCCTTCGAATGCCGTATTAATGCCGAAGACCCCAAGACCTTTCTACCCTGCCCGGGCCTCGTTAGCCACTTCCACGCTCCCGGCGGACTGGGGGTACGGGTCGATTCGCACCTTTACAGCGGCTACACCGTGCCACCGTACTACGATTCGTTGATCGCCAAGCTGATCACCCATGGCGAAGACCGGGCTACCGCCCTGGTCCGTATGCGTAACGCCCTGGATGAAACGCTGATCGAAGGGATCAAGACCAACATCCCGCTGCAACAGGAGATTACGCGTGATGCAAATTTCCAGAAAGGCGGGGTCAATATCCACTACCTGGAGAAGAAGCTCGGCCTATAAGCGCATTTTGAAGGTTGGCCCACGTCGAACCCTGCTATATTAGGGGTTCGACGTATAGGACAGACGGGCCGAAACATGCACCTGCATTTACAATACTCCCGCCATCCGTGGCGGTCATATAAGTGCGCAATAACTGCACCACTGCGGCCAGAAGGCTGACCGAGAAAACTGATCGCCGCAAGGGAGCTATATTTCAAATCATATTTAGCGCTTACTTGCGAAGAACAGGGCTATTATTGGTAACAAATTAACGTGCAATCTAGCCCTCTCTAGCTTAAGAGAGCCAAGTTTTAGCATGAGTGCATGGATGCAGGAGATAGAGCAACGCAGGAGCTGTTGCCGAGTAATTTAGTCTGCTGACAGTCAGCTTCCCGAACAACCCACGGGTTAAATAAACGCGCTCTACCCCACCGAGATTCTCATGCCCTGGCTCCAGTTCAAACTTGAAACCCCGCCCCTGCTAACCGAACACTACGAAGACCTCCTGCTGCAAGCGGGTGCCTGCGCAGTGACATTGGAAGATGCAGCCGACCAACCGCTGTTTGAACCCGAGCGCGGCACCACACCACTCTGGGATCGCACCCGCATCATCGGCCTGTTCGACGCCGAGACCGACATGAATCAGGTGTTAACACAGGTCAAGCTCGGCCATCAACTGATAGCACCAGACAGCCCTCTGCCTGCCTACAAGACCGAACTGGTCGAAGATAAGGATTGGGAGCGTGAGTGGATGGACAACTACCACCCGATGCAGTTTGGCCAGCGGCTCTGGGTCTGCCCCAGCTCCAAACCCGTTCCCGATCCCAGCGCCACCAACCTGATGCTGGACCCCGGCCTGGCATTTGGCACCGGCACCCACCCCACCACCGCACTCTGCCTGGAATGGCTGGAGCAGCAAGACCTTGAAGATACGACCCTGATCGACTATGGCTGCGGCTCCGGTATCCTCGGTATCGCCGCGTTGCTTCTGGGCGCCACACATATGATCGGCATTGACATCGATCCGCAGGCACTACAAGCCAGCCGCGACAATGCCCAGCGCAACCAGATAGACAGCAGCCGGATCGAGCTTTACTATCCGCCCCAACTGCTACAGCAGCATCCACAGCTACGCGTCGACTTGCTGGTGGCCAACATTCTCGCTGGCCCCTTGGTTGAATTAGCACCGACGCTGCAAACACTGCTCAAGCCCGGCGCTAAGCTGGCACTCTCAGGAGTGCTGGCCACGCAGACCGAACAACTTATCGAGGCCTACCAGCCCTGGTTTGAACTAGACGCTCCGGTACTGAGCGATGAGTGGGTGCGCCTGACCGGCGTGCGCCGCTAACACTGGAAACAAACCTATGCGCCAGCAGCTCATTACCCAGTGCCCGACATGCCGTACCCGGTTTGACGTCAACTTTGACCAACTGCGCGCGGCGGCTGGCCAGGTGCGCTGCAGCAACTGCCAGCAGACCTTTGTCGCAACCCAGCACCTGGAGAGTCGCGCCGCAACAGCAGTCACGCTGGCCAGCAATGCCATTCCGCGTGAGGCACTGGTGCTCTCACCCTTGCGCCGTAACAGCAGCCGCTCGCGAGCTGCCTGGAGCCTGCTTATTCTGCTGGCGCTGTCAGGTGCGGGATTTCAGCTGCTATGGTTCGAGCGTAACCAGCTATCGTATCACCCACTCCTGGCGCCGATTTATGCCTACGCCTGCCAGCATCTCGACTGTCGCCTGCCACCTCGCATGGACCTGCCCAGCATCCGCAGCCAAAAGCTGCTGATCCGCCAACACAAGCAGTACGCCAATGCCGTGACAGTGGACCTGATACTGATCAATCAAGCCCCCTTTGATCAACCATTCCCAGCGCTGCAACTCAGTTTCTCCGGTCTTGATGACAGTTTACACGCAGTACGGACCTTTGAGCCCCACGAGTATCTCGGTGGAGACATTAGCCCTGAGGACCTGATGCCCAGCAACAGTCCGGTCCAGGCCCATCTGAATCTGTTTAATACCAGCGCCTCGGCACCCAATTATCAGCTTCAGTTTTTGCGGGCTAAAAACACCTTTTTGAACAACAAATAACCAACACCTCTTCCCCCAAGCGGGCTTCTGCAGGTATCATTAGGGTCCTTTCCGGGCACAGACTTTACGATTGATCTTATTAAGATCGATGACGCTTTACTGTTGCCGGCTGTAACGTTTTTAACCCCTAGTCATTATCAAAACGAGTGTTCTGTGTTCAACATTGGCCCCTACAGCATTGATAGCCAAGTGGTACTTGCACCGATGGCAGGCGTAACGGACCAGCCGTTTAGGCATTTATGCCGCCAGCAGGGCGCCGGATTGACCCCCTCGGAGATGATCACCGCCGACAAACGCCTCTGGAACAGTCGCAAATCACGCCAGCGCCTCAACCATAGCGGTGAACCCGACCCGCGTATTATCCAGATCGCTGGCGGCGACCCTGAGATGCTCGCAGAGGCTGCACGCCTGAACGTCGAAAACGGCGCTCAAATCATCGATATCAATATGGGCTGCCCGGCCAAAAAAGTGTGCAACAAGGCGGCGGGATCTGCTCTCTTACGTGACGAAGGCTTAGTCCAAGCGATCCTTGAAACGGTCGTCGCCGCCGTCGAGGTGCCGGTCACTCTGAAGATTCGCACCGGCTGGGATACCGATAATCGTAACGGCACCCGTATCGCCCGCATTGCCGAACAGAGCGGCATCGCCGCGCTGGCCGTGCACGGCCGCACCCGTGCCTGCGGATTTGGCGGTGCAGCCGAGTACGATAGCATTGCCGAAATTCGCCAGGTGATCTCGATACCGCTGTTTGCCAACGGTGATATACACTCTGCCGACAAAGCCCGACAGGTGCTGGACTACACCGGCGCGGATGCAGTTATGATCGGTCGTGCGGCCCAGGGCCAGCCCTGGATTTTCGCCCAGATCGAGCATTATCTGAAGACCGGGGAGCACCTCGAGGCACCTTCAACCGATACCATCGAGACCTCGATAAAAAGCCACTTGCAGGCACTGCATGCGTTCTATGGTGATTATCTAGGCGCCAGAATCGCCCGCAAACACGTCGGCTGGTATCTGTCGACGCTGCTCGGCGACAAGGTTCCAAAAGCTTTCCGTACTCAATTTAATTCTCTCGAACATCCTTATCAACAACTCTCGGCTATTGGCGATTTTTTTACGCGCTACCGACTTAGCATTCAAGCGGCATAAATCTCATGACTTTAGGCAGTACCACCACCGTGACCGAATCAGACATTCCTCTACAACTTTCTACCAGCGCGGCCAACGAGCAGATTCAGCCCAAACGCTTGCGCCAAAGCGTGGCTGAAGCGGTCGATCACTATTTCAAACAGCTCGATGGCCAGCCCGCCAGTAACGTTTACGACCTGGTCCTGAGCGAAATCGAAGCGCCCTTGCTCGAAGCTGTGATGCTCTACACCCGCGACAACCAGACCCGGGCCTCCGAGGTGCTGGGGCTTAATCGCGGCACCCTGCGCAAGAAGCTGAAACAGTACGGACTGCTGTAAGCGCGCCGTAACCCCTATTCACGTATACCCAACCCTTCTAGTTGAGACGTACCCATCCATGCCTGAAACCATCAATCCGATCAAGATTCGCCGCGCCCTGATCAGCGTGTCTGACAAAACCGGCATCGTCGCGTTCGCCCGGGGACTTAGCGCCCAGGGGGTAGAGATCCTCTCCACAGGCGGCACCTACAAGCTGCTCTGCGACAATCAGGTCGCAGCGGTCGAAGTCTCCGACTACACCCAGTTTCCTGAGATGATGGACGGCCGGGTCAAGACCCTGCACCCCAAGGTACACGGTGGCATTCTCGGCCGTCGCGGCCAGGACGATGCGGTGATGGCCGAGCATGGCATCAAGCCGATCGACATGGTGGTGGTCAATCTGTACCCGTTCCAAGAGACCATCGCCCGTGCCGACTGCACCCTACCGATGGCGATCGAAAACATCGATATCGGCGGCCCGACCATGGTTCGCTCGGCTGCCAAAAACAACGCCTTTGTCGCCATCGTCGTGAACGCTGCGTGCTACGACCGCGTGCTCAACGAAATGACGGCGAATGCGGCGCAGCTGTTCCAGCACACCCGTTTCGACCTCGCGGTGCAGGCTTTCGAGCACACCGCGGCCTATGACGGTGCCATTGCCAACTACCTGGGTAATCGGATTGATCACGACAGTGACACCCCCTCTAACTTCCCACGCACCTTCAACACGCAGTTTATCAAGGCGCAGGAGATGCGTTACGGCGAGAACCCGCACCAGCGTGCCGCCTTCTATGTGGAGCAAAACCCCGCTGAGCCCTCGGTAGCGACCGCCCATCAGCTACAGGGTAAAGAGTTGTCATTTAACAACGTGGCCGACACCGATGCCGCACTGGAGTGCGTAAAGCCGTTCCGCGAGCCCGCCTGTGTCATCGTTAAGCACGCCAACCCTTGTGGCGTCGCCATCGGTGACAACATTCTTGAAGCCTATAACCTGGCATTCCAAACCGATCCGACATCCGCGTTCGGCGGCATCATCGCGTTCAACCGCGAGCTGGATGAAGCCACCGCCACAGCGATCGTTGCGCGTCAGTTTGTCGAGGTGATCATCGCTCCCAAGGTATCCCAGGGCGCTTCCGATGTGATCGCCGCCAAGCCTAATGTGCGCCTGCTTGAATGTGGCGAATGGAGTGACGAGCGTGCCAGCTCGTTCGACTTCAAACGCGTCAACGGCGGCCTGCTGGTACAGGACAACGACCTGGGCATGGTCGAGGCCAGCGAGCTCAAGGTAGTCACCGAACGCGCCCCGACTGATCAGCAGTTGCGTGATCTGCTGTTCGCCTGGCAGGTTGCCAAGTACGTTAAATCCAACGCCATCGTCTATGTTAAGGATGGCCAGACCATCGGTGTGGGTGCAGGCCAGATGAGCCGCGTCTACAGCGCCAAGATCGCCGGTATCAAAGCCGCCGACGAAGGCCTGGAAGTCCCCGGTTCGGTCATGGCCTCGGATGCATTCTTTCCGTTCCGCGACGGTATCGATGCTGCTGCTGCTGCAGGCATCGTCGCCGTGATTCAGCCGGGTGGTTCGATGCGCGACGAGGAAGTGATCGCCGCTGCCAACGAAGCCGGAATCGCCATGGTATTCACCGGGATGCGCCACTTCCGCCATTAAGCTTGTGCAACGCGGCTACGCTCGGTGATGCGTCGTTGAAAGCCAGCTCAGGATGCTCATTTACAACTGTAAACTGCGCTCCTTCGCTGGCTTTCGCCTAGCCTGACCTTCGCTCGCTCCGCTTTGCCCTAACCTTAATCAAACATTTAAAGCCTGAGCCTAGCTCAGTCTGCTGATTTTAAGGAATAGCAATGAAAGTATTGGTACTCGGTAGCGGTGGTCGCGAGCATGCTCTAGCATGGAAAGCGGCTCAAGACCCCCGTGTCAGCCAGGTTTTTGTCGCCCC
>JBALTG010000158.1:0-9823 GCA_036964625.1 Motiliproteus sp.
CTGTCGTTATCGGAAGACAGCGTTATGTCCGCTTTGTGCGCATATCCGTCTAATCCAGCGACTCAGGGCAACGTCCGCTTAAGGGCGCTTGGGCTGATGCTGGGAAGCCAAGGAGGAAGTGTCGTTAGTAGTCGCTGTGACGTAAGCCGCAACTGGGCGCGGCCTGACTTCACGACAATCATTTGTATCCGCCGTCTATGATTCGCTTAGCCACAACAGCTAATGGGCAGTTTAGGCACATCGCCCCTACCGCCATCCATGGCTCTCGGGACATACCGTACATCCTGTACATAAAAAATGCCGGACAGAGCCCGGCATTATCTTTAATTACATAGATTTAAACGATAGAGTCTTAAACTGCGAACTGCGCCTCAAGCTCCTCCATATTCTCAATCTGCACCTTAAGCTCGGGCTGGTAGGGTTTACGGTTACCCTTGTAGAGCACTCCAAGATTGAGGTTATCGTCGGTCATCAACCGGCGTGCGGCTTGCGCCGGATCGTTGGTCGCCTCGACCGGCGCTTTCCTGACCTGCTTTTTCCACTCCAACTGCTCACGGTTGTAAGTGATGCAGGGACTGAGGATATGCACCAGCGAGAAGCCCGGATGCTCGATCGCCTCCTTGAGAATCGGCACCGCGCCGTTGGCATCAGTTCCCGAGACCCGGGCGATAAAGTTGGCACCCGACGCTAACCCCACCACCAGCGGGTGGAACGGATTGATTCCGGTGCCGCCGGGGGTTAGCTTGCCCTTCTCCCAATCGGGAGCACTAGTCGGCGACGCCTGGCCTTTGGTCATACCGTAAAGCTGATTGTCCATCACGATGTAGGTCAGGTTGACGTTACGGCGGCAGGCGTGCAAAAAGTGGTTGCCGCCGATGGAGAAACCATCGCCGTCACCGCTGGCCACGATCACGGTTTGATCGGGTCGCGATACTTTCAGCCCGGTCGCCAATGGCAGCGCTCGACCATGCACCCCGTGAAAACCGTAGGTTTTCAGATATGCAGGGATGCGCGAGGAGCAGCCGATGCCGGAGATCACCGATACCTGTTCCGGCTGCAACTGGAGTTCGGCCAGGGTCTTGGTCAATGCCAACAGCACCCCGTAGTCGCCGCACCCCGGACACCAGACCGGCTTGACGCCTGATTTGTAATCATTCGGTGCCATCACCTGGCACCCCCCTTCGGAGGCATTTGTCTCTGTTGTCGCTATCATGATCAGCTCCACTCATTCAAAGTTTTACGCACATCCGAAGCACGGATCGCCAACGGTCCCGGCACCGCCATGGAACGCACCTGGGCGTCGATATCGTACTGGGCACGCAGGTAGCGATAGAACTGCCCGGAATGGCTCTGCTCCACCACCAGCACCTTGCTGATCCCCTGCAACGCCTCGGCAAGCCGCTCTGGCTGGGTCGGCGACAGCAAGCGCATCGCGATCAAACGGACCTTTTTACCCTGGGCACGCATGCCCGCTACCGCTTCGCTGGCAGCCCCGTAACTGGAGCCCCAGGTCAACACCGCGGTCTCTGCCGCGTCGTCGCCTTCGATCTCGGCCCAGTGTTTGCCATAGTCATAATGGGTCAGCTTGTGCAGCCGTTTATCCATCTGCAGGTGATGATCATCCGCCTTGCTCGACGGCAAGCCGGTCACCGTATGTGCCAAGCCGTCGGCACAGTACTGCCCCCCGAGCTGTCCCGGACGCGACATCGGCGAGATGCCCGATTCGGTATTGGCATAGCGCTGGTAACCGCCATCAAAATTTTCCGGCACCTCGCGCACCGCCACCAGGCCGGGATCTTCCTGGCGGGAGATAATCGCGCGGGTCTGTCCCAGCGCCTGATCGGAGAGCACAATCGCCGCGGTCTGCAGTTTCTCGGCCAGCACTACCGCCCATTGGGTCGTAAACACACAGTCGGCGATGGTCAAGGGTCCCAGCACCAGATGCGGCGCGTCCCCGTGCAGACCGTAGAGGGCGATATTCAGATCGGATTGCTCAGATTTGGTGGGGATACCGGTTGAGGGTCCACCGCGCATCACGTCAATCACCACTATAGGGGTCTCTGAGGCGACGGCCAGGCCGATCGATTCCATCATCAGCGCCAGACCCGGCCCGGAGGTTGCGGTCAGCGACGGTGTGCCACCGAAGGAGCCACCGATAATCTGGGTCACCGAGGCCAACTCATCTTCGGCCTGCACCAGCGCACCGCCCAGTTTCGGCAGCGCCGGCGCCAGCCATTCCAACACCTCGGTCGCGGGGGTGATCGGGTAAGCGGCGACGAAACGGATTCCACCGCGCACTGCACCCAAGCCACAGGCTTCGTTGCCGGAGATATTCCAGCGCGCTTCCTGCTGCGCATGCTCGGCTGCACTGTTCACCTTCAGATGATCAAAACGGGGCAGGTCTTTAGCAGCCTCAATCCCGGCTCGCACCGCGGCCATCCCGGCACTGACCGCCTCTTCACCTTTGCGCCCCAGCGCTTTGTCGATCACCTCCGCCACCGCGATTTCGGGCAGGCCGACCAACGCTGCGGCAATACCCAGCGCCACCATATTGGCACGACCGCCGGGTACCGTCTTGGCGATCGCGGGCAGATCCAGTTGAAACTGTTGTCCGGCGGCCTCGGCAAACACCGCTGGCGGCTCGCCGTGGCCTACCACCAGACTGTCACCATCCAGCGGAATTTCGGCGGCGAATCGATCCGCATTTTTCCAATCGATCCCCAGTAAAATATCGTAGCGATCCTGATGCGCCAGCACCGGCTCAGAAGATAAGCGCAACATCGCCGCCGCCTCGCCGCCGCGAATCTGCGGCCCTGCTGAGCGGGTCATCATGCCAAACCAGCCGGCGCGACCCGCGGCTTCCAATAATAGATTGCCCGCGGTCATTACGCCGGAGCCGCCACTACCGGTCAGGGTAATGGAGATTGAAGGTACCGTCATTTGGGTTGCTCCCCGTGTATTTATTATTAGTGTCGTCCTGCTGCTAAACAAAAACACTGCCTCGGAACGCGCTTCCAGCTCCCCGTTCAGCGTCAAAATTTCAAGTTGACGTTAACGAGAACATTGGTCTAGTATAATCAAAACTTAACGCTAACGTAAACATTTGCTTTCTATTTTTAATTCGAATTAATCGCACACCACGAAAGCCCGTAACACAAATAACAATAAACAATGTTTTTCAAATGGTTGGACATCCATATGCGATATAACAATAGAACCATACGCGCCCATCACCAGGCCCTGTTTGCCCCTCTCGTGTGGCTCGAACGTCTCGAAGAGCAGCAACATAATGGCGACGATCGCCACCGCCCAGGGAGCCCGCTCCCCACGCCTTTGAATGCCACGCTGATCGGCTTGAAGACCACCCTGCTACGACTGCAACAAGGGTTCAGGTTTGAGCAACAGCAATTGTCTGAGCTGTTTGAACACGCCGGAAAAGCGTCACTGCTCGATAGCCTCAAACCATACAGACAACGCATTAGCGCACAGACCCGGCAACTGCTGGATGTGCTAGCCGCGATCCATTCTCTGGCTAATAGCGCGCCCTCACACCGAGATCAGCCGGTGCATATCGAGGACTGCTGGGATGAAACCGCAGCACTGGTCGCAGAACTGAGCGATCAGTTGATCCGCTACCTGCACCTGTCCGAGACTCGCTACCTGCCCCTGGCCGATTACCTGTTAAGACCAGTCTCAAACACAACATCCAACGGCAGGAATGCTCCGCACCGGGCCACGGCATCCGTTTCAATCGGCATGCTGGCGCTCGCCAGCCAACCCTCATCTGCGCAGTATCACTCGTCATGATGGGGCCCGCTATCGGAGAGAATGGCGATGAATGAATTTATGGTTATTCTGCTCGGCACCGCGCTGGTCAACAATGTGGTGTTGGTGCAGTTTCTCGGCCTATGCCCCTTTATGGGCGTATCGAGCAAGATCGACTCGGCGATCGGCATGGGATTGGCAACCACCTTTGTGCTGACCCTTGCGACCGCCGCCAGCTGGCTGATCGAGCATTATATTCTGCTGCCGCTGGATGTGGGCTTCCTGCGAATTCTAAGCTTTATTCTGATCATCGCCGGCGTCGTACAGTTCACCGAGATGTGCATCCGTAGCCTCAGCCCGACCCTGTACCAGAATCTGGGCATCTTTTTACCGCTGATCACCACCAACTGCGCGGTCCTGGGTGTTGCCCTGCTCAACAGCCAACAGAGCAACAGTTTTTTCCATAGCCTGCTCTACGGTATGGGTGCGGCGTTGGGATTCCTACTGGTGCTGGTGATTTTTGCCGGACTGCGCGAGCGGCTGGCACTCGCCAACACCAGCAGCCTGTTTGCAGGCCCACCCATCGCGTTTATCACCGCAGGTCTGCTGTCGATGGCGTTTCTGGGGTTCTCAGGTTTGCCGCTGTGATCTGGCCGTTCCAGCACGTTTATCACCGCAGGTCTGCTGTCGATGGCGTTTCTGGGGTTCTCAGGTTTGCCGCTGTGATCACGCCAGGCAAACGAGAGTCTCTGCAGCCAAAAACGACTCACCAGCACTAGCTGCAAGTCACTAACTAGCAATCATTAACAACAATCCGCTCACAACGACACCGGGAGTGCGGCACCATGATCACCTCCATTCTGATACTGACCCTGATCGGCACCTTCCTAGGCTTGCTGCTTAGCGCCGTGAATTATTTTCTACCCTATACCGAAGACCCGCTGCTAGCGCAGGTCGCGCAATTACTACCCGGCACCCAATGCGGCCAATGCGGCTATGCCGGTTGCAACCAGGCTGCCGCAGCGCTAATCGACGGCAAGGCGGCGTTGACCCTGTGCCCACCGGGAGGGCCGTCGATGGCCCGACAACTGGCCGAGAAACTGGGACGCCCCCTCGCGTCCAGCAACACCACAACGGCCACCCGACCCAGCCTGGCCAAGATCAAACCGGAACTTTGCATTGGCTGTACCAAATGTATTCAGGAGTGCCCGACCGACGCCATCGTCGGTGCACCCAAGCAGATGCATGTGGTGCTCAACGAAGCCTGCAACGGCTGCGGCGCCTGCGTCGATGCCTGCCCTACCGAGGGCATTATGCTGGCAGAGATGCAGCTTAATCTGAGCAACTGGCGCTGGAGCAAACCACCCCGCGCCAACCCCTTCAGAATTCCGCTGGCAGATATGGACGCACTCCGGGAGGGCAGCTTATGAAACTGTTTGGATTACGCGGCGGGGTCCACCCCGAAGCCTTGAAGCACCACACCGAGCAGCGCGCCATCCAGCGGATGCCGATGCCCAAACACCTGTATATCCCGCTGCAGCAGCATATCGGCGCGCCGGCTAAAGCCGAGGTCGAGGTGGGTGACCGGGTCGACAAAGGGCAATTGTTGGCACGCAGCCAGGGGCTGATCTCCGCCCCGATTCACGCCCCCTCTTCGGGCACTATCATCGCGATTGATGATCACCCGGCGCCCCACCCAACGGGCCTACCGGTTCGCACTATCGTGATCGAAACCGACCATCAAGAGCGTATCTTCAAAAACCTGACCGAGGCCGGTGATCCGTTTCAATTAGACGCCCAGCAGATTGCCGCGCGTGTCGGCCAGGCGGGGATTGTCGGCATGGGGGGCGCCACCTTCCCGTCGGCGGTGAAGCTGATGCCGAACCCGAAAAACCCGATCCACACCCTGATCATCAACGGCAGCGAATGCGAACCCTACCTCAGCTGCGATGACCGCCTGATGCAGGAGCGCCCCGATGACCTGATCGACGGTATTCGCCTGATAAGCCACGCCCTTCAGGCTAAGCGTGCCGTACTCGCCATCGAAGACAACAAACCCGCCGCCTACGCCGCGATGCACGCGGCCGCACAGCGTGCCAGCGGGGTCGAGATACTGCAGATTCCGTCGCGCTACCCGATGGGCTGGGAGAAACAACTGGTAGAGATCATCACCGGCCATGAACTCCCCCACGGCCAACTGCCCGGCGCCATCGGCGTCTGCGTTCACAATGTCGGCACCGCCTTCGCTATTTACCGTACCCTGCGGATCGATGAGCCATTGATCTCACGGGTCGTAACCGTCTCCGGCGGTGCGGTCAAGACGCCGCAGAATGTATTGGTCCCGATCGGCACGCTGGTGGCCGATCTGCTCGACTTCTGCGGCGGCCTGACCGAGGAGCCCGCCCGACTGGTGATGGGCGGACCGATGATGGGCCAGGTCATGCCGCATCAGCAGGTGCCTATCGTTAAAGGCAGCAGCGGCATTCTGGCCCTGACCCAACACGAGATCGATGATGGTCCCGAGCGCCCCTGTATCCGTTGTGGCCGCTGTGTCAGCGCCTGCCCGGTAGGACTGATGCCGCTGCAGCTGGGTGCCAGAATGCGGGTCGATGATGTCACCGGTGCCGAACAGCTCGGGGTTCAGGATTGCATCGGTTGCGGCTGCTGCTCCTACGTCTGTCCCTCAAAAATCCCGTTGGTGCAGTATTTCAACTACGCCAAGGGCGAGCTGCAAGATCGCAGAACGACCAAGGTAAAAACCGACAAGACCCGTCAGTGGGCACAGGCCCGAACCCTGCGCCTGCAGCAGGAGGCTGAACAGCGGGCCGCGCTGAAGGCACAACGCCAAGCGGCCAAGGATGCCAAGGCGGCCAAATCAACCAGCGACAACCTAATCCCCGTACAACAGCAGCCACAGCAACCACAACCACAACCACAACCACAATCCGAGGACACCCTGTGATCAGATTAAATCCTCAAGCGGGCCCCCATGTCCGCAACCCCGGCAAAGTCCCCTCGCTGATGGGCAGCGTACTGCTGGCGTTACTGCCCGCCACGCTGTTCGGTATCTACCTGTTTGGACTGCCCGCCCTCAATACCGTATTGCTGTGCCTGTTCAGTGCCATTTTTTTCGAGGCACTCTGCGTCTGGCTGGTAAAAAAACGGCTTAGTCTGGTGTTATTAGATGGCTCCGCCCTGCTCACCGGATTGCTGCTGGCGTTGACCCTGCCACCCTGGGCCCCCTGGTGGATCGCGGTCGGTGGTACAGGCTTTGCCATCATTGTGGGCAAACAGGTTTACGGCGGCCTGGGACAAAACCCCTTCAATCCGGCGATGCTGGCGCGGGTGGCACTGCTGCTCTCCTTCCCGCTGCAGATGACCAGCTGGGTCAGCCCGGCACCGCTGTTCTCGGCCGCCTCACCGGGATTCTGGGACGCACTGGCGATCACCTTTCAGGGCCAGTCAATCCCCGATGGCCTGAGTAGCGCCACGTTGCTGGGGCAGGTCAAAACCGATCTGGGACAAGCCTTGCCTCTGAGCGAGATCCTCGCCAGCCACTACGATCTATGGCTTAACGGCATCGGCTTGAGCGCGGGTAGCCTGGGCGAAACCTCCGCTCTGCTGATTCTCGTCGGTGGCCTGTACCTGATCAAGCAGGGGATCATCAACTGGCAGCTACCGCTAAGCCTGCTGGCCAGTGTCGGCCTGCTGTCGGGCATATTCCACCTGCTCGACCCCGAACTTTATGCCAGCCCGCTCTATCACCTCAGCTCCGGAGCCCTGATGCTGGGTGCTTTCTTCATCCTCACCGATCCGGTGACCTCACCCGCCACCATCCGCGGCCAGGTCCTGTTCGGCTGCGGCTGTGGTCTGCTGGTCTTTGTTATCCGTACCTGGGGCGGATACCCCGAAGGCGTCGCCTTTGCGGTGTTATTGATGAACGGCATCACTCCGCTGTTCGATCACTATGTCAAACCGCGCCAATACGGCCGTAATCGTCGCGGCCAGCCGTTACCGATGCCCGTACAAACCGAGCTTCAGCGACCCTCCGGAGAGCGCTCATGAACAGTGTTTCTAACACCCCGGTGATTGACCAGACAGATCCGCCCAAAAGCCCGAAAAGGCTGACTGCGCTGGGTTATCCCGGCCTATTACTGGGCGTTGCGGTCTTACTCTCGACCTCATTATTGGCGGTTGGCCACCTGGCCACTAAAGACGCCATCATCGAACGTCAGGCCGAAGATCTGAATGCGTCCCTCAGCCAGGTGCTGCCCGCAGCATTGCGCGATAACGATCTGCTCCTGGCACCACTTGACCTCATGAGGCCAGAGGGTGACTTGGTGCGCATCTATCGGGCCGAAAACCAGCTCAGCATCACCGCCGTGGCCTTCAGCGTCAGCGCCAACGACGGCTATGGTGGTCCGATTCGGCTGCTGCTGGGGGTCGATGCCGCAGGTGCGATCCTCGGTGTTCGGGTTCTGTCTCATACTGAAACCCCGGGGCTGGGTGACAAGATAGAAACGACCAAGTCCGACTGGATACTGAGCTTTGAGGGCCACTCGCTGGTCAATCTAAGCGCCAAAAGCTGGGCGGTTAAAAAAGATGGCGGTCAGTTCGACCAATTCACCGGCGCCACCGTCACCCCACGCGCCGTGATCAACGCGGTCAGACGGGGGCTGCAGTTCTATCAACAGCATCGCGCCGCCCTATTGGCCCCGCGCACCTCAACCGTGACGGCGACCGCAGCCGCTGGAGAATCGACATGAGTTCCTATAGTCAGATCGTTAAAGACGGCCTGTGGCATAACAATGTCGTCTTCGCCCAGTTGCTGGCGCTCTGTCCGTTACTGGCAGTCACCACCACCGCCACTAATGGTCTGGGGATGGGGCTGGCAACCACCGCCGTGCTGACCGCATCCAATCTGCTGATCTCGATGAGTCGCTCGCTGCTTCGGGCTGAGGTACGGATTCCAATTTTCGTGCTGCTGATCGCCACCTTAGTGACCCTGGTGGATATGCTGATGAACGCCTGGCTGCATGACCTGCATAAGATACTCGGACTCTTTATCCCGCTGATCGTGACCAACTGTGTCATTCTCGGCCGCGCCGAAGCCTTTGCGTCACGCCAACCGCTGCTGCCATCGTTGCTGGACGGCTTGATGATGGGGATCGGCTTCACCCTGGCACTGGTGCTGCTGGGTGCGACACGGGAGATTCTCGGCAGCGGCACCCTGTTCGCCAACGCCAGCCTGCTGCTCGGCCCTGGACTCACCGGACTGGAGATGACCCTGTTCGATGACTACCAGGGGATCGTACTGATGCTGCTGCCTCCCGGCGGATTTATTGCGCTGGGGTTTCTGCTGGTGGGTAAACGTCTGCTGGACCGGAGTATCGAACAGGGCTTGCTGAAAGGCTTGCGCCGGACCACCGCAGCCTCAACCCCCTCCGAATCAACCCTGCAACCCGGAGAGTCATGATGAACATCAGTCTGGTTTACGCCGATTCGACCACGCCTCAATGGCTGGATCTGGATATCGCCGAGGGCAGCACCCTGGGCGAGGCAATTACCCACTCCGGCATCCTTGAGCGCTTTCCCGGCATCGATCTTGAGACCCATAAAACCGGCATCTTCGGCAAGCTGGCGAAACTCGATCAGCCGTTACAAGCCGGCGATCGGGTAGAGATCTACACCCCGGTGATCGTCGATCCGAAAACGGTCAAACGCCGCGACCGGGTCTGACGGGGGGCGGACTAGGGCGTGTTTGCACAGTCCCGCGCGCACAGGTACAGGACACCGACACGACCGGTAGACCCAAGGTGAGAGGACACTGAATTAAACGTGGCACGGAGTCATCTATGACTCCGTGTCACCGGTCTCACCGAAAAAAGCGCTGCTGCTGATCATAGCCAGAGCATCATGACCATGGCCCATAGGCGCGGACTCAAAGTCATGACCGCGGGGCTAGTAACTACAGCTCAGCTCAGATAGCGACCGATGACACCCTCTGCTCATTAATAAATTTCTTATTTAAAAACAGTCAATTGGTAAGACTGCAACC
>JBALTG010000159.1:0-9778 GCA_036964625.1 Motiliproteus sp.
CAGCAGATCGAGAGCTATATGCGCGCCAAGCAGGTTCGGCATGGCTATCAAGAGATCAGAACCCCGCAGCTGGTAGAGCGTACGCTGTGGGAAAAATCCGGTCACTGGGACAAGTTCTCCGAACAGATGTTTACCACCCACTCTGAAAGCCGCGATTTTGCCATCAAACCGATGAACTGCCCCTGTCACGTGCAGGTGTTTAACCAGGGCTTGCGTTCCTACCGGGATCTACCGCTGCGTTTGGCTGAGTTTGGTTGCTGTCACCGTAATGAGCCCTCCGGGGCGCTGCATGGCATCATGCGGGTACGTGGTTTCGTGCAGGACGATGCGCACATCTTCTGTGCAGAAAAGACCATTCAGGACGAGGTGGCGCGTTTCATCGATTTCCTGCACGAGGTCTATAATGATTTCGGCTTCACCGACGTGATCTATAAGCTATCTACCCGCCCCGATCAGCGGGTGGGTTCGGATGAAAGCTGGGACAAAGCGGAGAAGGCGTTGGGTGATGCGCTGGATACGGCCGGTTTAGACTGGGATACCCTGCCCGGTGAAGGCGCTTTCTACGGACCGAAAATCGAGTTTTCACTCAAGGATTGTCTGGGGCGGGTGTGGCAGTGCGGCACCATTCAGGTCGATTTCTCGATGCCGGGGCGGCTGGATGCACAGTTTGTTAACGAGGCAGGTGAGCGGGAAACGCCGGTGATGCTGCATCGGGCGATTTTGGGCTCGTTTGAGCGTTTTATCGGCATCCTGATCGAAAACTATGCCGGGGCGATGCCGGTCTGGTTGTCACCCTTGCAGGCGGTGATTCTCAATATTACCGATAATCAGGCCGAATTTTGCCGTGAAATCGAACAAACCATGAAAGATCGTGGATTTAGAGTCCGTGCGGACTTGAGAAACGAGAAGATCGGCTTTAAAATCCGCGAGCATACAATTCAAAAGGTTCCTTACCAGCTTGTCATAGGCGATAAGGAAGTTGAATCCAAGACTGTGACCGTACGGCTTAGAACCGGTGAAGATCTCGGTTCCATGTCTATTGCTGCCTTTATCGATTTTTTGGCGCAAGACATTGCACGTAAGGGTCAGGTCGAACAGGAGAGTTAACCGATTAAAAAAAATAGCAAGGGCGCGAGCAAAAAGGCCATCATCAATGAAGCGATTGAGGCTAATGAAGTTCGCCTAGTAGGCGCCGAGAGTGAGCAGTTGGGTATTGTTACCCTTGAGGATGCGCTCCGCGCGGCACAGGATGCATCGATGGATCTGGTGTTGATCGCGCCCGATGCCGAGCCGGTAGTCTGTAAGTTAATGGACTACGGCAAACATATTTTTGAAGCGAAGAAGCAGAAAGCTGTCCAGAAAAAGAAGCAGAAGCAGACTCAAATCAAAGAGATGAAGTTCCGTCCAGGAACTGAAGAAGGGGATTATCAGGTAAAGCTGCGCAACCTGGTACGTTTCCTTGAAGCGGGCGATAAGGCCAAAGTGTCTTTGCGTTTCCGTGGTCGTGAGATGGCCCACCAGGAGTTGGGTATGCAGTTGTTGAAGCGGGTCGAAGCTGACCTGGTCGAACTGGGTACCGTTGAACAGCATCCGAAGATGGAAGGTCGTCAGATGATCATGGTGATAGCGCCCAAAAAGAAGAAGTAACCCGTCTTCGTTTAAGGTCCGTCGTGCTGTTGGTATGAGCTGTTTTTAATTAGCAGTTTCAGCAACAGAGCTACGGGCTTTTGCTGTTTTGATCGTTAAGATCGGAGCGGTAGAAGGAAAGGGGTTATATAGAAACCAACGAATGCGTGGAGTGAGTTTGTTATGTCTAAAATGAAAACCCACAGCGGTGCTGCAAAGCGCTTTATGAAAACCGCTAACGGCTTTAAGCGTAAGTCCGCTAACACGAGTCATATCCTGACCAAGAAAACCACTAAGCGTAAGCGTCAGCTGCGCGGCACTTCAGCGGTTCACGCTTCTGATGTTGCTCTGGTTAAGCGCATGTTGCGCCAGTATTGATCCGGTTTTTGATTAGTTAGTTAAAAGGATACTATTATGCCTCGCGTAAAACGTGGTGTTGTCGCTCATCGTCGTCACAAGAAAATGCTTAAACTGGCCAAAGGTTACTACGGAGCTCGTAGCCGGGTATTCCGTGTAGCCAAGCAAGCGGTCATTAAGGCCGGTCAGTATGCTTACCGCGACCGTCGTCAGCGTAAGCGTCAGTTCCGTGCTCTGTGGATCGTTCGTATCAATGCTGCTGCCCGTATCAACGGCATGTCTTACAGCCGCTTTATTGCGGGTCTGAAGAAAGCTTCGATCGAAATCGATCGTAAGGTTTTGGCTGATCTGGCTGTGCACGAGAAAGCGGTATTTAGTGCAATCGTTGAGCAAGCCAAGGGTGCCCTGGCCTAATCAACGCGATTGACACTTGATCGCAGAGTGGTGCCGATTGGTGTCGCTCTTTGAACAGGGGAAGGGTGCGAACTCTTCCCCTGTTTTTGTTTATACAGTTTTGTTTTTACGTTTTATTCATACAGTTTGTATATAAAACAGACAATTTCTAACAATGAGCCGTGCCGTTGCTGGTGGTGGCTTGTTGTTGATGTTTAGGGTGGTGTAGCGCCGCCCCAGGGTAAGTCGGAACCGAAGATGGAAAACCTAGACCGCCTGTTGGCCCAGGGTAAAGAGGCCGTAGACAACGCCACCGATGCAGCTACGCTGGGTCAGGTGCAGGTGCAGTACCTGGGTAAAAAGGGTGAGCTGTCCCTGCTTCGCAAAGGGTTGGGAAAGCTGTCCGCCGAAGAGCGGCCTAAAGCGGGTGCTTTGATCAATGAAGTGATGGAGCAGTTTCTTGAGCATCTGAATGCGCGCAAAGATGGCTTTGCGGTAGCAGAGCTTAATGCCAAGTTGGCTGCCGAGACCATCGATGTGACCCTGCCGGGGCGCGGTCAGCAAAGCGGCGGGCTGCATCCGGTGACCCGGACCCTGGAACGGATCGAGCGTTTCTTCAGTGGCGTCGGTTATGCGGTCAAAGAGGGGCCCGAGATCGAAGATGATTTCCATAACTTCGAGGCGCTGAATATTCCCGCCCATCACCCGGCGCGGGCGATGCATGACACGTTTTATTTTGACGCCCATACGTTGCTGCGTACGCATACTTCACCGGTTCAGATACGCACGATGGAGCAGCAGCAACCGCCGATTCGGGTTATCTGCCCGGGCCGTGTTTATCGCTGTGATTCCGACCTCACACATACCCCGATGTTTCATCAGGTCGAGGGCTTGCTGGTCGATACCGATGTCAGCTTTGCCGATCTTAAGGGCACGGTCGAGGAGTTTTTGCGCGAGTTTTTCGAGCAAGAGGCGTTGTCAGTACGCTTCCGGCCCTCCTATTTCCCCTTTACCGAGCCGTCTGCCGAGGTCGATATCGCCTGTGTGATGTGTCAGGGCAAGGGCTGCAGGGTCTGCAGTCATACCGGTTGGCTAGAGGTGATGGGCTGCGGCATGGTTCACCCGAAGGTGTTTGAGTCGTGCAAGGTGGACACCGAGACATACAGCGGTTTTGCCTTCGGCATGGGCGTCGAGCGTCTGGCGATGTTGCGCTATGGGGTTAACGATCTGCGCTTATTCTTTGAGAACGATCTGCGCTTCCTGCAGCAGTTCAAATAAGGCTCTAGGAGGTTGGCCGAGAACAGCGATCGTAGCGAAAGAGGCGCATTTTGAGTCAGATTACTCGGTCATTTGCGAAGAATAGTGGTTCTATTTGACAAAAATGAGCGGGAAATCTGGCCCTTCTCTATCT
This sequence comes from Motiliproteus sp., assembly GCA_036964625.1. GTDB lineage: Bacteria > Pseudomonadota > Gammaproteobacteria > Pseudomonadales > Balneatricaceae > Motiliproteus. Next base: position 3,788 of record JBALTG010000159.1, read on the forward strand.
TAAGAGAATGCGAATTTTGCAGTAGGTCGGTCTGTTCTCGGTCAGCCTCCTGGGGTCAGGTGAGGTCCGGGCTTGCTCAGTGTCATCTGCAGCCCGGTTCAGGTAACAGCATTAACGGAAACAAGAGATGAAATTCAGCGAACAGTGGCTGCGGGAATGGGTTAATCCCGCCATCGATACCGATCAACTGGTAGCCCAGATCACCATGGCTGGCCTGGAAGTGGATGGCGTAGAACCGGCTGCGGCCGATTTTAGTGGCGTCGTGGTCGGCGAGATTTTGACTGCCGAGCGACATCCCGATGCGGATAAGCTCAGGGTTTGCCTGGTCAGTGACGGTGCTGAAACCTTTCAGGTGGTCTGCGGCGCACCCAATGCCCGCGCCGGTTTGCGGGTTGCCTTTGCCCGAGTGGGTGCGGTGCTGCCCGGGGATTTCAAAATTAAAAAAGCCAAGCTGCGTCAGGTTGAGTCGCTGGGTATGCTCTGCTCCGGTCAGGAGCTGGGCATCAACGAAGACCATGATGGCATCATGGAGCTGCCCGCTGCGGCGACGGTTGGGCTGGATGTGCGTCAGTTTTTCGGTCTCGATGATCAGGTTATCGAGGTCGATCTGACTCCTAATCGGGGTGACTGCCTGAGTCTTGCGGGTCTGGCCCGGGAAGTGGGTGTGCTGAATAAGGTCGCGGTTACTGAGGTGGCGATCGAAGCCGTTGAGGCCGTTATCGAGGACCGTTTTCCCATAGAGATCGAGGCGGGCGAAGGCTGTCCGCGCTATGTCGGTCGGGTTATCCGTGGCATCGATATTAGCGCTGCAACGCCGGTGTGGATGGTCGAGCGGTTGCGGCGTGGCGGTATCCGCAGTATCGATGCGGTGGTCGATGTGACCAACTACGTGATGCTGGAACTGGGGCAGCCGATGCATGCCTTCGACCTGGCGACACTCAACGGTGGCATCCGGGTGCGGATGGCCGATGCCGGTGAGTCCATTACTCTGCTTGATGCACAGGTGTGCAAGCTAAACCCCGATACGCTGCTGATTGGCGATCATCAGGGGCCGTTGGCGATGGCCGGAATCATGGGCGGCGAAGGTTCCGGGGTTGCAGACCAGACCCGTGATATTTTCCTTGAGAGTGCGTTTTTCAACCCTCTTAGCATAGTTGGGCGCGCCCGATCGTACGGATTGCATACCGAGTCCTCACACCGGTTTGAGCGTGGTGTCGATTCGGAGCTACAGGTCAAAGCGACCGAGCGCGCGACCCGGTTGCTGCTCGATATCGTCGGTGGTCAGGCGGGACCGGTCACCGAAGTGGTCGCAGAGTCGTACTTGCCAAAGGCGCGGTCGGTGTTGTTGCGTCCGGCGCGGATCAAAAAATTGCTGTCACTGGATATTGCAGCGAGTGAGGTTGAAGAGATCCTGACCCGTCTGGGGATGGATGTGGTGATGAATGCGCAGGGTAACTGGGACGTTGCTGTGCCCTCGTATCGCTTCGATGTCTCGATTGAAGAGGATCTGCTGGAAGAGTTGGCGCGTATCTACGGCTATAACCGGATGCCGGTGCGTACCAATCTGGCCACGTTGAAGCTCACCCCTCAGCCTGAAACGACCAAGGGTTTGCCCGATCTGCGGCGGTTATTGGTCGCGCGTGGTTATCAGGAAGCGATCACCTACAGTTTTGTTGAGCCTGCACTGCTGGCCAAGTTTGATTCCGTAAATACCCCGGTTGCGCTCGCCAATCCGATCTCTGCCGATATGGCGGTGATGCGCACCACGCTGTGGCCCGGGTTGATCAAGGCGATGCAGCATAACCAGCACCGGCAGCAGGATCGGATCTGGTTGTTCGAGACCGGTCAGCGCTTCGTGCCTGCCGCTGCGGGACTGGTGCAGGACACTGTTGTAGCGGGCGCGGTCTACGGCAGCTGTCAGCCGCAGGGTTGGAGCAGTGTCAGCCGTTCGGTGGATTTCTTTGACGTCAAAGCGGATGTCGAGGCGTTGCTGACGGTGAATGGTCAGCCCGATGCCTTCGTTTTCGAGTCGGCTCAGCATCCGGCCTTGCATCCCGGTCAGTGCGCACAGATCAAACGCGACGGTAAGTTGGTAGGCTATCTGGGATCGCTGCATCCTAATCTGTGTAAGACGCTTGGGCTTAGTGGTCCCGTGTTCCTGTTTGAGCTGGAGTTGGCAGCGGTGGTGCAGGATAACCTGCCAGCGTTTGCAGAACTGTCCAAGTTTCCAGAAACCAGTCGCGACATGGCGTTGGTGGTCGATCAGCACGTTGTGGTCGCCGAAGTGTTGGCGCTGGCGCGTACGCAGGCCGGTGAATGGCTTAAGAAAGCCACGCTTTTTGATGTTTATGATGGCGAAGGTGTTGAAATCGGTAAAAAAAGTTTGGCACTCAGCTTGACCTGGCAGCATCCATCGCACACGCTTAACGATGAAGAGGTTAAGCCGTTCTTTGATGCGGTCGTTAATGCTGCGCAACAGCAGTTGGGCGCGACGCTGAGGGCTTAATGCGGTTGCCATGTAACCAGATAGGAGTATCACTATGGGGTCTTTGACAAAAGCCGAGATGGCCGAGCGCTTGTTCGATGAGATCGGGCTCAATAAGCGTGAAGCCAAGGATATGGTCGAGTCCTTTTTTGACGAGATCAAGAGCCGTCTGTCGGAAAATGAGCAGGTTAAGTTGTCCGGGTTCGGAAATTTTGACCTGCGCGATAAGCGCGAACGGCCGGGGCGAAACCCCAAGACCGGCGAAGAGGTGCCGATCTCTGCACGGCGGGTGGTGACCTTCAGACCTGGACAGAAATTCAAGGAGAAAGTGGAGGCCTATGTCGCTCCCGCAGACGAGTGAGCCTCTGCCTGTTATACCTGACAAACGCTACTTTAGCATCGGTGAGGTAGCTACCCTGTGCGGGGTTAAACCTCACGTGCTGCGTTACTGGGAGCAGGAGTTTGAGCAGCTGCAGCCGGTCAAACGGCGTGGTAATCGGCGTTACTACCAGCGTCAGGATGTTTTGCTGGTGCGTCAGCTGTGCGACTTGCTGTATGAGCAGGGATTTACCATCGCAGGCGCGAGACAGTGGTTGCAGGGCGATCAGGCTGAGGGCGACAATCAGCGCTCTCAGCAGCTTATCCGGCAAACAATCAGCGAGCTCGAATCTATCCTGGTTCAACTGAAATCAGGCTAAGGCGAAAAAAACGTTAAGTGAGCTTCCCCTACCCGTGTCGATACGGTAGTATTCGCCTCGCTGTCGAGAGGCAGTAAGAATTGCTTAGATGTCGGAATGTAGCGCAGCTCGGTAGCGCACTTCGCTGGGGGTGAAGGGGTCGGAGGTTCGAATCCTCTCATTCCGACCATTAAGCTTTTCAAAAAATCGGAATGTAGCGCAGCTCGGTAGCGCACTTCGCTGGGGGTGAAGGGGTCGTAGGTTCGAATCCTATCATTCCGACCAATTTAAAAAACCTGATGAGTCTCTGGCTCGTCAGGTTTTTTTTTGTTTGTTTGTTTGGCACGGCGCCTCGCTGCTGACAGCTATCACCTATCACCTATCACCTGACATGACTGCTAATCGCGTCCCGGCAGATCAGCAAGAATTCCGGGTGGCGCGTATTCAAGCGTCAGGGCCGCGCTGATAGCGCCGGTGTTGAGGAGGATTGTAGAGGGATGCCAGGTCATCTTGGTATCATCCGCTTACCGTTGCGGAGCAGACCAATCAACCCATCTGATTGCATCAGGGTAATAGCCAACAGCGGGTCAAAGCCCTGCTGTAGCCTGTGCGCCAGACTTCTGCCAGACGCTTTACGTGAACACGCGGATGTGTCGATGTACGGCGTAAGTGATCAAGAAATCAAAAAGTTAACCGGGTGTCTAGGAGCCTGTCGGGCTTGGCCGATCGTAGCGAGGGAAATACGATTTGAGGCAGATTTTTCGATCATCCGAGGCGAATAGCGAGCTATTTAACGAGGGTGATCGTGAAAATATGACCAAATTCGGGTTTTCCGCAGTAGATCAGTGTTAAGTCCGACAGGCTCCTAGGATTGAGACGGCGGATCACCCGGTCGTAGCCATGACAGCAGGCAGGTCGGTTAAGGCCTGTCTGCTGGGTGGTTGTGCGCAGATGGCTGCTTAGGCGACTCTAAGCGCTTCTGCCTGGCTCGCCAGGTACTCATTGTAGCGGCCTTGGAAATCTACCACCTGATGCTCTTTAATCTCGACCACACGGGTCGCCAGCGAGGACACAAACGCACGGTCGTGACTGACGAAGATCAGGGTTCCGTCCCACGCCTTAAGGGCATTGTTTAGGGCTTCGATCGCTTCCATATCCAGGTGGTTGGTTGGCTCATCCATGATTAGCACGTTGATGTCGAGCAGCATCAGCTTGCCAAATAACAACCGGTTCTTCTCGCCCCCGGAACAGACCCGGGCCTGCTTGATCAAGTCGTCGGCGGTAAACAGCAAACGGCCAAGCAGTGCCCGTATCATCAGGTCATCGTGTTTGGGTGAACGCCACTGGGACATCCAGTCAAACAGATTCAGGTCACTGTCAAAGTCAGCGCTACTGTCTTGCGGGCAGTAACCGGTGGTGGCATTTTCGGACCATTTAACCACGCCGGTAGTGGCCTGGAGTTCATCCATCAGGCAGCGCAGGAAGGTGGTCTTACCGGCGCCGTTGGCACCAATTACGGCCAGCTTAGCACCGGCCTCGAGGATTAAGTTAGCTCCGCTGAAGAGGGCTTTGCCGTCGTAACCGTGGCCTAGATCCTCCAGTACCAAGGCTTGGCGATGGAGCTTTTTATGTTGTTTGAAGCTGATCGAGGGGCTCATGCGGCTCGATGATTTCACCTCGTCGAGTTTTATCTTGTCCATCTTTTTGGCGCGCGAACTGGCTTGTTTGGCTTTCGATGCATTGGCCCCAAAGCGGTTAACAAAGGCCTGCAGCTCATCAATTTCGGCGCTCTTCTTGGCGTTTTCGCCAAGTAGCTGCTCCTGGATCAGCGAGGACGCTGCCGTGAAGGCTTCGTAATTACCGGGGTAGATGCGCAACTCACCATAGTCGATATCGGCCATGTGGGTGCAGACAGAATTGAGGAAGTGACGGTCGTGAGAGATGATGATCATGGTGCATTTACGCTGATTAAGCACCGTTCCCAGCCAGCTGATGGTGTGGATATCGAGGTTGTTGGTGGGCTCATCCAGCAGTAGAATATCTGGATTGGCGAACAGTGCCTGGGCTAGCAATACTCGAACCTTCCACCCCGGTGCGACCTGCTGCATCGAGCCAAAATGGTAATGTTCTGAGATACCCGCTTCCAGCAAGATATCGCCGGCACGGCTTTCGGCACTGTAACCATCCATCTCCGCGAACTCGGTTTCAAGGTGTGCGACTTCCATTCCGTCCGCTTCGCTCATCTGCGGCATGGCGTAGATCCGGTCCCGCGCTTGCTTGACCTTCCATAACGCGGCATCGCCCATAATGACCGTATCGATGACGCTGTATTCCTCGAAGGCAAACTGGTCCTGGCTTAAGGTACCGACGGTCTGCCCCTGGGTGATGGAGATGTTGCCCGCAGTAGGTGCGAGCTCGCCGCTGAGGATTTTCATAAAGGTCGATTTGCCGCAACCATTGGCGCCGATCAGGCCATAGCGGTTACCGTTACCGAATTTCGCTGAAATGTTTTCAAACAAAGGCTCTGCGCCAAATTGCATGGTGATGTTCGCGGTGGATATCAAAGAGGTATTCCTGGGAGTGAGCAGATAGAGGCATGGGGCCGTAGAGCCCAATAGGGGTCTACACAAAAGGGCGCACTTTAAAGAGTTGACGTGTAAATGTCGAGTCTGATTGGTTATTAAATGCACAAAAATTACTTCTGGGTGAGGTTTGTGAGTGTCAGGCGGGTCAGGGGTTAACGTGCGGGTTACTAGGAGCCTGTCGGGCTTGGCCGATCGTAGCGAGGGAAATACGATTTGAGGCAGATTTTTCGATCATCCGAGGCGA
>JBALTG010000160.1:0-9718 GCA_036964625.1 Motiliproteus sp.
GCCAGGACGATTGTCGAGGTAGCTAACGGCCCGATCGAGACCGCTGCCGAGGCGCTACTGGATGCGCGCGGCCTGACCATCGTCCCCGATGTCCTTGCCAACGCGGGCGGTGTCACGGTCAGTTATTTCGAGTGGGTGCAGAACCGTAGTGGCTTTCCCTGGGATCTGGAGCAGGTGCGCGAACGTCTGGAGCAGTATATGCAGCAGGCGTTCGACCGGGTGTGGCTGCTGGCTGAAGCGGAGTCCCTGTCGCTGCGCAGTGCGGCTTACAGCTCGGCGCTGCAGCGGATCAGCCAGGCGACCAGCGCGCATGGTACCCGCGAGTACTTTAGTGAGGGCCGTAACTCATACCCTGGATAAGCTTAGGACTCTGGATACGCATAGGACTCCGGATAAGCATAAGACCTTCGATAAAGTACGACCCTGGATAAGCTCTGGACCCCGGACATCAGCCTGCTATGATGGCGGCCATTATCGAACAGAGTCTTTTTGAGCATGGCTAAAGTAAACAAATTGGCGCCTGGCGTTGCCCAGACGATGCGTCTGGATCGTTTTTTGGCGCTGGCCAGCGGTCTTAGTCGCGCCCGGGTGCGGCCGTTGATTCAACGCGGTGCGGTTCAGGTCGATGGCCAGCGGATCAGCGATCTCGCCTTCAAAGTCAGTACCGATCAGTTAGTGCTGCTGTCGGACAACCCGGTCAGCCTGCGGGCACCGGTCTACCTGATGCTGAATAAGCCCGCGGGGGCCGTCAGTGCCACCGAAGATGCCGAGCATCAGACCCTGATCGACCTGCTGCCCGACGCGTTGCGTGCTGGCGTGCATCCGGCCGGGCGGCTGGACCGGGATGCCACCGGGCTGGTGTTGCTGACCGATGATGGCCAGTGGAGCCACCGGGTGACCTCGCCCAAGCGGCTGTGCAGCAAACGCTATCGGGTCGAGTTGGCCGACCCGCTGTCTGTCGACGCGTGCGAGGCTGCCAGAGAACAGTTTGCTCAGGGGATCATGCTCCGGGGTGAGACTAAGCCGACCCTGCCAGCGGAATTGATTGTCGATTCGCCGACCCGGATGCAGATTCTGGTGACTGAGGGGCGTTACCATCAGGTCAAGCGGATGTTCGCCGCGCTCGGTAATCGGGTGGTGCACTTGCATCGCGAGCAGATCGGCGCGCTGCTACTGGATGCCGATCTAGAACCCGGTCAGTTTCGACCGCTGAGCGCGGCAGAGATCGCCCAGTTTTAACCCACGCCAGCCGCGCCTCCTTATATCTACCCTAACCCGAGAACAGCATGGATCTGATCGAACAGTCTTTACAGCAGCAGCTGAGCCAACATCCAGCGGCGCTCGCAGCGCTCTGGGTGGTGGATGAGAATCTTCCCGCGTTGAGTCAGATAGCGCCGCAGGCGGGCATCGCCCTGCTCACCAATCGTTGTGATCTGTTGCAGCGGGGCGAGTCGCTGGGGTGGACGGTCCGCTTCAGTGATTTCGATTTCAGCCCCTGGGCTGATGCCAGTCTGGATCGGGTCTACTACCGCGTCTCCAAAGAAAAAGCGGTGGTGCACCATGTGATTAATCAGGCCTGGCGGGTGCTTAAACCCGGTGGTCAGTTGCGGCTGTTAGGTGCCAAGCAGGAGGGCACCAAGACCTATTATGATAAGGCACGCAAGTTGTTCGGCCAGGGCGAGCTGGATAAGCTTGGCAAGGGTGACTTTGCCGCTGTACTGACCCGCAGCGACGCTGATAATGTCGATCTTAACTTGCGCTTAGACGATCGGGACTATCCGCTGTTGCGGCCGATTGCCGAGGATTTTATCAGTAAGCCGGGCCTGTTCGGCTGGGATAAGCTGGATCAGGGCAGCGCCTTTTTGGCCGAGCATTTTAGCGCGCTTTGGCCACGCCTGAGTACTCCGCAACCGCGGGTTTTGGATCTGGGCTGCGGTTACGGCTATCTCTCCGCCAAGGCCCATCAACTGGGTGCCGCATCGATCACCGCCACCGATAACAATGCGGCGGCGCTGCTGGCCTGCCAGCAAAACTTTGACCGGCTCGGGATTAGCGGCAGTGTTGTCAGCGATGATTGTGGCGCTAGCCAGACCGAGCGTTTCGATCTGGTGCTGTGCAATCCACCGTTTCATCAGGGCTTTGCGCTGGAGGGTGAGCTGACCGAACGTTTCGTCGCGGCTGCGGCACGGCTGACGGCGTTTGAGGGTATGGCCCTGTTTGTGGTCAACCAGTTTATCCCGCTCGAGCGCAAGGCGCAGGGGCTGTTTGCCGAGGTCGATAGCTTTGCCGATAACGGCAGCTTCAAGCTGATTCGCCTGGCTCGGCCCAAGGGCGACAAGCCCGTCAAGCAGCGGCCGAAGCGCCGCTAATGTAGCTGGATGCGACCTTCGACGTGGGGCTGTCCCGTTTACGTGACCGGAGTCAGCGTTCAGAGGGGCTGCTATGTAGTTGGATGCGACCTTCGACGTGGGGCTGTCCAGCTTACGTGACCGGAGTCAGCGCTCAGCGGGGCTGTTGCAGGGGGCGACTGTCTGATACCTGTTTGGGTAAGTGGATGGTTGCACGTAGACCATCCGGGCGGTTGGTTAAAATAATCTCGCCGCCATGGGCGTGGATGATGGAGCGGGCGATCGACAGCCCGAGTCCGATCCCTCCGGTGTCGGCATTTCTGGATTCCTCTAACCGCTCAAAAGGTTCAAACACACGTTCAAAGTCGGCGGGCTGAATGCCAGGCCCTTGGTCCTCGATATAAATCAAAAGTTGTTCGCCGGAGGTGTCTATCCTGACTTGGGCGGACAGGCCATAGTTCACCGCATTCTCGATCAGATTACGCACCGCGCGTTTCAGTGCTACCGGGCGGCAGGCGTAGGGGGTGCGTTCGCTACCGCTAAAAAAGATCCGTGGCGCCGCCTCATTCATCGCATCCAGATCCTGGCACAGGCTGTCGATCAGGGCCGTCAGGTCGATCATCCGGGTCGGCTCTTTTTCTGCATCCTGACTCGCGAAGCTGAGTGTAGCTTCCGCAATGTGCTGCATCTCATTGACCGATTCGATTATGCGTTGGCGCATCTGTGGATCGTCGATAAATTCAGCCTGCAGTCGCAGTGAGGTTAGCGGCGTGCGCAGGTCGTGGGAGATGGCCGCCAGCATCCGGGTGCGATCTTGGACAAAACGGTTGACCCGTTCGCGCATCTGGTTGAACGCACGAATCGAGCGGCGCACATCCTCGGCCCCTGTTTCTGTCAGCGCGTCAACCGCCTCGCCCCGGCCGAACCGGTCGATCTGGTCTGATAGGCGTGCCAGCGGCTGGGTAATACGGCGTAGCAGCAACACCACGATGAGCACCGCGCTGGCCATAAAACAGAGCGACATAAACAGGGTCCAGGCCCAGCCATGCAGCGGATCCAGCGCGGATTGTACCGCATTCAGCCAGTTGCCAGTCGGCAGTTGGATCGACAGGGTCGCCATCGGCGGTCCCGATAGCGGCGGATTGGTTGGATCGTGAGGCGGTAGCGGCGTGGTGCTGCCTCCCGCCTGGTGATCCTGGTCGGTGACAAAGCGTAGTTCCTGTTCAGTTTGCGCGACCAGTTCGCTGAGGCGAGGGGCCGTACGCGCGGATTCCTGCAGCGCCGCAGAGGCGTCCAGCGGACTCTGTGTGCTGAGCCAGAAATGCATCCGCGGGGTGGTGATGGCTGTCAGTATGCCGCCATGCAGGGGGGCGGGCGTGCTGTTCAGCAGGCGTACGATCGAGGCACTGCGGGCGATCAGGTTGCTGACCTGGGCGGCGCGTACCTCATCGCGCCGCTCTTTGAAGAAGATCAGTACGTTAATCAGTTGCACCGCCACCAACGCCAGTAGCAGCAGCGCGACCATGCGCCCGATCAGGCTTCGGGGGAGTATCCGCATCAAGTTCGAGTCACATCGCTGGCAAAGATATATCCCCCCCCCCAGACGGTCTTGATCAGCGTCGGGTTGGCAGGATCCGGTTCGATCTTGCGTCTTAGGCGGCTGACCTGGTTGTCGATGCTGCGATCCAGGGCCACGGCTTCTCTGCCACGGGTGAGGTCGAGTAACTGGTCCCGGCTCAGGACCATTTGCGGATGATTGATAAAGGTCGTTAGCAGTAAGAATTCAGAACTGCTTAACGCCACGCCCACGCCGTCAGTGGAACTGAGTTCGCGCCGGGCCAGATCGAGCACCCAGTGCGCGAAGCCGATCTTTTCCGCGCTGCTCGGTTGGCGCTGGGCTGGCAGGCTCTGGGCGCGCCTCAGGATCGCCTTGATCCGGGCCAGTAGTTCCCGGGGGGAAAAGGGTTTGGTGAGGTAGTCATCGGCACCCATCTCCAGGCCGATGATGCGATCGGTCTCTTCGGTCACGGCTGTCAGCAGGATCACCGGCGTCTGGCAGCTGGCCCGAAGATGGCGGCACAGGCTGAGACCATCCTCGCCGGGCATCATGATATCGAGAACCACCAGATCGACCGCCGCCGTGCGCAGCAGCTGTTTCATCTCCTGGCCGCCCGCGGCGGTACTCACGCGCAGGCCATGCTGGCGCAGGTATTTGCTGAGCAGATCGCGGATATCCCGATGATCATCGACTACCAGAACGTGGATTGCAGTGTTCATCGCCTCTCTCTAATGATGCTGTGGCCAAAAGCCGATACGCTGTTAACACCGCGACTATACCTGCGTCGACTGAGGCTGGGTAAGCAAAGTTGTATCAAAGTATGCCAAACCTGATGCTTGCCACGCTTTGCGACAACCTCAGGCTGTGGCGGCAAAGTCTGGTTACATCTGTGCGGTTTAATCAGCCTCAGCAGTGAAGCGGAGCATGTCACAACAGCGATCCTGTGTGATCGGGCTCACTGAGTCGATACCCTTTTACTAATGACCTTTTTTTGATGAGGATCTACCCCATGCATAAATCACTAAGCGCAATTGTCCTGGCTATGGCACTGATCCACAGCCCGTTGACCCTGGCGGCCGCACCGGGCAACGCCTCCCATGCACATCTGGGCCATGTCTTGACCCAGTGGCATGACACACCGGATCAGCAAGGGCTGGTCACGACGGCGCTGAATGAGGCCAAGATCGCCCAGGGACATGCAGAAGCCGCCGCCAAACGACCCGATGACCTGGCGTGGATGAAGATGCACACCGCCCATGTATTGCATGTTCTCGACCCCTCCGCCATCGCTAAAGGCCCGGGCCTGGGCTACGGTCTGATTAAAGCGGCTAAAGGCGTTAGCAAACATATCGGGGCTGCTGCTAAGCAGGCAGATGCCTCCGAGGCTCTGAAATTGCACACCGTGCATGTTGCCACCACCGCCGGAAATGCCGTGGTCTGGGCCGAGGAGGCCTTGCGCTTATGTGCCGCTATTGAAAAATCCAGCTCGGCAGAGCAAGCCCAACCTCTGTTGCAGAGGTTGGTAAAACTGACCCAGCAGATTCAGGTGGGTACCGATGCCAATGGTGACGGTGCTGTGACCTGGCACCAGGGCGAGGGTGGTCTGAACGAAAGCTTCAAACATGCGGGGATAATCGCCAAATTGGATGGGGTTAACTAACACGATGGGTCATTATTGGTGATATCAAAGAATGGGGCTTGTAGCCCCATTTGGTATTTTGTCGCTGCAGCAAGGCAGGAATCAGCGGCGCTTAAATGGCCCCCCCCAATGGGGTTGCCCGACAGCCCTGATTTTCCCTTGAGGGACTACCTTCAGAACGTCTAAACAAGGCTTGCCCGCTCAGAACCGAGCTGTTAAATAAAGAACCCCTGATACTGTTTCGGCGTAACCGCCGTACGCTTCTTGAAGTTACGCTGAAAATGGCTCTGATCCGAAAAACCCAGCATACCTGCCGTATCCACCAGGCTGTTGCCCTGCTGTAACAGCGTCTTGGCTTTTTTAATGCGCTGGTCCAGCTGAAAGGCATGAGGCGACTGGCCAAACTTAGCCTTAAAGCTACGAATCAGATGATAGCGACTCAAGCCGCAATGCTGCGAGAATTGGTCTAGCGAGAGATTGCTATCGAGCTGATCCATGATCAGTTCTTTGACCCGCTGGACGCGATAAAGATCGGGGCTTACTGCATCCTTGGCGACTGAATAACGCCTCAGAAATTGACGTTCAAAAAACTGGATCAACAGACTTTCGGCAACCAGCGGCTGGGTCTCGATCAGCAGGCTTTCAAACAAACGCTCAAACGCCCGGTAGGTATCAGGATCGGTTTCAAATAACGCCGGGAAGGGTAGGTAGTCCAGCCCGTGAACGCTCAACATCTCCTGCTGCAACTGACCCACCCAGGAGCAATCAACAAACAGCATCCGGTAGGACCAGCTCCCTGCTTTAGGATTGCAGGAGTGCGCATCTCCCGGGTTGATGGTGACGGTCGTGCCAGCGCCGACCCGGTTTCTATGCCGCAGATTGTGATAATCCGCTTCGCCCGCATCGATGATTCCAAACGAAAATTCATCATGAGAATGAGTGTGATAGCAGGCGTTGGAACGATCTGCACGGCGCATCTCAACCAAGGGTAGCGCCGCGCTTTTTTTGAAAAATACCGTCTGACTCTTAATCTTAATATGACTCTGAACCACAACTATTACTCACTGTTAGCTCATAAAGATACTGACCACTGTGCTGCTGAGTAGCAAGCCCATCGCTCTATTAAAACCCACCTGATAGCGCTCGTTGGCTAATACTTTTCGAATCAAATGGCCGATTGCAGCCCAGGCGCCAACCCCGATGAAGCAGACCACAAAAGAGATAAGACAAAATGCCAACAGATACAGTGTGGTGGGCGAATTAGCCACCACAAACAGGCTGACGCCCGACATGGAAACCAACCAGGCCTTGGGGTTCAGCCCCTGCGCCAGTGCGCCCTGTAATAAGCTAGGGGGGCTTTTTTCAATCGCGGTGTCAGCATCCAGCGGCTTGGCCGTGGCGATCTGGTACGACATATACAGCAGGAAGGCGCCTCCAATATACTGCAACGTCGCGGTTATCTGTGGGTAAGCAGCCAGCACCTCATTCAGGCCCATACCGACCAGAAAAACGATCAGGGTATAGGCGATCGTCGCGCCTAAGACATGCGGCAGCGCGCGGATAAAGCCAAAATTGGCCCCGGCTCCGGTCGCAATGATGTTAACGGGCCCTGGCGAAATTGACCCGATCAGTGCAAAGATAAACATCGAAAAAAATACAGACAAGGTACAGCTCCCGGAAAAAGTATAGCGACCTGCGAGGGTAGACGCAGTGCTCGGTCAGGTATTGAACAAAATTGCGCCAGACTAATCGTGGCCGAAGGAGAAAAAAAGCTATAACCATTAGAACCAAATGGTCATAAGTTTGTCACATAGCTTGCGGATCAAGTCTTGGCGCACTTAGGTGGCTAGGCCTTAGGTAGCAAGGACGATATTTCTAAGGGGATATCGAAAGATTACATGGGAGATTTTATATGAAGAAGGTTCTGTTAACCGCAATGATTGGGGTGGCCATGGGCGCTCAAGTAGGTTCGGCGATGGCGGGCGATGCTCAGGCGGGAGCCTCTAAGGCTGCTTCCTGTATGGCTTGTCACGGTGCTGAAGGTGCGGCCCCGATCATGCCCGGCTATCCTAAACTGAATGGTCAGGACGCGGTCTACCTTGAGCAGGCGCTGACAGGGTTTAAGGATGGCTCTCGAACCGGAGGTCAGGCTGCGATGATGACGGCTCAGACAACTAGTTTGTCCGCGCAGGATATAAAAGATATAGCCGCCTACTTTGCGTCGGTGAAGTGAGACCTGGCCTGCAGATGTGGTGTTGTATTAAACGTCAGCAGGCTGTCTGAAGTATCCTTTAGGGGGGAGCAATAAGGTTTCGCCCCCCTAAACGGAGCCCCTCTGGGCATTCGCGCCCATGCGTCGACTGGCATAAGCCGCTTGAACCCATATCGCCGCCTCTGATAGACCCCGCGCCGAATCAGCCCCCGTCGCCATGCCACTGTTACAAGAACGAGTGTTCAGGCCTTATGTGGATCACGCTCATTCGGCAGGACAACCAACAACAGGTCCAGGGCGATCAAACCAAGTTTGGCACTACCTGGACGGCCAGCGATGACAAGTCTGAAATACAAACCTGGGAGATGCAGAACTAGACCCTATAGCGCTTGGTGCACCAGCGGGTGTGATTGCTGCTATCCGCGAGAGCCATCACACGCGAAACTGTCTGAATTAGTTGTTGCAGTGGAGAGTGGCGCGGAATGACAGGAAAGGGCCGTACAGCAGGCATTCCCGTGACCTTACACCCTATGGGTTAATGTACCCCACAATGGACAGACCCAAACACCCCGACTCGGCATTCCTGAGACTCGCTACAGAAGCAGCTTACGCCCATAGTGGACGCTTAATGGAGCCAGGATTGGTGCCGGTCACAGACAGCTACCGACATGAGGTTGTCACTGGGGTCTCTGGAACGAGGGTCTCCCCTCAGCCAACCAATCCCTCCCAAAACGGTCATCTGCCCTCCCGCTTGGCGCGACCATTCCATTAGCCTGGGCATAAAAAACATCGAGGCCTGAGGCTCTAAAACGTGATTAATCAGGAGGCGCTAATTAACAGCTGTTGCTCAAGAGGCAACTTATTCACTAGAGCTTGACCTGTTCAACCCAACACCATTGCCTAAGCATAGAATCCTGAAAGAATCATCACCTCTAATAAATAATAGTTAATTCAAATGGTTGAGATAAAATCGCGACCCAGAATTACCGCTGGCATAACAATTGCTTCATCCTTGTTGGAGCACAACCAACTGCCCCAAGTTCAGACTCTTCTGGCCCCGCTAGCTCATAACCAACTAACACCAAAGGGTGATTAAAATGACTCAGTTAAAAATCAACGACTTGAATCACGAACTGGAGATGAAGGATCTTTCTAAGATTAAGGGTGGATATACCCCCAATCCCTTTGGCCCCTATCCGCCTCGTCCGTTTCCTTGGCCGCCAAGGTTTATGAACATGGCGTCGAAGGTCCGCCTACAGAAACTTAAGCGTAATCTGCTGCTGAGGCGTTAAACCGGAAACGCGTACATTGCTACTCAGCAATGTACGCGCCATTTTTTTATAAGAGCAATACATGCCTGATAACGCCTGTTTTATACACTCGGTAGGTACATAGATGGAATGACCCTTCACTGTGTTTGATCACCCTACGCCGTTACCAAGCGCTCAAGACAGCAGAATCAGTGTCTGCTTTATCGATCCTGATAAGCCGGATAAATTGCTGAGTTTGCTGACCCCAAGTAACAGCAAAGGGTCGAGTCTTACCACTGCCGGTTTCCCGATGCAGTGTCCGCTAACGAGAAACGGGCCTGACGTTGTGCCTTCGGACTGCTCGGTCAATCAGACCAGCTTTATGACTTGTTCTTTGGTATGACCAGATCCTGTTGCCCGCTAAGTCCATAAAGGAGCAATAATATTTGACTGTGTTATATGATTATTTAGACGCAGATGGGGCGGGGTCGCTGTGTCACCACGAGATCAGGACCGGGATGCTCTCCGTGAATCGTCATAACCTTGCGGCGCTGCAATGGTGCAGGCATCCGACTGCCGCTTTGTGTCTGAACCTTACAACGCCTTCCAGCTTGAGTCTCTCTCTGTTTTTCTTGGAATGTGATTTTCGTTATTAACCCGCCGGGTTAATGGAAGACGCAAGGATGCGTTAATATTGGTCGAAGACCCATG
>JBALTG010000161.1:0-9433 GCA_036964625.1 Motiliproteus sp.
GGGAGGCGGCATTCGTCATGATCGGTCCGCGGTTGCATATGCTTGCCGGGGTCGTCCGGGTTCTGCCGCTAAAAGTAGATCTGGATCCGATCGCGACAATATGTCTGGACGCTGGCTCAATTCGTTGTTGGACCCCTCCAAGGCAGCGGAGGGATCATTTAACGTCGTCACCCTTTCGCGTTGACGCGCCGTTAGGGAACCTGCGAACAAGTCCACTTGCAGAAACGCTTGGGGACTTATTCGCAGGTTCCTTAGCTCTGCAGCATCTTAAGCGGCAACCCGAGGATGGCATCGCCGGTACCGGCGAAGTACCAGATCACGCCCCCCAGACCGAGCAGCGTCAGCAGATACCAGGCCGTTGAGAACAGTTGCCCATAACGATCCAGCGGCAGCAGTGCTTGCAGATGGCGGCTGCGCCATTCGAACAGGATCTCCAGTGTGCCGATCAGCAGCAGGAATCCCAGCAGGGCCAGGCCCGCGCTATAACTGATATAGACCCCCAGGGCCGCGGCGATGGCGCAGCTAATGATACCCAGCGTGCTGTTCATCGAAAAGCTGATGCTTTTAAGGACATGGCCGCCATCCAGCGGCAGGATGGGTAGCAGGTTGAACAGGTTTAACAGCGCATTGAAGGCCGCTAGTCCGCCGAAGAACTGCTCGCCCGTGATCCAGTAGGCCAGCAGGCAGCACAGCGACAGCAGCAGCCCAAAACAGGGCCCCATCATTGCGATCACCACCGTCTGCCAGCGGCTATTAACGGGCTCGTTACTGAGGGCCAGGCCGCCGACAAAGGGGATCAGGTAGATTCCTTTGGTACGCATACCGAAGTAGCGCATGGCGCGAATATGACCATATTCGTGGACCATCAGGCAGGCGATCAGCGCCAGCGCGAACTGCACCGAGAACAGCCAGGAGTAAGCCGCCAGACTGGCACCGGCCAGCACCACCTTGATCATTTTGGCGCTTTTTAGCAGCTTGAAGCCCAGTGCCGCCAAGCCGATCCAGTTGGGTTTGGTCTTGACGGCAATCTGAGCCGCCGGGGCTTGGCGCTCGATATCTCTGGGCGTACGGGCGCCCTGGGTTAGCAGCTCATCATCGGCATAGAGCCGATAATTGAGCACGAAAGGCTGCCATTGCAGCTCGACCTCGAAGCGGCAGTGGATAACACGCTGCTCGGTCTGCAGCTGAAATGCGTGCTCTTGGTCACGCTCACGTGTCTGGATTCGGGAGACCTGCTGACCGTTCCAGAATAGCGCCTGCCAGCCGGCAGGAGAGGCCTCCAGGTGCAGGGGTTGCCCCAGGCAGTCCAGCTTTAAAAGTTCCAACGATAGCGCTCTCGTAAATAGGTCTGAAGGGTTTGTTGGTGCATGTCTGTTTCGCGAATAGTTTTGTAAATGGGAACGTTAACCCCGTTGTCCGCAGGGCTGGATAAACCGGCGCTGGCTGCTAAAGGTCAGATTGACTCCTGTCCAGACTCCAGCCAGGAAAAACAATCCGGGCGATTATAGCAGGGGAAGATGTTGCCCCATAAGCTTCATTTAGCCTGCGGTTACAAGAATACGGCTGTCTGCTTGAGCACGCTAACGGCAAGGTTGAAAATAAAAAAGTACAAATAATAGGATCAGAAAGCCATTTTATAGGTATGAGTGAACGATAAGTACAATTTTTTAGGGGTTATGTCCATTAAGAGAGGTGCGTGTAAGCGGTAGTCTAAATCAATTGGTGACCACTTCTACTAGAAAGCAGTAGAGCTGCTTCTTCAGCAGATAGTGTGCTGCCACACGATAAAAATAACAGCAAAGAGAATAGTTATGCCGGACAACCAGACCATCTTAATTATCAATCCAGGGTCGACCTCGACCAAAGTCGGAGTCTATCAGTCCGGCGAGATGCTGATCAACGAGTCGGTCCGGCATAGTTCCGCAGAGCTGCAGCCATTCGATACCCTCTGGGATCAGTATGAATTTCGCAAAACAGCTATTTTCAAGGTCTTAGTCGATCGGGGTATCTCCCTGGATAAGCTCGATGTGATCGCTTGCCGAGGGGGCAATATAAAACCGCTGCCCGGTGGTATCTACAAGATCTGCGAGACCATGCTGGTCGATATGAAGAGCGGCATTTACGGCAAACATCCTACCAATGTGGGCGGCCTGATCGGCTACGACCTGGGCCGGGAGTTGAAGATTCCCGTGTTAACTCTGGACCCGCCGATGACCGACGAACTCTGTACCTCGGCCCGCTATTCGGGCATCCCGCAAATACCCCGGCTGAGCAGTTATCATGCGCTGAATCAAAAGGCCACGGCGCGCAAGATCGCAGCCAAGCTCGGCTCGTCCTACGCCGAGCTCAATATGATCGTGGTGCACCTGGGGGGCGGAATCTCCGTCGGCGCGCATCAGCAGGGGCGGGTGATCGATGTCAACAATGCCTTGGATGGTGATGGGGCTTTTTCGCCGGAGCGCGCCGGCACGCTGCCCGCGGGTGATCTGGTGAAAATGTGCTTCAGCGGCGACTACAGCGAATCAGAGATGCTCAAACTGCTCACCGGCGGTGGTGGTTTAGTGGCTTACCTGGGAACCACCAGCGGGGTCGAGATCGAGCAGCGCATCGCAGCAGGCGATGCCAAGGCTGCAGAGGTGTTTGAGGCGATGGCTTATCAGACCGCGAAAGAGATCGGCGCGGCGGCTGCGGTTCTGCAAGGTCAGGTCGATGCGATTGCCATTACCGGCAGCCTGGCTTATTCCGAAACCCTGGTTGCCAGCCTGACGCGGAAGATCGCCTTTATCGCCCCGATTCACCTCAACCCCGGGGAGAACGAGATGTACGCCCTAGCTGAGGGTGTTACGCGTTACTACCGCGGTGAAGAAGCGCTGGCCGAATACGATTAAAGAGTACGGTTAAAAAACGACCCGCCTGCTAATTCGACAGCCACCTGGCGGCGCTGTTGTGGCCTCCTAGTATCAGAACCCTGCTCACGGAGAATAATAATGATCGAAAATCTAGACGACCTGTTTGTCGCCGTTAAAAAAAATGAACCCAAAAAGATCGTCATCGCGGCGGCAGAAGACGAAGGCATCATCACGCTCGTTAAGGACTGCGTTGAGCGCGGCATTGCAGAGTTCATCCTGGTGGGCGACAAGGAGAAGATCCGCGTCCTGCTGGAGTGCCAGGATATCGACTACAGGAACCTGGAGATAACCGATCGACCCGATCCCAGAGAAGCGGCCGAGGAGGCCGTCACGTTAGTTAAAAGCGCTAAAGCCGATGTCATTATGAAGGGGGATCTGCATACCTCCACATTTTTGAAAGCGATTTTGGACAAAAACAACGGCCTGAGAAAAGGAGGGCTGATCAGTCAGGTCACCCTGTGTGAAAAGATGGATGGCCACGGCCTGCAGCTGCTGACCGACTGTGCGATGAACATCAGCCCGGATCTGAATGAAAAAAAGCAGATCATCCAGAACGCGGTGGAGCTGGCGGTAAAGCTGGGCTATGAAAAGCCCAGAGTAGCTGTGCTGTCGGCGCTTGAAGCGGTAAATCCGGCAATGCCGGATACTGTGGACGCCGCGATTCTGAGTAAAATGGCCGATCGTGGGCAGATTAAAAATGCCATCATCGACGGTCCATTCGCTCTGGATAATGCCATATCCATCAGCGCCGCCGAGCAGAAAAATATCGGGGGTGAGGTCGCAGGCAGAGCCGATATTCTGTTGATGCCCAACCTGCAGGTGGGCAATGCACTGCACAAAGCCTTGACCTACTACGCGCAAAAAAGAATTGCCGCAGCGATTATGGGTACCCAGGTGCCCATCGTGATGACGTCCAGAACCGACTCCATCGACACCAAGCTGCTGTCCATTGTCTTAGCTATCTATATTTCCTGATCGCTGCTGCCGTTCGGATTCATTAAACGGGGCAGAAAGAACAACAAAAACAACAAAAGGTAAGTCTTATGAAACGCATCGCATCTGTTCTGGTTGTTACCGCCGCTGGTTTACTAGGCTCTGTCCCCGCGGCTCAGGCGGCAGAGGTTAATCTGCGCTTTGCGCATTTCTGGCCGGCGCAAGCCGCCATCGCCAAACACTGGCAAGCCTGGGCTGATACCGTCGAAAAAGAGTCCAACGGGCGTATTAACGTTGAAATGTACCCCTCCCAGACGCTGGCCAAAGCGCCTAAGATCTATGACGCCGTGATCAACGGTATCGCGGATGTGGGCGTCACTGTTCAGGGGTATACCGCCAACCGTTTTCCCCTGACCCAGATTATAGAGCTGCCCGGCATCTCCGAAAGCGGTGAGCATGGTTCCTGTATCGCTCAAACGTTGCTGGATCAGGGCGATATCGCCAGCGAGTATGCGGAGACGCATCCGTTGTTTGTGTTTACCCACGGGCCCGGAACGATCCATACCAAAGGTAAGCTGGTGAAGACCCCCGCCGATCTGCAGGGACAGCGTATCCGTCGTCCAACCGCAGTGGTGGCTGAAATGTTAACCGGTTTGGGTAGTAAGCCGGTGGGCATGCCCGCTCCTCAGATCTATCAGTCCATGTCCCGTGGCGTGATCAACGGTGCGACCCTGCCGTGGGAGGCGATGAAGTCGTTCCGATTGAATGAGCTGGCGGATAACCACACCAATATCAATCTATATACGCTGTCCTTCGTGGTCACGATGAATAAAGGTGTCTATGCGGGGATGCCTGCGGAGCTGCAGCAGGTGATCGATAATAATTCCGGACTGAGCTGGGCCACCCAAAGTGGCACGCTGATGGATCAACAGGATCAGATTGGACTGGCCCAGGCCAAAGAGCAGGGGCATACCATCTACACGGTCGAGGGAGGGGTGAACAACCCCGCGTGGAAAGGGATTCTGGACCAAGCCACCGAGCGCTACCTGTCCCAGAGTGGTGCTTCCGCGCGCAGCATCTATGAACGGATTCCGCAGCTGTCTGAAAACTGCAGCAGCTAACGGGGTCTTATTATGCGAATGCTGACTCAGGTCGTCGATTCGATAGCGCTGTGGATGCATCGGCTGAGCGGCTTGCTGCTCATTCTGATGATGGCCGTAGTGGTGGTCGATGTAGCGACCCGCTCACTCTATGCCATCAGTGACGGGCGCGTTGATTTGACTTTTCTCGGGGGTATCGAGCTGGTCAGTTTTGGGCTGCTGTTCTGTATCCTTTTTGCACTCCCTCACTGTGTTGATAAGGGCCAGGTGGTGGTCGACCTGTTTACCCAAAATATCTCCAAAGTCACTCAGAAACTGGTCAGTGGCATCTATATCCTGGGCTTTGCGGCCTTAGGACTGGCGATGAGCGGGCGCTTTTTTCATGCTTACGAGAGTGCGTTAACCACCCAGGAAACCTCGCAGGATCTGCTGCTGCCGCTGGCAGATATCTACCTGGTGGTGGTTGTCGCGACCTTCTGCCTCGGCCTGCGCAGCCTGTTGGTCGGGATTAATGGGCTGATAAGCGTACTCTCTGCGGTATGGCGCGCTGACGGCTACCGATCAGCGAAGATAAACGCTCAAGTGCAAGAAGGAGAAGTGTTGTGAGTGCTCCTATAATCGGTTTGCTGTGCATGGCCGGGATGTTGCTGTTTATCGCCTTGCGGTGTCCCATCGCCCTGGCCATGGCACTGACCGGGCTGATTGGTTTTACCTGGATCGTCGCCTTTGAACCGGCGTTGTCGATCCTAGAGTCGGGACCGTTTGAAACCCTCACAAATTACAGCTTCAGCCCCATTCCGATGTTCATCCTGATGGGGGTGTTCGCCTCCAAGGCGCGCATGTCGACCGAGCTGTTCAATGCTGCACGGACGTTGTTCGGGGGCTGGCGCGGTGGTATGGCGCTGGCGTCGGTTACCGCGTGCGGCGCCTTTTCGGCCATCTCCGGATCTTCGGTGGCCACGGCGGCCAGCATGTCCCGGGTGGCGTTGCCGGAGATGAAAAAGCATGGCTACGCCGACTCCCTGGCAACCGGTACTTTGGCCGCAGGGGGCACGTTGGGGATCATGATCCCCCCCAGTATCGCGCTGCTACTCTATGCCCTGATTACCGAGCAATCGGTGGGTAAAATGTTTATGGCGGGGATCATTCCCGGCCTGTTAGGGTTGGGCCTTTATTGCGCCACTATCGCCATTCTGGTGCACCGCAATCCTGGTCTCGCAAGGCCGGGACAGCCGACCAGTTGGCGCGAAAAAATCACCGGTATGGCGGGGTTCGGTCCCTTTATGGGGGTGTTTGCCATCATCATTGGTGGTATCTACATGGGTATCTTTACCCCAACCGAAGCCGCAGCCATCGGCGCCTTCGTGGCGATGCTGATCGCCTTCGTGCGCGGCATGCGCATGGCAGGGTTTTTGGACGCGGTGGATGAAACGTTGAAGCTGACGGCGATGATCTTCTTTATGATCATCGGCGCCGAGATCTTCGGCTACTTTCTCTCGGTGTCGCGGATCTCATTTTATCTGGCCGATCTAGTGGGCAGCATGGGCTTGCCCCCTTACGCGGTGCTGGCGGCGGTGCTGGTGCTGTTTATCCTGCTCGGTTGTGTGATGGATAGCCTGGCGATGCTGCTGTTGACGGTGCCGGTGGTGTTTCCACTGATCGTTGAGGCCGGCTTCGATCCGATCTGGTTTGGTATCGTGGCGGTGGTTACCGTGGAGCTGGGGCTGATTACGCCGCCGGTGGGGATGAACGTGTTCGTGATCAAGAGTGTGGCGCCGCAGATACCCATAGGCCAGATCTTCAAGGGGGTGTTGCCTTTTGTGCTATCGGATCTGCTGCGTCTGGCGTTATTGATCCTGTTTCCGGCGCTGGCCTTGGGGTTGCTTTAACGGTTGATTAAATAGCTGATTAAGCGGTTGGCACGCAGAGCGCTGTAGTGCTGGATGCCCGCATTGAAACGCTTATTCGGCGGTCGTTTCAAAGTTGTTTTCACTGCGGAAACGGCTCGGTGGGATACCCACCGCACGCTTGAAATAGCGTGAAAAATAGCCAGGATCTTTGAACCCCAAGCCATAGGCGATATCGTCAAGGTGGCTGCGGGTATAGATCAGCCGGCGTTTGGTTTCCAGCAGCAGGCGCTCGTGAATCATCTGCTTGGCGCTCTGGTTGAGCCGCTCCCTGGTGAGTCGGTTGAGTCGGCTGATCGAGGTCCCTAGCGCAGCGGCGTACTGTGTTACCGTCCAGTGGTCCCGGTAGTGCTGTTCGATCAATTGCTTGAGTTGGCTGATCGTCTGGTTGGACGTATTCACGCGGGTTTGGCCCTGGCCATTGAGATCCAGTTGTCGATGAAGGGTCATCAATAGAATTCTGATCATCCATTCGCACATCAGACTGCGTCCGCTAAGGCTGTGGGAAAACTCCTGCTTTATCTCCGTCAAGGTCTGTTGAAACTGCGGCATCAGCGAGTCCCTGCCCGAAAAATCGATACATTGAGGCCTGGTGAATAGCGCGTCAAAATAGCGCTGTGAGCGCGGATCGTTGGCGGTCTGTAGCAGCGGCTCCGCCAAGGTGACCACCGCGCCCTTGGTCTTGGGTGCAAAACGAAAGCTGTGCACCACGCCGGGCGGAATGATAATTACCCAGGGGCCGTGCAGCAGGGTGATTTGATCGTCCAGATGAACCTCGGCATCCCCCGCTTGTAGATACAGCAGTTGGAACAATCGGCCGTGCCGGTGCGCGCCGATCATCCACCCCAGGTCGCTGCTGCGGCTGGCGATATCCTCGATATGGATAAACTCCGGATCATCTATCCAGCCGGGTTCACCGTAGAGTCCAAACTGAGGAATGCTGATGTCGTGACTGCTCATAAAGAGGGTGGCCTGGAGGGTCAATAATGCGGTTCTAGCCGGTAGTAATACCGCGGGTGCACCAAAAGTACAATGTTTTGCCCGGTATCTGACTTATGTCAATGGCTTCGGGCTGGCACTATAGGCCCCGCTTGGTGACCCCGATTGCTTACCCCGCTAGCGCAGGATGGACGCGCCCGGGTTCGCTTTGCTGTAAACTGGCGGTTTGCTCGTCTCTCCCTTAAGACGTGCTCTTAACGCGATGTTTAGTTATTAACCCAGCGGCTTAATCGGACACGCTAGGATGCGTCAACATGGGTCTAAGACCTATGCCTGGTTCATAGTCAAAAGACTTTTTAGGTTAGAAACTCCCTCTTTTATTACTGCAAGGAAAACGTACCGGTGATTATCCCTAAATGGGCTGTTGATGCATTCTTGATCGTAGTAGGTAGCCTCTGTGTGGCATTTGCCATTGCTGCCTTTCTGCTGCCGCATCGTATCGTTGCCGGTGGGCCTCCCGGGCTGGCGGTACTGGTTAACCACCTGCTGGATATAAGCCCCGGTTTGGTGATCCTGTCGATCAATGGCGTGTTGATGGTGTTAGGGCTGCGCTCCCTGGGGGGCAATTTTTTAATCCGTACGCTGGTCGCCGTGGCCCTGATCGCGCTGCTGACCGATCTCCTGCAGTATGGGCTCAAAGACGTCAGCATAACCGCCGACCGCTTTCTTAATGCACTTTACGCCGGGGTTTTTCTGGGGGTCGGTGTGGGGCTGCTGTTTCGGGGGGGCGGATCTTCCGGCGGTTGGTCGATCCTGGCACGGCTGGTCGCCGATCGGGCGCATATCGGCGTCGGCCAGGCTGCGGTGATCTTGGATACGGTTATCGTACTGATCTCCGCGACCGTATTCCGTGAACCCGAGGCGGCGCTGCTGGGTGGGATTACGGTGTTTGTGACCGGGCAGTTGATCGATAAGCTAATGACTCCGCGACCGAGTACTCGGTTGGTGCATGTCAGTAGTCGTCACTCCAATGAGTTGCAGGCGGTGATCGATGCTCAGTTTGGTATTCGGGGGATGGTGGTGCGCTGTGATGCGGCGGCAGGCGAGGGCGGTAAGGATCTGCTCTATCTCAATATCGATCGACGTCATCTCAAGACGCTGGTGGCGATGATCAAGGATCAGGCACCGGATGCGTATGTCACCGTGGCTGATGCCGTCGATATGAGCGGTCATCGCTGACGCCTTGATTAGAGCTTTTCTATGCCTGTTAACCCGGTGGGTGAACAGGCTGGCGCGTGGATGCGCCCCCCCTTAGCCAACCGACCCCTGCGAGTCTTATCAAACCCAGTCAGTTCGCGTACTTACGTCCGGTTACGAGCGGGTCTCTGTTAGCGACCGGACGGTTGTTTTGTTGCCGGTATTGGCGCGGTGAGAGCCCTAACAGTTTTCCTGATTACCCACAAAGCTCAGCCACGATGCAGCCGATCTATTCTTTCATTATCCCTGTGGGTCGGTTTCATTCTGACAGAACCCTCAGGGGGTTATCTATGTCGGGATGACGCACCCAAAAAAACCAATATTCCTTCGTGGCTTTGGGTTGTTTTCGATCAGGGTGCTGCATGCGTCAGGCTGAAGCCCGACCCAC
>JBALTG010000162.1:0-8976 GCA_036964625.1 Motiliproteus sp.
ATCGGCAATCAGCGCCACATCGTACTGGCCCACTTCGCGCTTATCGTTATCGTTCAGCACCCAATCACGCACGGCATCGTTAGCGATGTGGTGACCCAGTGACTGGGATACCCCGCGGAAACCTTCGCAGCGTACCGGTACGATGGTCTTGCCAATTGCGGCCCCTTTGACCTTGGAGACGGCTTCGATATCGTCACCGATCAAGCCCACCGGGCATTCGGATTGAATCGAGATCCCCTTGTTGAGCGGGAACAGCATTTCGATCTCATCGATCAGCGTTTCCAGTTTTTTATCGCCACCGAAGACGATATCTTTCTCCTGGAAATCGGAGGTGAAGTTCATGGTGCCGTAGCTATCGACACCTGTGGTACCGACGTAATAGTTACGCCGACCAGCACGTGAATACTGACCACAACCCACCGGGCCGTGGGAGATGTGGATCATGTCCTTGATCGGTCCCCAGACCACACCTTTGGAGCCAGCATAAGCACAACCCCGGTTGGTCATGACCCCTGGCAGGGCTTTACGGTTAGAGGTGATGCAACCTTTGCTGTCTTGACCGGGCTCAGCCACCATCAGGTGCTTGGCACGATCGGCCTTGGCCTTTTCGGGATAGACTTCAAGCACCTCTTCGATGAGGGCCTTAGTCTCTTCAACATTTAAACTCGTCATAATGGAGTTACCTTGTTTAAACGAAAGCTAAAACGAAAGTTAAAACGAAAGTTAAATTCATAGGTTAAACACGGCGGTTAAACGCGTGCTCAGTCGGGCCTGGGCTGCAGATGTTTCGCTGCTCGTGCTGTCGTGGGTCCGGCAACCCCTGCTGTCAATCGGCAATCAATCCACAGTCAATAACAACAGGGCCTGCCGGAGACGCTCGTAGCGGCAGCGAAACAGCGCAGCTTAGGCCTCGGCAGCCAGCTCGGCGGCGGTTTTGCCGACGATGGTCTCGTCTTCGACATCCATGATGCCAAACTCCATCAGCAGGTCTTCCAGCTCGTCCATCGAGACCGGGTTAGGGATAACGAACTTGGTGTTGGCGATCACTTTCTTAGCCAGCGTACGGTACTCGTTGGCCTGATTGGCCGTGGGGTCGTACTCGATGACGGTCATGCGGCGGATTTCGGCATGCTGAACCACGTTGTCACGCGGTACGAAGTGGATCATCTGGGTGCCGATCTTCTCGGCCAGGGCGACGATCAGATCATCTTCACGGTCGGTGTTCCGCGAGTTACAGATCAGGCCGGCCAGACGCACGCTGCCGGAGCTGGCGTATTTAACGATGCCTTTACAGATATTGTTAGCCGCGTACATCGCCATCATCTCACCGGAGCAGACGATGTAGATCTCCTGCGCCTTGTTCTCACGGATCGGCATGGCGAAGCCACCACACACAACATCACCCAGCACGTCGTAGAACACGAAGTCCAGATCGTCGGTGTAAGCGCCTTCCTCTTCGAGGAAGTTGATCGCAGTTATTACCCCCCGACCGGCACAACCTACACCCGGCTCAGGACCACCAGACTCGACACATTTGATGTCCTTGTAGCCAATCTGGAGTACATCTTCCAACTCGAGATCTTCGACGGTGCCCAGCTCGGCAGCCATCTCCATCACAGAAGTCTGAGCCTTGGAGTGCAGGATCAAACGGGTGGAGTCGGCTTTAGGGTCACAGCCGACGATCATTACTTTTTGACCAAGTTCGGCCAGAGCCGCTACCAGGTTTTGGGTGGTGGTCGACTTGCCGATACCACCTTTGCCGTAGATTGCACATTGACGTAATGCCATGGTCACTCTCCTTAATTGCTACGAGGTTTTTCATAGAGGTTCTACTAGGGATATGGCAATGGCTGTGCCAAGTCTACGTGTCGTTATTTAAGCTTATGAATTGAAAGGGTAAACATTGCTTTTGCAGAGGTTTAAAGCGGTCTGCTGACGTGAGCGCTATACGACAAAGCAACAAATACTGTAGGGTTAATGACTACAAATTGTAGGGAGTGTCGGGTTGTGAGCAGACGAGCAGAGGCAATGCACAGAGGTGGCGTCGGATCTATGCCGCCTAAGCCTCTACCCACCTGCTCCTTACCCCGGGGTAGCTACCTGCCAATCAACCGCTGTAACCTGCCTGCCGTTATTCTTGGCGGGCTGACGTTTCAGCAGCAACCGGCCCCGCTGCTGATTGATGGTGTTGCTGATCTATATAAAGACCTGTTTCAGCGTCTGGGCCGTTTGCCCGATCAGGCTCAGCGAGCGCAGCAATTTTGTGATTATGTCGATGTCCATTTCTGCCTGGATGATCCGGCAGCTGCCGGCTACTCACCGGGCGGCGAGGGACGACCTAAAGCGAATTGGCAGCGAGCCATCCGTGGCTGGTTTTTTGATTCTGATAGTCGCGAAGGCGCGGTGCTTAAAGCCTGGGTTGAATCCCGGTTTGGTTTGCTGACGCGGTTTCATCAGGGACCGATCCGGGATTTTAACGGCCATACCTACCTCAATTACCTCCAAGCCCGTGCCAGGGGCCTGTATAACACCAATGCCCTGGAAGCCCAGCTCGATCTGGTCTACAGCTATTGTCAGTACGAATTGTCGCAGCCGCGACAAAACTCAAAAAATCCTAATCGATCACCAACCCATCTCACCCTGTACCGAGGCATCAACCGGCTGGAGCAGCTTGAGCGGATGGATCAACAGCTTGAGCGTATTGATCGACCGCTTGAGCAGATCGATAAACCGCTGGCGCAGAACGAAACCGCCCAGCAGGAGTTACCGGTTCTACTGATGAATAATCTTAATTCCTTCTCACTCGACCCCGAACGCGCCTCGGAGTTTGGCGACCGGGTGGTCAAGATCCAGGTACCGATACAGAAAGTACTCTGCTTCGATCAACTGTTTCCCGGGCTGCTCAAGGGCGAAGGTGAATACCTGGTTGTCGGCGGGCTGTATCGGGTTGAGGGCTGGGTTTATTGAGTACAGGCCTACCGGATCAGCCGTGATCCTCCGTCATCACAGCAACAAGCGATGGGCATACAAGCTCGTAAGAATAGATCGGCGGCAGCGATTTGGATCTGGAAAACACCGCCGTGGCCTGACTCCACTCAATCAACGCCAATCTGACGCTGGTGGCCGAAAGCGTCACCACCGAAATAGACTCCATCTCGCTGGGTGCGGTTATCTCTTTCTGATCCCTGGCACTCATTGGCCGGGCGGCGCCCCCCCCCTTCAGCGACGCTTGCCCCGCAGTTTTATTGAGCCCGCGCTAGAAATAGCGCTCCAGGGTCAGCTGCACCAGATCATCTTCTCGAATGGCAAACAACGGATCGAGACTGTCGTCACTGTCAAACACCCGGGCGTCCAGGCTGAGCTTCCAGCTGTTCCCCAGTCGCCGGCTGGCTTCCACCAACACGCTGTAGCCGCCATGATCCAGATCCTGGCCGATACCCGCCAACAGCTCGGTGCTTTGCATATCGTTGAGGGTCAAGCGCGAGCCTAGAAACAGGTCGTCTTGTACCCCGGTGGTGCCATCTTCGCCCCGGCTGTCCCAGCCGTATTCAAGCAACAAGCCGAGGTCCATGGCGCTGTCCATGATACCCACCAGGGTGTATTCGAACCCGCCCTGGGCGGCGGTGAAGCTGTCGCTGCTGCTGTCCCGGTAGATGCTTTCGAACTTCCACAACCAATCACCGAGGGTGGCTTGCACGTCGATGCCCAGCTGGTCCATCTGTTCGTAGAGGGGCACCAGCACGTTACCTTGCCGGGTCAGTACCGGGTCGCGGTTGGTACCGTGAAACCCGTGCAGGCCGAGATCGTAGTCGCCCAGGGAATGACTCCAACGGACGGCGGCGTCGAGGTGTTTGTCCCCGGCCGAGGACTCGTAGCGCACGTTGTCGGTGTCCACCACCAACGGCCCTCGCAGCCGACCATCGCTTCCACTAAAGGTACGTTCGCGAAACCCCGGCAGCAGATAAAGATCCACAATGCCCCAATCACGCACCAGCGACAGGCTGATCATCTGCTGACCCAGTTTGTCTTCACCGTCGCTATCCTCCACGGCGTCGGTCTGGTTGATCACATCGGCCAGGTGCTGGAACTCGGTGACGCCCCAGAACACCTTACCGATCCCGGCTGTGAGCTCCCAACCGTCAGCCACGTGGGTCCAGATTAGCTCGCGGATATCGCCGTGGCTGCGCTGGCTGTCGTGCTCATCCCAACGCAGAAAGGTCTTGAACACCAGCATGTCATCGCCGTTGTTCCACTGCCAATAGAGTTCAGGTTCGACCAACAGCGAGCTGTTGCCGGTGCCGCTCTGACCCGCGTGGATGCCGTCGTCGGCAAACACGCGGGCCTCGTAGCCGATGCGGCCGCTGATTTGCGGATCATCTGCCGCCGTGACCGGGGCGGCCACCAGTGCGCTGGCCAGTACCTTTACCAAGGGGCTGGCGATGCGGGTTTTAAATAGTTTCATCGGGCACGTTTCAGGCTGTTTTTATTGAAGTCGCTGGCCTTGAGGCCAACCTTGAAGCGGTAATCCGCGTAATCGAGGACGGTAGTTTTACCGGTCTGGTGGTTGGTCATGGTGGCGCGGTCGGCGCGCCAGTACTGACCCAGGTATTGCTTGTACTGGGCAAAACTCAGGGTCTTGAGCAGGCTGTTCTTGCGGTCATAGAAATCCACCTTCTGGACCCGATAGTGCGCCTTGTCCAGCCAGACTACCCGGCGGGTGTAGCCCGAGTACTTATCGGTGGGGTACTGCTCGACCACGAAGCTGTCGATACCGTCGAGGGATTCATCGCCCTGGTATTTATAGCTGTACTTGGCCACCTCGAAGGAGGTCAGGTCCTCGAAGGCGAACTCCGAGCCCATAAAGGGCCCGGACTTGTTGCGGGACGAGATCCGCTTGACCCGCTTCAGGGCCGGTAGAAACAGCCACTGGTCGTCGGCGCCGTCGATATGCGAGAAGCTCAGAAAGGCGGTGCCCTTCACGTCGCGGGGCTGGTCGAATACGGTCAGGCTCTTGTCACCATCCTTCTCCTGTTCAAGGGACTTTAGGCGGATCTCACGCACACTCTCCTGGCCCGCCTTATTACGCAGGGTCATGGTCATCACCGTGGCCATATCGGTCCAGCCGATATCGCGTTGCTTGGCCTCGACCGAGATCTCCATCCCGCGCTCCTGCGGTGTCATCGCCTGGGCTTGATGGGCGATCAATGGGGTGCCGAGTACGGCGGTCGCTATCAGCCCCAGCAGTGGTTTTTTGATGGGGTTGGTCAGGCTTTTATTAAACAACATCGGCGGATACCTCGTGAGTGCCGGTCGGGGCCAGCGTTGATTCAGCAATTCCTGCAAGGTGCTTGTCGCGATTGAGTAGGTGGTCGAGTTTAATCAGCAACGGCGGCAGGAACAGGAAGTCGACCACCAGCGCCAACAGGATGATGATGGCGGTCAACAGTCCCATATCGGCGTTGAACTTAAAGGTCGACTGAGCCAGGATCATAAAGCCCGCCACCAGCACCAGGGTGGTGATCCACAGGGCGCGGCCGACGCTGGCGAAGGCGTAACGTACCGCCTCTTCGGCGGACTTGCCCTTGTCGTCACGGGCGTGCAGGTACTTGCTGAGAAAGTGCACGGTGTCGTCCACCACGATACCCAGAGTCATACCCACCACGACCGACATGCCCATGCCGACCTGGCCGTCCCACAGGGCCCAGATGCCGAAGCCGATGGCGGCAGGCGCCAGGTTGGGGATCAGGCTGAGCAGTCCGTAACGCACCGACTTCAGCGCCAGGCCCAGCAGCAACGAGATCATCAGCAGGGCGGCGACGGTGCCGATCAGCATCGAGGTGATGTTGCGTTGGCCGATATGGCTGAACATCAGGTTGGGGCTGGTGATGCTGACCTTGTAATCGGAGGCGTTAGCCTCGAACCAGCTGTTGAGGCGCTGTTCCAGATCGATCATCTCCTGGGAGGTGATGTTCTCGAAGGTGGCGATCACCCGGGTGGCCGACTTGTCGACGTTTAGCTGGTTGTTGAGGTCCAGGCCATAGGGCAGGGACATCTCGTACAGCAGCAGGTACTGGGCCGCCATCTCCTGGCTATCGGGCAGGCGATACCAGCTTGGATCATCGCCATGCATATTCTTGTTGAGGCGTTTGAAGGTGTCGCTCAGGGAGTTGACGTGATCGGTCTCCGGCTGGTCACGCAGCCAATGGGTGAAACCGTCCAGGGTGGCGATAAAGGCCGGATCGTTGATGCCGCTGCTGACCTGGCTGTCGATGGAGACCTCCAAGGTGGTCATGCCAGACAGGTTGTCCTGCATAAAATCGGTAGCGGCACGAAAGGGCACCGACGGGTCGAAGTACTTGACGAAATCGTCGTTCAACTCGTTATTGGGGGCGAACAGGCCCAAGCCGACGATCACCGCCGCCATGCCGGGCAACAGCACTTTGCGCTTGGCGATCACGAAGCCCGCGAAACGATCCATCAGGTCGTTGCTGTCTGCATCGCGCACCTTGACCTTCAACGGCAGCAGGGAGAGCAGCGCGGGGAACAGGGTGATAGAGAAGATAAAGGCCAGCATCACCCCGGTAGCAACCATGTTGCCCAGATCGTGAAAGGGGGGCGAGTCGGAGAAATTCATGCTCAGGAAACCGATGGCGGTGGTCACACTGGTCAGCAGGATGGGCTGGAAGTTGAGCTTGAGGCTGTCCAGCAACGCCTGACGTTTCGCAACCCCTTGGCGCATCTCGTAGAACATCGTGGTCAGAATATGGATGCAGTCGGCGACCGCCAGGGTCAGGATCATGGTGGGAGCCGAGGCCGACGGCCCGGTCAGGTAGAGCCCGCTCCAGCCGGCCAGGCCCAGGGTGGCGGTGATGCTGACGATGATGATCACCAGGGTCGAGACCGTACCGGTGATGGTCCGCAGCAACGCGCCGATGGTCAGGATAACCACCAGGAACATCAGCGGCACCAGGGTGGCGTTATCCGCCATCGAAGATTCGGTAAAAGCCACGTTCATCATCACCATGCCGGAGAGGTGAACCTGGGCACCGGGGTTTTCGGTCTCAAATTGAACCTTGAGCGCGCGTACCTTGGTCGCCACTTCCGGCCCTTCGGTGACAGGGTCCATACCGGGTAGCTGAATGGTGACGTTGATGACCGCCACATGGCCTTCGGGGGAGACCAGCTTGTTCACCAGCTGGGGCTCGCCGAGAGCGACCCGTTGTATTCGCGCCAGATCCACGGCTTCCAGGGGGGCACCTTCGGTGACCAGGTCTTCGACGATCAGGTCATCGCCCTCGGCAAAGGTGTACTGATAGTTGCTGATCGAATCGACACGGGTGGAGTAAGGGATCTGCCAGGCGTCTTCGGTCAGCTTGCGGATCGACTCCAGCTGACTGGGCACGAACACCTTGCCATCCGCCGGGGCGATCACGAAGGAGACGTTATCGCTCTTGCTGTAGATCTTCTGCATGGATTCGTAGGCGGTGAGCTGGGGGTTCTCATCGCTGAAGAACACCCGGTAGTCACCTTTGAAAACCAGGTTTTTCGCACCCATGCTTGCACCGACCACCAGGCTCAGTGACAACAGGATGACCCAGACGGGATGGGCGATCACCCATCGAAACAGTCGTTCTCGCATAATCTACTCCTTTTTGACGTTTCGTCGATATTTTTGATAAAAAATGGGCGCTAACCAACGCCCCGGACCCAGGCATGTGCCTCGGCCCCGTATACTGCCGGGCACCGTTGCCGTTGCCCGCTTACCCATTTTGACCTTTCGTCAAAATGGTCGTTAAAAAAATGCGGTTATTCGCCGCATCGTGGCCGGAGCATGACCTCCGTCCTGGTAGGACTGCAGAAACTACAGCATGAGCTGTCGCCCCCGTGCCCGGATCTCTTCCAGTTCGCCGGCGAAGCGCTCCTCAAGCATCGACTTGATGACGCTGCGGTAATCCCGCTCGGAGGAGAGGGGCTGCCAGTTCAGGCCGTCGAGAAAGATATTGTTGGTGTTGAGAAACTCCTGCTCTAGGTAGAGGCCGTGACGACCACCGCAACTGTCCAGATCATCGCTTAGCAACATGATGACGCCGTAGCCGCTGGCCCAGCCGGTAAAGCTGATCTGCTGCTTACTCATATGCGCCGGCAGGCTGAGGCTGCCATCGGCGATGCCATCGTCGATGATCTTAAAGAACAGCGCCATCAGCGTCTGCTCATGAGATTCATGCTCCGCCAGCCTTTCGGCCGAAGTCTTGCCCATCACCGACGGGCTCTTGCCGCACAGGGCGGTGCGGAACAGGGTGGGTTTGAGCAGGGCGTAGATCAGGTAAGCGAAGGACATGCCCTGGTAGCGCTCGCGACTGCTGCCCTTGTGCTCAACCGCCCGGCTGAACAGCCCGATCATGGTGCGCATGGCATAGTTGCCGATACCGGAGAGCAGATCCTCCTTGCAGGAAAAATGGCCGTAGACCGTGCCTTTGGAGTAGGGAACCCGGGTCACCACCTTGTCCATGGTCAACTGGGAGACGTCGATCTCCTCCAGCAGCGACAGGGTAGCCTCGATGATCTCGAGTTCTCGTTCCTGCAGGCTTTTGGGGTTGAGGGCGCGTGGGGTCATCGGTATCCTATCTACTGTTATGTTGACGAATCGTCACTGACGTTTCGTCGAAATATACGCCCGGCACCCGAAGCTGTCAATTCTCAAATGCGTTTTCCCGGAAAAATCACCGCACGGCGCGGCGATTTCATCGGTTTGGATCCGCTTCGAATGCGATCATTCAGATTGTCCGAACCTGGGCTTGCGACACTCTTCACCATCGTCACAACATGCAAAATATCGTAAATGTCACTTTTGTATTGATAGCTACTGTGGCGGTCAAAATTGATGCTACGGCCACACCTAAGAACCCGACGAGCCGCGCATCAATCCGTTGAATCTCCCCACTATTAACCTGGCGGACAAATAGGTTCCATACCTAT
>JBALTG010000163.1:0-8742 GCA_036964625.1 Motiliproteus sp.
GCAGTAGATCAGTCTATTCTCGGTCAACCTCCTAGTGACATGGCGTACATCCCGTATATAAGATAAAGGCTCCTGGGTTACCCAAGGAGCCTTTTTGTACTCAACTGTGCATCAAACCCAGAGCACTACTTTCTGGCGGCAACCTCAGCTTCGATACCGCGGGTAATCACCCACTGCTGCGCGATCGAGAGAATGTTGTTGACCACCCAGTACAGTACCAGTCCGGCCGGGAACCAGAGGAAGAAGAAGGTGAACATGAACGGCAGCATCTTCATCACCTTGGCCTGCATCGGGTCGGGAGGCGTAGGGTTTAGCGTCTGCTGGATGAACATAGTGGCGCCCATCAGAATCGGCAGCACAAAGTAGGGGTCCATCACCGACATGTCCTGGATCCATAACATGAACGGTGCATGCCGTAGCTCGACACTCTCCAGCAGCACCCAGTACAGGGAGATAAACACCGGCATCTGAATCAGGATGGGCAGGCAGCCGCCAAGCGGGTTGATCTTCTCCTTCTTGTACAGCTCCATCATCGCCTGCGACATCTTCTGACGATCATCGCCGTACATCTCCTTCAGACGGGTCAGCTCAGGGCCGACGGCACGCATCTTAGCCATCGACTTATAGGCTTTGGCGGAGAGATGGAAGAACAGGCCCTTGATCGCCACGGTAACCAGAATAATCGACAGTCCCCAGTTGATCACCACCCCTTGAATCACGCCCAGGAGCCAGAATATTGGCTGGGCGATCCACCACAGGATACCGTAGTCGACCGAGAGCTTCAGGAAAGGGGCAACCTGTTCCAGAGTGCCCTGGATTTTAGGACCGGCGTAGAAGTTGGCCGAGGCTGAGCCCTGTTGGCTCGGAGCCACGGTGAACGAGGGCGATACAAAGCCTGCAAGGTAGTTGCCGTTCCGCTCACGGGCAAAGTAGTTGTGAGACTGATCGGGGCTGGGGATCCAGGCGCTGACAAAATAGTGCTGCAACATCGCGACCCAACCCGCCGGAGACTTGCTTTTGTAGGGCGCATCATCGATATCGTCGAAGCTGATCTTCTCGAAATTAACGTCGGCGTTGGAGAAGGCAGGGCCTAGGTAAGACTGCATGCCCATGCTGGTCTGCGAGGAGGGATCGGCACTGCGATCGCGTTTGATCTGACCAAACAGGTTGCCCTGCCAGGATTGATCGCCTTGGTTATCGATCAGATATTCCATCTTGATCAGGTACTGACCACGGCTGAAGGTGAAGCGTTTGGTGATGGTGACGTTGTTGTCCTGCTGCAGGG
Source organism: Motiliproteus sp. (assembly GCA_036964625.1). GTDB lineage: Bacteria > Pseudomonadota > Gammaproteobacteria > Pseudomonadales > Balneatricaceae > Motiliproteus. The sequence goes on from JBALTG010000163.1 coordinate 1,286, forward strand.
TCAGATCGACACTTAAGCTGTCCTGACCATCGGCCAACTGATAGCTGTGTTGGCTGACCTGATAACGCGGCCGGTCGCCTTTCGCATCTGGACCATTCTGGCCGGTGAGACCGGATTGGGCGGTATAGGTCCGATTGTCGTTCTGCTCCATCAGCACCAATGCCTGATCGCCGTTTAGCTGGGCCAGGTAATCGTTTAGCGCGGTGTGGATAATATCGCCGCCATAGGTATCGATCACCAGATCCAGGGTATCGGTGGAGACGTTGACCAGTCCACCCTGCTCAGGCTTGGCGGCAATTGCAGCAACTTCCATGGCAGGTTCGTCGGAACCGGGAATGTCGCTAGAAGAGGGTATTGCCGAATTTAAAACAGGCGCTACGCTATCTGATTGACTGGAAGCGTCAGGCGCACTGGAATAGGAGGAGACTGGAGCGCTCGCCACTGCTTGGGCTTTATGACCGTAATCTTCTTGCCACGTGAGGACTAGAATATAGGAGATAATTGCCAGGGCGGCGATCAAGCCGATACGTTGGATATCCATGCTAGTAGTCTGCCGATGCCGTTAGAGTGTGGATTAAAAGTGGGTTGTCGGGCTGTCGTTGCTACAAGTTGCTACTTTAACCCCGGTTAGAGCCGCTAGCGGCTTGCTGGGGTTTGAGCTGCTTGCGCGCATATTTGCTTAAGCGCTGCCAACTTTGCTCGATTAACCGTCGTAGATCCGGGTTATCTAGATCCCCCATCCCTTTTCGAGCCAGCACAACGATATCCAGGTTAGGAAATCCTGCATCTTGGAGTCGAAAGGATTCGCGGATAATACGTTTTACCCGGTTTCTTTGCACGGCCAGACGCACGTTTTTTTTGGCGATGACGAGGCCGACACGGGAGTGGCTAAGCTGATTAGGCGTAGCAAGGATCAACAGATGGCGATCCGAAACTTTAAGCTGAGCACCGTTAAACACAGTTCGATAATCCCCAGCGTTCAGTAAACGTGAACTCCGGGGAAATTCGAAACCGCTCATTATCGGCTTGTCTCTATCTAGGCTTATGCGCTCAGAGACTTACGGCCTTTAGCACGACGGCGGGTAATTACCTGACAGCCGTTCTTGGTAGCCATGCGGGCACGGAAACCGTGGTTACGGGCGCGCTTCAGTAAACTGGGTTGGAATGTTCTTTTGCTCATAACTCGATCCTACTTATAAAATGAAGGGACGTTAGACCCTTGTCTTGAAAATCAAAAGCGGAAGTCTATTGAAAACGTACTAGCTCTGCAAACCTTATTAAGCCTCATTAGTCATTAATTTACTCGGTTGGCGCTGGATGGGTTGGATTTGCGGGGCTGATCAACAGCTTCCGCGTTTTTTTAACTGTTTCTGTGTGTAACCTCTGAAAAAAGCATAAAAACAGATGGATAGCTTGTTTGTAATATCTGTAATAAGTGCGTATATCCAAGCGGGAGGTTGTGGATAAAAATACAATCCGGGTGAGTCCAAAAAAGCGGTTGAAGCCGCGATTTAAGTGCTTTTCGATCTGTCGGCAAGGCAGTTAAAAACAGGACTTATTAAATTTTCTGCGCAGGAGCGCTGAGGAGCTGTGGATAACTGCTGTTCGAGCCGCTAGAATGGCTGAAATTTTGTGATGTGATGTGGTGCGGGCTGGATGGTTGGTAGATTGTGGCAGACTTGCTTGGCGTGTTTGGAACAGGAGTTTCCGTCGCAGCAATTTAATACTTGGATACGCCCGCTCAAGGTCGAGCAGGGGGCGGATGGCCAATTGCGCCTGCTGGCGCCAAACCGGTTTGTGATGGACTGGGTATCGGATAAATACCTGCAGCGGATTAAAGAACTGCTTAGCGAACACAGCGAAGAGCAGATTCGAGAAATTGTGCTGGAGGTTGCAGGATCGGCAGTGAGAGCCTATACACCCACGGTGCACCGCCTGAGTCCTGGCACAGCGGCCAATCGCCGCACCCCGGCAACTGATGCTGCTGCGCCGATTCCGAGTCCGCCCATACGCCAGCATGAGATGGTTTATCAACCGCGAGTAGAAACGCCGCAGCCGCAGTCTTCTGGGCGTACGACCCGTAACGTTGAAGTAGAAGGCGGAATTCGCCATCAGACCCATCTCAACAAGCTATTTACCTTCGATACCTTCGTTCAAGGTAAGTCGAATCAACTGGCTTTAGCGGCGGCTCAGCAGGTGGCGGAAAACCCCGGCAGCTCCTATAACCCACTGTTTATTTACGGTGGCGTGGGGCTGGGTAAGACCCATTTGATGCACGCGGTGGGTGCCGGGATGCTCAAGCGTAATCCCAACGCCAAGATTGTGTACCTGCATTCAGAGCGCTTTGTCGCGGATATGGTCAAAGCGCTGCAGCTCAATGCCATCAACGAATTCAAGCGTTATTACCGCACCGTGGATGCATTGCTAATTGATGACATTCAATTTTTTGCCAATAAAGACCGTTCCCAGGAAGAGTTTTTTCATACCTTTAATGCCTTGTTAGAAGGCGGCCAGCAGATGATTTTGACCTGTGACCGTTACCCCAAGGAGATTAATGGCTTAGAAGATCGGCTCAAGTCGCGCTTTGGCTGGGGGCTGACTGTGGCGGTGGAGCCTCCGGAATTAGAAACCCGGGTGGCTATTTTGATGAAGAAGGCCGACGAGGCGCGCATCCGGTTGCCGCATGACGCCGCCTTTTTTATCGCCCAAAAAATACGTTCTAATGTTAGAGAGCTTGAAGGTGCACTGAAGAGAGTGATAGCGAATGCTCACTTTACGGGTAGTAAGATCACCACCGATTTTATTCGTGAGTCACTTAAGGACCTGTTGGCGCTGCAAGACAAACTGGTCAGCATCGATAACATCCAGCGCGTGGTTTCCGAGTACTACAAGATCAAGGTGGCTGACCTTCACTCTAAACGTCGTAGTCGCTCGGTGGCGCGACCGCGGCAGGTCGCGATGGCGTTGTCAAAAGAGCTCACTAACCATAGTTTGCCGGAGATCGGCAACGCTTACGGCGGACGCGACCATACCACCGTTTTGCATGCCTGCCGGAAGGTGGCAGAATTACGTGAAATTGATAACGATATTCGAGAAGATTATAAAAACCTGTTGAGAACGCTGTCCTCGTAATAAATCGAGGTTAGTATCTCCAAAGGAAGCTGAAGCTAAGGGCAGGCTATGAAATTTACCATTTCCAGAGAAGCACTATTGAAACCCCTGCAGCTGGTTGCGGGGGTTGTTGAGCGACGCCAGACCCTGCCGGTCTTATCCAACATACTGTTGGTTGTCGAGGGGAATCAACTGTCGATGACCGGCACCGATCTGGAAGTTGAAATGATCGGTCGGATTGTACTGGAGCACCCTGCAGAATCCGGTTCCATTACGGTGCCTGCTAAAAAGTTGATGGATATCTGCAAGTCATTACCTGATGGCGCCGATGTCGAGCTAGTCCTGACCGGACAAAAAGTGACGATTAAGGGAGGGCGTAGTCGCTTCACCCTTACCACCCTACCGGCCTCTGAATTCCCAAATGTTGAGGATGATGCAGAAACCCTGGATCTTACGGTTTCTCAGGGGGCGCTGAAGCGCTTAATCGATCGTACCGGGTTTGCGATGGCGCAGCAGGATGTCCGTTATTACCTTAACGGCATGTTGCTGGAGCTGACCGCGACGCAGTTACGCACCGTGGCTACAGACGGTCATCGCCTGGCCACCTCGATCTATAAAATAGACACGGATATCTCCGATACCCTTCAGGTCATCGTACCGCGTAAGGGGATTTTAGAGCTGGCGCGTTTGCTGGAAGATAGCGAAAACAGCGCTCAGCTGTTAATTGGCAGTAGCCATATCCGCGTCAGTACTGGTGAATACACCTTTACCTCAAAACTGGTAGACGGCAAGTTTCCGGATTACGAGCGGGTAATCCCCAAAGGGGGGGATAAGCTGGTCATTTCTGATCGGCAGGAGTTACGCCAAGTGCTGAACCGAATCGCCATCCTGTCTAACGAGAAGTATCGCGGGGTTCGTTTAGTGCTGACCGAGGGGCATCTGCAGATCCTGGCCAATAACCCGGAGCAGGAAGAAGCCGAAGAAACGCTGGCGGTGGATTATCAGAACACGCCGATGGAGATCGGCTTTAACGTCAACTATCTGTTGGATGCGTTATCAATCCTCCCCGATCAGATGGTCAAAATATCGATGATAGACCCCAACAGCAGCGCGTTGGTTGAAGCGGTAGATTCCAGCGATAATGTGTACGTGATCATGCCGATGCGTATGTGAAGTGAGAATGTGGAAACGCACTTGCTGAATTAATCAATTAGGAAAAGTGTGGAAAGCTACCCTCATCTCTCGCTGAGTGAGGGGGTAGCCAGAATAGCGAACCCTGATAGGCTCCCCGTAATCTTGTTACTGGGAGCTTTTTTTGTCTGAACCTCGACTCATTGAGTCCGCTGATCTCCTTCATGGAGAGGGCTTGACGGAGGCCCTATTTATTTCCGCGAAGCAAAAGACCCTATTGTTAGACAGGGCCTTTTTTGTATGACGCTGTGACGGGGGATTAAACTTCCTGACGTCCAAGAATACGTAGGATGCGATTCAGTTTTTCCTTACCGCCGATACTTTCATAATGCTTGGGCCATACTGCCTGGGTGGCCTTTTCGATCCACTCCTTCTCGCCGTTAGCCGGATCGACGATCTGCATCCCTTTGCTGAGCAAATTTTGTTTGATGGCTGCTTCGTTTTTGGTCAGGAACTGTTCGCTGGCCTTGCTGGCCTCGAACCCCGCTTCCAACACCGCTTGCTGGATTTCAGGTGACTGATCCTGGAACACCGACTCACTCATGATCAGCGGTTCAATCGAGAAGATATAGCGGATATTGGTAACGTACTTCTGTACCTCGTAGAACTTCATCGCATTGACCGTGACGTAGGGATTATCCTGGCCGTCGACGACCCCCTGTTGCAGACCTGTAAAAGTCTCTGACCAGGCCATAGGGGTTGGATTGATGCCCCAGGCCTTGTAGGTATCGATCATGATCTCGTTTTTGGGCACGCGTACCACTAAGCCTTGCAAGTCTTGCAGCGTTCGAACGGGCTTGCGGGAGTTGGTTAGAACCCTAAATCCGGTGTAAGCCCAACCGATGATACGGACGCCAGCATCGCGGATAGTATTTTCGACCAGCTCCTGGCCGACTTCACCTCGAGTCAGGGTTACGGCTTCATCCAAGCTTTGAATCACATACGGCAGGGTAAACACGCCGACCGTGGGGGAGAAGGGGGTCACGTTGTTGATGGCCAGGATAGAAAAGTCCAGAGTGCCCATGGCGGCATCATTGACGGTATCCTGTTCACTGCCCAGCTGGCCGCTCATAAAGAGCTTGGCCTTGTACTCACCTTGGGTTTTGTCGGCGAGTATTTCAGCGAATTTTTGCCCGAATTGATGCTGGGCACTACCGGCGGAGTCTCCCCCGGCCACCTTCCATGTGGTGGTCGCGTAAGTGGTGGCACTGGCACACCACAGCAGCGTGGCGGAAAGTGCGATAGATCTTACTAATTTATTGTTATTTTTCATAAAAACTCCAGCCTAAAGATCAACGGATTGAAAATTCTAGAGTGCTCGCAAGAAAATCAGCGACCCGTGCAGCTAAGGCCTGTTTTTCTTCGAGCCAGAGCCTGCGACCCCGTCATTGGTGCTAGCAGCTCCGTGACAGAGTATCGGATGCTATCAATGTTGAAATAAATCCAAACTATAGAATCTTCGTGTGCGAAATAAGGAAACAAACGGACGGTACCCGATCGAGCCTGCCCTGGCACCGGGGCAGAGAGAGTACAGATACAGCGATGAGGGTCTGCGTCAGTCGATGGTTGTGACGACTCGCGGTTCCCTCTGTGTGAGGGGAACCGCAGTCGTCGCTGGCTCCTAGCCCATCTCATTCAGGGGGGCGATCCCCTCTTGCTGAGGTTTCCCCGCCAGCAGGCTGGCCACGATCATCGACAGGGTGCCGGCGAGCATGCCATACATGATCGGCTCCAGCGCCGAGACGCTGGTCAGGTAAATCGACACCGACACTACGATGGCACTGACTATGATGGAACACAGCGCACCTTGCCAGGAAGCCTTGGGCCAGAAGAAGGCCGCCATCACCGGCACAAAGATACAGCCGGACAGATAAGCATAGGCCGTATCCAGCGCGGTCCAGACATCACCGACCCAGACTCCCAGCGCGATTACGACCAGGCTGATGACGCCGGTGGCGTAACGCGACGCTTTCATCTCGGCGTCATCGTCCAGCTTAAGCAGCGGCCGCAGCAGATCGTTGGTCACCAACGTGGCCGCACCCAGTACGCAGGAGTCCACGGTCGACATCAGTGCCGAGATCAACGCCGCCAGTACGATGCCACTCAAGCCTGCAGGCAGTACCTCCATCACCAGCCGGGGCAAGGCTTCGGAGCTGTTGCTCAGACCCGGCACCAGCACATAGGCCAGAATGCCGCAGATTCCCATCGACAGTCCCCAGAAGATGGAGAAGGCGCCAGCTGCCAGCGCTCCTCGCTGAGCGATCTCTTCGGTCCGAGCGGTAAACATTCGCTGCCAGATCTCCTGGCCGATCATGATGCCGAGGAACAGCAGCAGGAAGTACGACAGCATTCGGTCACCGCTGACATTGGTCATGGTGAAGAACTCCGGTGGAACCTGCGCCACCAGCTGTTCCCAACCGCCCACTTTGTCGATTCCGGTCGGGATCAGGATCAGGATACCGATCGTCATCAGCACAAACTGAATGACGTCGGTCACGGTGATCGCGATCATGCCCCCGAGTAGGGTGTAGACCATGGTGATCAGGCCGCCGACGACGATGGCGGTATCCATCTCCCAGCCCAGCAGGGCCTTGAGCACCGTCCCCAGAGCAACGATCTGCACCACCGCAATCATCACTGTATAAAAGGTACTGATCACGGCACTGACATAGCCGGTACCGTGGCCATAACGGCGCTCCAGCATCTCACTGAGGGTGTAGACGCGAAGGCGGGTCAGTTTGCGTGCCAGTAGCAGCCCGATAGCCACCACCCCCAAGCCGAACATCAGCGTCGGCCAGGCGCCGGATAACCCGTACTGATATGCTTTCGATGCGGATCCAAAGGTGGAGCCTCCACCGAGGATAACCGCCGCCATACAGGGAAAAAAGACCCAGAACGGCAGGCTACGACCGGCGACCAGGTACTGGGATGTACTGCCGCTGGCCCGTTTCATACTGATAAATCCACACAGGATCATCAGCGCCAGATACGCCAATACAATAATGACATCGATACTCATAAGCAGCTCCTTAATTATTTTTGTTGAGCAGAATTACGCAGGTGCGCAGAGAGCCGCGGACTAGGAGCCTGTCGGGCTTGGCCGATCGTAGCGAGGGAAATACGATTTGAGGCAGATTTTTCGATCATCCGAGGCG
>JBALTG010000164.1:0-8593 GCA_036964625.1 Motiliproteus sp.
GCCGATAATGTGGTCGCCCGCGCCGCCGAGCTGTTGCGTATCCGCCGTACGACGCTGGTGGAGAAGATGCGCAAGTACGGCATCGTGCGCCAGTGATTAAGGTGAGCCGCAGATGAGTACCGATTCCCCTGCTGATTCTGAATTAGCCACTAATGCCGCCGATCTGGCGCAGCGCGAGCAAGCGCTGGCCGAGGCGTTTGAGCAGTTCAATCAGTTGTCAGGCGAGCTGGAACACTCCTATGTCGCACTGGAGCAGCAGGTCGCGCAGCTTAATGCCCGGCTGGCGCAGCAGGACGAGGCGCGGGAGCGCGAGCTGGCAGACAAGGAACGCATCACCCAGCGGCTGGAAAGCCTGCTGCAGTTGCTCCCCGGGGGGGTGATCGTACTCGACAATCAGGGCCGGATTCAGGAGTGTAATGCGGCCGCCATCGAGTTGTTGGGCGAGCCGCTTAAGCACGAACGCTGGAGCGAGGTGATCAACCGCAGCTTTGCCCCGCGGATGGATGATGGTCATGAAGTATCGCTCAAGAATGGCCGCCGGGTCAGTCTGGCGACCCGTTCGTTAGAGGGGGAGCCGGGTCAAATTATCCTGCTGACCGATCAGACTGAAACCCGGGCGCTGCAATCCCGCCTGGGGCATTTTCAACGGCTATCCTTTATGGGCAAGATGATGGCCTCGCTGGCGCATCAGATCCGTACCCCGCTGTCGGCTGCGATGCTCTATAGCGCGCATCTGGCCAAGCCCGAGCTGCGCGACGAGCAGCGTATCAAATTTGCCAATAAGGTACGCGGCCGGCTTAACTCGCTGGAGGCGCAGGTGCGCGATATGCTGGTGTTCGCCCGCGGCGAAACCAAGCTGACCGACCTGGTGAGCAGCGAGCAGCTGTTCGGAGCGGTCGAGGATGCCCTGGATATGCCGCTGACCCATGCCGATGCGGACGCGGATTGCATCAACAGCACGCCCGGGTTGGTGCTGCTGTGTAATCAGGAGGCGTTAGTGGGGGCGTTAATGAATCTGGTCAATAATGCCCTGCAAGCGGGCGCGCAGGCGCTGGTGGTGCGCTCGGTGGTGGTGGATGAGCGGAGCTTGCGGTTGCAGGTCGAAGACAGCGGGCCGGGGATGAATGCGCAGCAGCTGCAGCAGTCGCTGGAGCCGTTTTACAGCACCAAGTCGCAGGGCACGGGGTTAGGGCTGGCGGTCGCGCAGGTGGTGGCGCGGGCGCATCACGGTGAGTTTTTTATCAACTCGCTGCCGGGGCAGGGGACCGTGGCCGGCTTTGTGCTGCCGTATAAAGATCCGGGTTGTTTGTAGCCTGGTTGTTAACCCGACAAGATATTAACCCGGCGGGTTAATACGAGACGCAAGGATGCGTCAACATTGGTCGAAGACCCATGCGAGCCCCTGAAAATCAAGCAGTTCCACGCAACTGCGCCAGGTTTTCAGGGGCGATGGACACAATAGGAATGGACCTATTTGTCCGCCAGATTAATAGTTAAATTGATTTGATCAGGAGTGACCCATGACCCAAGCCTGCGTGCTGGTCGTAGAAGACGATGCTGAATTGCGCGAAGCGCTGTGCGATACCCTGGATCTGGCCGGGTATGGGTTTAGAGCGGTCGAGTCGGCTGAGGCCGCATTGACCCTGTTGCAGACCGAGTCGGTGGATATGGTGGTCAGCGATGTCAATATGGGTGGCATGGATGGGCATGCGCTGCTGGCCAAGATTAAGCAGCTCAAGCCTGCATTGCCGGTGCTGCTGATCACCGCCTATGGTGCGGTCGACCGGGCCGTGGATGCGATCAGAAACGGGGCGGTGGATTATCTGCTTAAACCTTTCGAGCCGGATCAGTTGCTGGATATCGTCGCCCGGCATGCTGCGTCCAAGCTGGCGCTTGCGGGTGCCAGTGAACCGATAGCTGAATCGGCCTCGGCCAAGCAGCTGCTGCTACTGGCGCAGCGGGTGGCGGCGACCGATTCGACGGTGTTGATCATGGGCGAGAGCGGCACTGGTAAGGAGGTGCTGGCACAATATATTCACCGTCATTCGCCCCGCGCCGAGATGCCCTTTGTGGCGCTCAACTGTGCGGCGATCCCTGAAAATATGCTGGAAGCGACCCTGTTCGGGCATGAGAAGGGATCGTTTACCGGCGCTTATGCGAGCATGCCTGGGAAGTTCGAGCAGGCCGATGGCGGCACCCTGTTGCTGGACGAGGTGTCGGAGATGGATGTCGGCCTGCAGGCCAAGTTGCTGCGGGTGCTGCAGGAGCAGGAGGTGGAGCGGATCGGTGGACGCAAGGTGATTAAACTCAACGTCCGGGTACTGGCCACCACCAACCGCGATCTGGCCCAGTATGTGGCGGAGGGCAAGTTTCGAGAGGATCTCTACTACCGGCTCAATATCTTTCCGTTGCACTGGAGCGCACTGCGCGAGCGCCCCGAGGATCTGATTCCGCTGGCGCAGCGACTGTTGCACAAACATGCCAGCAAGATGAATCGCGGCGGGGTGACTCTGGCCGCATCGGCGCACGCGGTGTTGCTGGGGCATGACTGGCCGGGTAACGTGCGCGAGCTGGAGAATGTGATGCAGCGGGCATTAATTCTACAGCAGGGTCAGGTGATTGAGGCGGCCGATCTGTGCCTGAACCCGAGGTCGATGCAGGGGGCTACGGCTGCGAGTATTCCCTTGCCGACCGCGGCCGCCGGCGCGGACAGCGCCGCGCCGCAGTTGGGCGATGATCTACGCCAGCACGAGTACCAGTTAATTATCGATGCGTTGCGGGCGCACCGCGGCAGCCGTAAAGATGCCTCGGTGCAGATGGGGATCAGTCCCCGTACATTACGCTATAAACTGGCGCAGATGCGCGATAGCGGCATCGATGTGGATGGGCTGCTGAAGGGCTAGGCCTCCTAGTCCGCGTCGCCTGACAGTCGGGCATAGATCTGTTGCCATAAGCGCACCTGGCTCTCGGCGCTGTAAGGGTCGAAATCCAGCAGATTTAAGCACTCGTCGCGGCAGGCCTCGAGTTCCTCGGCCGGGACATCATCCAACAGCCCCAGCAGTGATTGTAATGGCAGATCGTTATAGCCGTCCAGGCTGTCGTAGAGCTGATCCAGCGCCTGTTGGGTCTGCTCAAGATCGGCACAATAGAGCGGCTCGTCGCTGCGATCCTGCTGCAACTCTTCTAAGATCGCCTTGGGGCTGTGGCCCTCCTGCAATAACAGGTCAGGATCGATCTCCAGATAACCAGCCTGTTCCAGCCAGCCATCTTCAGGACGAATCAGGCTGGTTTTGATGCATCCGTCTGCCATACTCCAAGAGATGGAGATCGGAAACGCATCCTCTTCGTGGCTACTCATTTCGCAGGCAATAATCAGGGTTGTGGTCACAAATTGATCCTAGTATGTTGGGTTTTTTCGGCCATTAGTCGTAAAAACAGCCCGTTTCTGGCTCGCGTAGACCAAGGTCTAATTCAGAGGAAGGCGGCCGGTTCTGTATAAAACAGTCCTAGTAACCTAGGTATTATATTGGCAGCTTCAACGGAGAGGCTAAAACAGCCAGACCCGGTGCGTAGTCAGCGCCTAATTGAGCATCTCTGGACCGTCAATAATAAGCATAATTGCGGTACTTCAGTAATAGAATCTTAGAATATTAAATAGAGGCCTTACGATGAGCGAAGAAAAAGTCTATCCCGTGTATCCGAATTTTGCCAAAGATGCATGGATCGATAACGACAAGTATCTGGCCATGTACGAGCAGTCTGTGACCGATCCCGAGGCTTTCTGGGGTGAGCAGGGGCAGTGTATCGATTGGATCAAGCCTTTTACCCGGTCCAAGAATACCTCGTTTGATCCGCATAATGTTGATATTCGCTGGTTCGAAGACGGCACCCTAAACGCCTCTGTCAGCTGTCTGGACCGGCACCTGGCGAGCCGAGGTGACCAGGTTGCCATTATCTGGGAAGGCGATGACCCCAGCGAAGATGCCCATATTACTTACCGCGACCTGTACGAGCGGGTCTGCAAGTTCTCCAATGCCCTCAAAGCCCAAGGCGCCAAGAAGGGCGATGTGATCACCCTGTATATGCCGATGATCCCGGAAGCGGCGGTAGCGATGCTGGCCTGTGCCCGTATCGGTGCGGTGCACTCGATCGTCTTCGGTGGTTTCTCTCCCGATGCCATCGCGGCCCGGATTGAAGGTGCAAAGTCTAATCTGGTCATCACTGCCGATCAGGGGCTGCGTGGTGGCAAAGCGGTGCCGATGAAGGCCAACGTCGATAAGGCGCTGGAGAAAGCCGGTACCGAGTGTTGCAAGACCGTGGTGGTGGTTAAGCGTACCGGCGGTGATATCGCCTGGAGCGAAGGCCGCGATGTCTGGTACCAAGATATAGTCGCTAACGCCAGTGCCGAATGTGCCCCGGAAGAGATGGCGGCGGAAGATCCGCTGTTTATCCTCTACACCTCGGGTTCGACTGGCCAGCCTAAGGGGCTTAAGCACACCACCGGTGGCTACATGGTTTATGCGGCCATGACCCATAAATATGCATTTGATTATAAAGACGGTGACATCTATTGGTGTACCGCCGATGTGGGTTGGGTTACTGGACACAGCTATATTGTTTACGGACCGCTGGCCAACGGTGCAACGTCGTTGATGTTTGAAGGCGTGCCCAGCTATCCGGATATGTCGCGTTTCGGTCGGGTGATCGAAAAGCACAAGGTCAATCAGTTCTACACCGCGCCAACGGCGATTCGTGCGCTGATGCAGCAGGGTGAAGATGTGTTGGGCGACTCCGACCTGTCCAGCCTCAAGCTGTTGGGTTCGGTGGGTGAGCCGATCAATCCTGAAGCCTGGGAGTGGTATCACCGTATCATGGGTAGCAACAAGTGCCCGATCGTCGATACCTGGTGGCAGACCGAAACCGGCGGCCTGATGATTCTGCCGTTGCCGGGTGCCACGCCGACCAAGCCGGGCTCTGCGACCCGCCCCTTCTTCGGTGTACAGCCCGCATTGGTGGATGCCGAGGGCAATATCCTCGAAGGCGCTGCCGATGGCAATCTGGTGATCATCGATAGCTGGCCGGGTCAGGGACGTTCTATCTGGGGTGATCACGAGCGTTTCGTGCAGACCTACTTCACCACCTATAAAGGCTACTACACCACCGGTGATGGTGCGCGTCGTGATGCCGATGGTTACTACTGGATTACCGGTCGCGTCGATGATGTGATCAACGTCTCCGGGCATCGGATGGGTACCGCCGAGGTTGAATCGGCGCTGGTTGCGCATCCTAAGGTTGCTGAGGCTGCGGTGGTTGGCTATCCGCATGAGATCAAGGGTCAGGGGATCTATGTTTACGTGACCTTGCAGGCTGGCGAAGAAGCGTCTGACGAGCTGCTTAAAGAGCTGCGCGCCTGGGTGCGTAAAGAGATCGGACCGATCGCCACACCGGATCTGGTGCAGTTTGCTCCGGGGTTGCCGAAGACCCGTTCCGGCAAAATTATGCGCCGAATTCTGCGTAAAGTGGCCGAGGACGATTTCGATGCTCTGGGTGATACCTCTACCCTGGCCGATCCCGCGGTGGTCGATGATTTGATCACCAATCGTCAAAACCGTAAGGTTTAATTCGATTAAGGCGTTAATCCTGCGCTAATCCTGCGTTAGCCGATGCTAGCCAGTTGAAAACTCCCCTGAGTGTTTTACACTAAGGGGAGTTTTTTTTGGCCGTAAGCTTTCCCGCGAAAGTCGATAAAGGATTAGATTAGGATGCAGTTAGCCCAAAAAATAATTATTGCAGATGACCATCCCCTGTTTCGTGCGGCATTGAAGCAGGCCGTGCTTCAGGCGGTCGCCGGTGTCGAGGTGATAGAAACCGATTCGTTGGCGTCGTTGCAAGAGACTGTAGCCGCGCATGCGGATGCTGATCTGGTGTTGCTCGATCTGCATATGCCGGGTACCAGTGGCTTTACCGGTCTGGCCTATTTGCGCGGACAGAACACTGGGATGCCGGTGGTGGTGGTCTCCGGGAGTGAACAGCCGCAGGTGATGTGGCGGGCGATCGAGTACGGTGCCTCAGGATTTATCCCCAAGTCTGCCCCGCTGGAGGTAATCTCCGCTGCGATACGGGCGGTCCTCGAGGGTGAGATCTGGCTGCCGCAGGAGGTCGCCGACAGTGATTCGACGCTGAGTTCTGAGGATGTTATTTTTGCCGAAAAGCTCGGTTCACTGACGCCGCAGCAATTTAGAGTGTTGATGATGCTGACGGAGGGGTTGCTGAACAAGCAGATCGCTTACGAGCTGAGTGTCAGCGAGGCGACGATTAAGGCCCATGTGACCGCTATTTTGCGCAAGTTGGGTGTGCACAGCCGCACTCAGGCGGTGATTGAAGCCAATCGGATGGGTGTTGAGGCGCCCAAGACCGAGATGGGCTAGCCTGAATAGGAGCGCTGCTTCGCGGGGCTTGTCGTATTTAACACGGATTTATCCGGGAATCGTCGTTGTGATTGCTATTCTTGGTCAGGTTCCTGGGGGCCCGGCTCCCTCAATATCCAGCAGATCGCGCCGTACTTGTTACAACAGCTAGCTCCTGCATAGCTTAAAAAAAACCGGCCTAGGCCGGTTTTTTTTGCGCTGTCTATCATCACCAGAGCGTTTCGCTCTGAGCGCGATACGGCTGCTTAGCTTACGCCTTGGCTACGCAGATAGTCCTCGTAAGTGCCGCGGAAATCGACAATGCCGGTAGACGTGAGCTCGATAATACGGGTAGCCAGCGAGGAGACGAACTCACGGTCGTGGCTGACGAAGACCAGCGTGCCGGGATAGTTATCCAGCGCCAGGTTAAGGGATTCGATCGACTCCATATCCAGGTGGTTGGTCGGCTCGTCCAGCAGCAGTATATTGGGGCGCTGCAGCATCATCTTGCCAAACAGCATCCTGCCCTGCTCACCACCGGAGATCACCTTGACCGATTTTCCGATCTCTTTCTGGGAGAACAGCAAGCGCCCCAGGGTACCGCGAATCACCTGCTCGTCGTCGCCCTCCAGGCCCCACTGACCCATCCACTCCAGCAGGGTTTTATCGGTTTCGAAATCAGCGGCATGGTCTTGCGCGTAATAGCCGAACTCGGCATTTTCCGACCATTTGATGTTGCCAGCGGTCGGCTGCAGGTCGCCACACAGGCATTTCAGCAGGGTCGTTTTACCAATGCCGTTAGGGCCGATGACGGCCACTCGCTCGCCCACTTCGATCATCAGGTCAAAGCCAGAGAACAGTTGGTCATCGTAACGATGGCCTAACCCTTCAATCTCCACTGCTAGGCGATGCAGTTTTTTGTCCTGTTCAAAACGGATGTAGGGGTTCTGGCGGCTGGAGGGTTTGACATCTACCAGCTGGATTTTATCGATCTGCTTGGCGCGCGAGGTGGCTTGCTTGGCTTTGGATGCGTTGGCGGAGAAACGGCTGACGAATGCTCTAAGATCTGCTATCTGAGCTTTTTTCTTGGCGTTATCCGCCTGCAAGCGCTCTCGTGACTGGGTCGCCGCGGTCATGTACTCATCGTAAGAGCCGGGGAATACGCGGAGCTCGCCATAATCCAGATCGGCCATATGGGTGCACACACTGTTCAGGAAGTGGCGGTCGTGGGAGATAATCACCATGGTGCAGTTGCGCTCCAACAGCACCCCTTCGAGCCAGCGGATCGCGTTGATATCGAGGTTGTTGGTGGGTTCGTCCAGGAGCATGATATCGGGCTCGGAGAACAGTGCCTGAGCCAGCAGGACGCGCAGTTTCCAGCCCGGGGCAACGGCCGTCATTGAGCCGTAGTGCTGTTCGGCAGGAATGCCTACGCCCAGTAGCAGTTCGCCGGCACGGGCTTCGGCGCTGTAGCCATCCATCTCTGCAAATTCCGATTCCAGCTCGGCGGCGCGCATGCCGTCGGCTTCGCTCATGTCGGGGTTGGCGTAGATCGCATCGCGTTCTGACTTGACCGCCCACAGCTCCACATGGCCCATGATCACCGTGTCGATAACGCTGTATTGTTCGAAGCCAAACTGATCCTGTTGCAGCTTGCCAATCCGCTCGTTAGGGTCTTTTGAGACATTGCCGGATGAGGGTTCCAGGTCGCCGCCTAAAATTTTCATAAAGGTCGACTTGCCACAACCATTGGCACCGATCAAACCGTAGCGATTACCTTCGCCAAATTTGACCGAGACGTTTTCAAATAGCGGCTTGACGCCAAATTGGATGGAGATATTTGCGGTGCTGAGCAATGTTTTATACCGAATTCAGAGTGCTGATGGCGCGTGCCCTGAAAGGGCTGCTGCCGGGAGGTAAACTGTGGCGCATATTATGCCAAGATCGGCGCTCAGAAAATAGCCTGGCAAGCATTAACCCGGATTTTTCACAAAGGCGCTAATAGTCAGGTTGTAAGGCCTATGGTTACCGGAGATGCTATTTACATTAGCAAGTAACACTTTGTTACCGAGGGCTCTGATCGGTTTTCTGAGCCATCTGACGTTGCATTTGGCTCCATCTCCCTTAAGCCTTGGAACCACCAAGGCTTGGCGGAAGATAAACCCAACTGCTTAGCCAGCTGGCCC
>JBALTG010000165.1:0-8511 GCA_036964625.1 Motiliproteus sp.
CCTCTAACTTAAGAGAAGCGGCTTTCCCGTACGACTGCATGGATGCAGGAGGTAGAGCAACGCAGGAGCGGTTGCCGAGTAGATCAGTGTTAAGTCCGACAGTCTGCTAGACTTAGTTGAAACGCTTCAGTCACCTACATCCCCAGTAGGGTGACTCACCGAGACCCGTACCCCCTTCGCGGGTCTCGTCTTTCTGTAATTATTGCCGTTGTCGTACTGTTATTGCGCTGTTGTAGTAGCGGTATTACTCCGTTATTACGCTGTTGCTGTACCCTGGCAGTGCCGTTGCAGCAGCGCTGTGGATCTGTCTATATATGCTGGATAGCCAGACCAAATCAGCGTTTAAATAGATCCTAAGTACTATGTTGTCGGTTCAGTTGTGAACCTAAAATAACTTATATCAAAAGGTTCTGAGAGGTATAGCGGTGTTAGCTACCCAATCAATCGCTGCTCAGGCAGCCCCGCCTGCCGTATTGACAAGTGTCTGTCATGATCGGGATGTGGTGGCGGCCGCCGCGCAGCTGTATCGGCAATTAGTGGTGCAGCCGCTGAGTCTGGTGCTGTTCTTCTGCTCCAGCCAATACGATCTTGAAGCGTTGTCGAAAGCGTTGAAACAACGCTTTGGGGATATTCCGTTGGTCGGTTGTACCACCGCCGGGGAGATTAGTTCCGAGGGCTATACGCACGGTAGCATCACCGCCATCGGCTTCAGCGCGGAACACTTTGCGATCGAGGTGGCACTGTTTAATAAGCTGGCCGAATTTAGTTTTTCCGATGCCCAGTCACTGGTCCATGGCATGCTTGAAGGCTGTCGTCAGAAGCAGGTGGCGCCGATTATGGGGCACTCGTTTGCCTTGACCCTGCTCGATGGCCTGTCGGTCCGCGAAGAGCAGCTACTGAATATGCTCAATGCTCACCTGGGGAGTATTCCGTTACTGGGCGGATCGGCCGGAGATGATCTCCATTTTCGTGATACTCAGGTCTATTACCAAGGGCGATTCCACTCCGATGCGGCGATTTTGATCCTGGTAAACAGTCGCTGTCCTTTTGAGGTTTTTAGTATTGATCATCTGGTCGATACGGATGATAAATTGGTGGTGACAGAGGCCGACAGCGCTCAGCGCCGGGTCACCGAACTGAATGCGGCGCCAGCTGCCGAGGAGTACGCCCAGGCGCTCAATCTGTCGGTGGATCAGTTGGATTCGCGGGTGTTTGCGATGAATCCGCTCTCGGTGAAGATTGGTGAACGTTATTATTCGCGCGCGATTCAGAAAGTTAATGATGACCTGAGTCTGACCTTTTATTGTGCGGTTGAAACCGGCATTGTACTGACCCGTTCTCGCTGCGGCGACTTGGCCGAAGGTCTGGAAACGTTGTTTGAGGGGATCAAGCGTAAGATCGGCCCGCCGCAGCTGGTGGTCGGTTACGACTGTATCTTCCGTCGTCTGGAATCCGAACAGCGTTCGCTCAACGCCAGAATATCCAAGGTGCTTTGTGCCAACCGGGTGATCGGCTTCAATACTTACGGCGAGCAGTTCAACGGCATGCACCTTAATCAGACCTTCACCGGGGTTGCACTTGGCGGTCCGGATTATGACGCCTGAGCGGCAGGCGGATGTAGCCGCCCCGGCGCAGTCGACGCCAGACCTCTCGCCTCTGCAGCTACCGCAGTCACAGCCGCCATCAGAACAGCCCACATTGCAGCAGTTGCAGCTGTTGCAACAACAGTTACAACAGTTACAACAACAGCTGGATCAGGCCCGTGCCGAGAACGTTAAGCTGGGCAAGATTAACCGCGCGTTGATGCAGCGGGTCGAATCCGGTCCCAGTCGTCATGAGGGGGCCTATGGCAGTTTTGAACACGCGGTGTTTCTGGCCGAACAGGTGCGGGAGCAGACCTTGGCGCTGAACCGCGCGCTGGAAGAGATCAAGCACAGCAACCAAGCGCTCAAGCAGGCCAATACGCAAGCGCAGACCGCCCACAGTAATTTGCAGGACGCGATTGAAAGCATCTCGGATGCGTTCGTGCTGTATGGCAACGATCGGCGTCTGCTGCTCGCAAACTCAACGTTCAAGCAGTTCTGGCAAGCCTCCGGGGTCGATATTCGCCCCGGGGTGCATTACGAAGAGATCATGGCGCTGGCAAAAAAAGAGCGCATGATCGAGCGCTATTACGGTGCGGGCGTCGCTGTGGGTGCAAAGACCTCGCCGCTGGGCGACGGCAAGGTGTTTCGGATGCGTGGCGGCGGCTGGCTCCAGGTCAGCCAGCGCAAGACCGGTGATGGTGGTCTGGTGGTGCTGTATAAAGATATCACCGCGCTGATCGAGAACGAGCGGGCGTTGCGCGAACGGGCACTGGCGAACAAATCCCGAGTGCTGCAACACACCCTCGATAACCTGTCGCAAAGCGTGGTGCTGGTGAATGCGCACAATCAGCTGGAGACCTGGAACCAACGTTTTAGGGAGCTGATTGGCAAGTCAACGACGGTGCTCAAGCAGGGCGATTCCTTTACCCAGTTGATGGCCTTGAGTGAAGTTTCAGATCTGAATCCCTGTAGCCGAGATCTCGAGGGCAAGCTATGTACCCGGCTGGAGCAGAAGCTCAGTGATGGCCGGATTCTGGAGATCTGCAGCCACGCACTGCCCAGCGGCGAGTTCGTTAACACCTACACCGATATCACCGAGCGCAGTCGCAGCGCCGAAGCCTTGGTCCAGGCCTATCAGCATATGGAGCAACGGGTCGCGGAACGTACCGCCGAGCTAACCCAGGTTAATCGCCTGCTGCTGCAGGAGGTCGATGAGCGACGGCTGATTGGGAGTCGCTTGCTAGAGGCCAAAAAAGAGGCTGAGCAGGCTAACCAGTCCAAGACCAAATTTCTCGCTGCGGCCAGTCATGATTTGCTCCAGCCGATGAATGCGGCCCGGTTGTTTTCCGCCTCGCTGCTGGAGCATCCGCTGCAGGATAAAACCCGGGCGCTGGTGCAGTCATTGAACTATTCGCTGGAGGATGTAGAGAGTCTGCTGGCCGCCTTGGTCGATATCTCCAAGCTCGACGCCGGGGTGGTCAAGCCGGATATCACCGCATTTAGCGCCGATCACCTGCTCGGCAATCTGGCTAACGAATTCCAAACCCTGGCGGCACAGAGTCAATTGGATTTTCACTGGGTACCCTGCCGCGCCGTGATCGCCACGGACAGCCAGCTGCTGGCGCGAATACTCCGGAACTTTCTCAGCAATGCGCTGCGTTACACCCGTAAAGGGCGCATCGTGCTGGGCTGCAGGCGGAATGCCGACGGCGTTTCGATCCAGGTATGGGATACCGGTATTGGCATCGCTGCGGATAAGCAGCGGGAGATCTTTCAGGAGTTCAACCGCGTCCAGCACGATAACTCGGCCCATGATAAAGGCTTGGGTTTAGGGTTGGCGATCGTTGACAAGATGTCGGGGATCCTGGGGCATCGGGTGTCGGTGCAATCGACTCCCGGATCCGGCTCCTGCTTTTCGGTGCAGGTGCCTTACGGTGAGCTGGATCAGAGCCAGCTGCAGCGCTCTCCAGCACAATCGGCACAGGGCCAGTCAGTGTCCTGCCCGCAGCTGCAGGGGCGGCGGATACTGGTGCTCGATAACGAACGTAGTATCTGCCAGGCGATGCAGCTGTTTCTTGAAGGCTGGGGTTGCGAGGTGCTCACCGCACTCAGTTACAGTGCGATTGTAGAACAGTCGGCGCGGCTGGGGGCATTGGATCTGATCGTCGCCGATTATCATCTCGATAATAACCAGACCGGTCTGGATGCGGTGCAGCGGATGACCCAGGAGCTGGGCATCAGCGCCCCGGTATTGATGATCACCGCCAATTACAGTAACGACCTCAAGCAAGAGATCCGCGCACTGGGTTACCAGTTGATGAATAAACCGGTGCGCCCGGCCAAGCTCAAAGCCGTGATTCAGCACCTGGTAAACCCGCCTGGCGGGCAGGCAGGGGGGTAACGCGAGCGGCTTCTAGGATGCAGCTTGATGAGTCGCCCCGTATCTCCGGCAGGCGGGACAATTCAGTTCCGAAGTAACGAGTAATTTATTTTGGTTTATAAGCGATCATATTTAAACTTATAACATTCCCCTTGTAGACGGCATTACTTGTATCATGGAATTTAAATTGACAGAAATTTTGTACTTTCATGATATTTACGAAACCAGATGCCTGTAAAAAGCCAGAAAGAAACTCCTCATTTAAACCGACGAGGTGATAATCATATTGATCCACATGGCCTCCAAATATCATCCGCATCACTTGAAAACGCTCATCAGGTGTCATTTTACTTTTATCAATCATAAGTCCTGACAACACATCTAAATCTGGGACGCTAACATACATTAATCCCCCTGGCACCAATACGCGACGCCACTCTTTTAGAGTTTTTATTAATTCATTATGATAATCAAAATGCTCAACAACATGTGAAGAATATATTTCAGAAAATGTGCCATCATCAAATCGAGACAAGTCGACCGCATTACCGACGTGATCAACATGTTCTGCAGGGTTTGCATCCATGATTTCCCAGCCTTCTGCTCGTTGCGATCCACCTATATGTAATTCCTTTTCATCGTTGCACCTTTATAAAATATAATTAATAAATAAGCTTGCTTAAACGCAGGGTTACCAGGATTTATCGACAAGGCCTGTACCAGGATTGAGTAAAAGTATCTATTGAACAATAGGCTGGGTGTTGTGTCTTGGGTAATGGGAAAATATCTGCAATTTTAAACGCGCGTGGCGCAAAGCGTGAAACAGCGGTTGCAGCACATAATATAAAGGGCATGAATCCGTCCATGTCTGAGTTGTTCCTGGTTGCAATTATCCTGCATGATCGTGGCCGATAGGATGGTTTTCATTGTAATGGAACTCCCTTGGAATCGAAATGAGTTAGCATCATTAATACACTTCTTAAATGTATGTTGAGCAGAGGCGTAAGGGCGATTACGGTTGTCAGCTACCACGAACCGTGACGACAAATTTTAGCCGACTGCAGCCGTTGGACAAGTAGCGTTTTTTACAGTGTTGAAGAGCTCGTCGGCGCGGATGACGGCGTGATTATTGCGATCGTGGGGTCAAGTCGTGGTGCGCCGGGCAAAGCCCAGGCAAAGTGAACAAGCCAAGTGAACAGGAAAAACGTCAAGCGGGCTTCTATCACTTTTGCTAACCGATGCTATTCAGACTGAAGTAGGCCTTCAGGGTAAGGCACATGGATGTTACGCATGCTTCATGTCTTTGCTAAGGGCAAAGACATGAAGCCGCCTGAGGGGAGGAATAGACGGTCGCTGGCAACGCTAGCGTTTTAAATACTGGTTAAAGTCGATATTACCGGCGGACAGGACCGCTTGGATGCGGTTATGCACATTGAGTTTGCGCAGTACCGCCGAGACATGCGCTTTGACCGTGGTTTCGGCGATGCACAGGGTGTAGGCGATCTGTTTGTTGGATTCGCCGTTGGCCATCCGTTCCAGTACCAGCAGTTGGCGTCGGGTCAGGCTATTGAGCATCTCCGGGGCAATGGCGTGCTCGTCGATATGGCGACGGCGATTACGGCTGTTATCGGTGGTTGAGCGGATCACATCGGCAGGCAGATAGACCTGACCGGCCAGTACCTGCTCCAGGGCCTGGGTCATTTTTTCGCGTGGCAACGATTTGAGGATGAAACCCACCGCACCGTAGGTCATCGACTGGAGCACGATGCTCTTGTCCTCTTCGGCGGAGATGATGACCACGGGAATGGTGGGTGCATCGTTGCGCAGCTGCATCAGGCCGTTGAGGCCATGCATGCCGGGCATATTCAGATCGAGCAGGATAAGGTCGAGATCATCATGCGTATCGGCCAGTTCGGCAGCGGCATCGAGGTTTTCGGATTGCAGAATTTCAGCATCGGGGTAGCGGCAGCGGATGACATCGGCAATCGCTTCGCGAAAGAGCGGATGATCGTCGGCAATCAGTAATTTATACACAGGTGACTCCAGCCGGACGGCATCAGAACTCTGTGGATCTGAGTCTGTGGTCGCGTTGTTGTTATAGGCGTTGTTATAGGCGTTGTTATAGGCGTTGTTATAGGCGTTATTATCGGTGTCTACATGGTGGTCCATAACGCCGGGCTTGGACATGTGGCTGGATGGTACGGCTTCAGCAGAGCGCGCGGTGGGGGCGTGGAGCGACTGCATAGTCGATGACTCCTTTTTTATTATGTTGCCCTATTAGAGCGCGAATAGCCTCCCGTCGGAATACGACCATCGGCCTCAGAAAAGGGGTCGAAAGTACTATATTTGGCGATGTTACACCGCCGTTTTTCTGCAACGACAGCACTTATACCGCGCTGTTTCGTCGATCGCCGGAGCTCGTCCTACCCTTACCGGATCACCCACCAAGCGCACCCATGCAGCCGCCGATCGATGCCTGTGCGCTGGCCTGCCCATCACTTGCCGCTGTGATCGCTGACTCTGTATTACCAGCAGCCTCAAAGGCCTGCACTGCTCGGAGGTGGATAACCGCGGTGTGGCTCTATTAACTGGTGGACAAATAGGTATCCATACCTATCTGTCCATCGCCCCCTCAAAGCTGGCGCAACTGTTCGAAGTTGCAGGCTTTTCGGGGGCTCGCATCGGCCTAACGGCCAATGTTGACTCATCCCTGAGTCTATCTATTAACCCGCTGGGTTAAATAGGAGGCTGACCGAGAACAGACAGACCTACTGCAAAATGCGCATTTCGACGGTCCAAAATAAATCTGCCGCCTTTCTTTTTCTGCCGGCAGGTCGGTGGCAGCAGCGAAGGGCTGGCGATTAACTTACAGATCCATTGGGCTTCGCACGCCCAGGCCGCCGCCACTGGCGACATGGGTATAGATCTCGGTGGTACGGATATCGCTGTGTCCTAGCAGTTCTTGAATGGTGCGCAAATCATAGCCCTGCTCCAGCAACCGGGTAGCGAAGCTGTGTCGAAATATATGGCAATTAATGGTCTTGACTGAAGAGGTCCGCTTAGCGGCCTGGCGTAACGCCTTTTGTACGGAGCTGTCCATGATATGGTGACGTCGTTTGATGTCCGAGCGCGGGTCAATGGACAGGTTAGGGGCGGGAAACAGGTATTTCCATCCCAAGGAACGCGCGGCTACAGGGTATTTTGACGCCAAGGCAAAGGGCATATACACATCGCCAGCGCCGCAAACCAGATCCAGCCGATGCAGGCTTTCCACATAGCGTACCTGCTGCTGCAATGCGGACGTCAGGCTGGCAGGGAGCAATGTACGACGGTCTTTTCTACCTTTTCCCTGGCGCACAATAATGATGTTCATGGCAAAGTCGATATCCTTGATCCGAAGCCGTAAGCATTCATTGAGGCGCAAACCCGACCCGTAAAGCAGTTTAATGATCAGCAGGTAAGGATCGCGTAGCTGCGCTACCACGGATAGCGCTTCTTGATGACTCAGTACCTGGGGGGTTTTGGTTTTTGTAGTCGGAAGGGCGGGCTGTATGCCGGAAAGCGGTGTGTGTAAAAACTCCCTATAGAGAAAGACCAGCGCATTCAGCGCCGTCTTCTGCGTACTGGGCGCGCAACGGCCATGAACGGCAAGATAAGAGAGAAATTGTTCGACTTCAGCGGCACCCATCTCTCTGGGATGGCGCTTGTGATGATGGCGGATATAGCGAAGTATCCAGTGGATGTAGGTTTTTTCGGTCTTATACGCCAGGTTCCTGGCTCTGATAAACGCACGCAGCTGATCGATTAAACGGGTGGGATTGACCGGCAACGCCTTGGGTATATCGTCCATGATCACGCGCCTCTTGTGCTGTATGTTTAAACAGTATTGTTGTGTATCTGCTTGACGTCAAACTGAAAAATACCCGTTATTCAGCGGACGCGTCCATCTATCTCCACGTCGTGCCTTGCTGAATGAAAAAAAATGATGAAATACAGTGTATTAAGTTATTGGGTGGCGTCGTTATTGCTGGATAGGTGGAATGCGGATAGATGGACGCGTCCGCCTTTCTACAAGTTTAGTGTTGTAGGGGGGGGGTATAAGGGATTGTTTATTTAGTAATAATGGATGATTATCACGTAAAATGTATGGAAATAGGCCGATGCGGGATAGATGGACGCGTCCGTTGAATAACACTGTTATGTGCTGTAGGTAATCTGATGTCGAGTACCGTTGAATTTAAATCTATCGACGAACTGGAGTCTATGCATACAGGCTCTCTCATGAGTCGGCGCAAGGAACTCCTAAAGTGCGAAGAGTCATTCGAGCTTTCTGATCAGATCGAGCCGAGAGGCACTCAAGAAATTGAGTTTAAAAATACTCCTGAGTGGAAACGTGCTTACAGTGAACTTAAGCAGGTATTATCACAAAGGGAAAATGTACCAAACAAACAAGAACGTAAAGCTATCCGCCAAGCAGCAGCCAAGACCAGGAGGTAGGCGTGGTTTCACATAACAAGTGCAGCAAGCAACGCCCAAGCAAGCTTG
>JBALTG010000166.1:0-8435 GCA_036964625.1 Motiliproteus sp.
GGAGACGTCATGAGATATTCGCGTACTTTATGAGGGCTCATTATACCAAGTGAGCTATTCTCGGTCAGCCTCCTAGAGAGTTCAGTGGCCGGTACCCGCTTTAGGTGCCTGTTGCTGTCTCTTTTATAGTCTTTCAGTGGAGCCAGATGCACACCAACACTCCGATGATGGGGCTATAATTAATGCTTAATTTCCAAGAGAGGAGGCATGGCTATGATGGTAGCAAGATGGCATATCGATGCCCGGTTTGGACATAAACAAACAGTCATCGACTCTTTGAAAAATTGGTTTGACCAGATCGGTTCTCAAATTGGTTGGGGCCCAGACAAGGTCAGAATCATAACGGGATCAGTGGGAGCAAAAGAATCAGCTGTTATCTCAGAAGTGACTATTTCAGGTCTGACTGAACTAGATGATGCCTGGCAGAAGCTTGGCGATATTGAAGCGCACAAAACCTGGAGCAAAGATCTTGAGCCTTATATTGTCTCTGGCTCGCAGCACTGGGAAATAATGCGTGTAGTGTGACAGCGATGGCGCAGGGACATCGCCCAGGAAAATATCGACAGGATCTTTAAAGTGACCGCGGCTGAATAGTCCGATCTGCAACAGTGATTAATCCGGGCTGCTAAATTCAGCTGCCCGCGGGCATATCCTGGCCCATTCCGATCATGGCTCAGACCCAACCGCTAAAGACTCACTGGCGGATTAAAACCTTGAGATCAGTGGGTATCAGGAAATCCGGATAGCGGATCACGAATGCTGCCATCTCGTCTTTAGCCGTGTTCAGGTCACCGGCAGCCAGTGAGTCACGAATGACTTGGAGCCATTGCGTAGGCGACTCTCGAAACCCTATCAAGTCCTTGTGCTCAACCAACCGGCCCGCCGTG
This sequence comes from Motiliproteus sp., assembly GCA_036964625.1. Classification (GTDB taxonomy): domain Bacteria; phylum Pseudomonadota; class Gammaproteobacteria; order Pseudomonadales; family Balneatricaceae; genus Motiliproteus. The sequence goes on from JBALTG010000166.1 coordinate 888, forward strand.
GCCGGAGCATCAGAGAATTGTTCATCCTCTCGACGCTTAAGCGGTTCTGCCGGTGTGGTGAAACCAGACGTAAGACCACTCTGTGATTCTTCAACGGCACGTATTGCGGGTTGAGGCGGGGCCTGATTGGCGCGGTAACGCATCTCTTCGCGACTTTCTTTGGCCTTCCTTAGCGCCTTGCCGAGTTTAGCCGGTGCCGACTCGGCGGGGCTGCTTGGAACGGCAACCGCAGGTTGGCTGGACTGGGTTTTCTTCAGGTCGAGCCGCTCAAGTACATCTGCCTTGGCCGCTTCAGTTTTCAGGGTATCGGTATCGGATTGGATAGACACATCCTGCGATGACTGTCGCATCGGCGCTCCATCAAGAGCCGGCAGCTCTGGAGCAAAGGCCTCGGGGGTAGGGATCGATTCGATTTCGTGCTGGTTGGTCAGAAACAGGGTGGTCGTCAGCAGGACCGTGGCGGCTGCAGAAAAGGGTACCGCCCAGCGTTTGATGGATGGACGGGGAGTCGCAACAGGCCCGGTGCCCAGCTCTTTTTTTGCCGCAGCCAGGATGGCACTGTCGGTTGCTGCCGAAGGGCTCGCATCCTCTGTTTGGGACGCTGCGTAAAGGCTGGAGAGATCCGAGTCCCCATTGAGGTAATCATCTAGCAAATCATTATCGCTCATGAGACCCCCATGGCAGCGCGCAGTTTCAGTACGGCATAGCGTAAACGGCTTTTGATGGTATCGATACTGGTACCCGCGATCTCAGCAATCTCGGGTAGCGACAGCCCTGACTCTTCTTTCAATAAGAAGGCCTCCCGTTGAGCGCTGGGGAGGTCACTAACCCGTTGGAGTAGCTTTTGCAGCTGCCGGTTCTGGTCGGCGCAGAGATCGGGCTCTACCCGTTCGTCCGCGTGTATCTGGTCTGGGTCTACGGCGGCGTAGGACTCAGGCAATGACCGATTGAGCTTGCGGTAGTGGTCGACCAGGACGTGGCGAACCAGGGTCCATAGATAGGTTTTGAAACTCGCGCTTTGGGTGTACTGAGTCCGGGCTTTGACCAGGCGCATAAATGCCTCCTGAAGCAGCTCTTCAGCTGCAGAACTTCCGATCTGTCGTCTGTAAAAGCGAAGCACTGGGGCCTTGTGGCGGGAGTAGAGGGTTTCGAAGGCCTCGTAGCTCCCATCTTTGTAGCTCAGCATCAATGCTTCGTCGGTTGTACGGGTATCCATAGGGCGAGCAGATTACCTTAAGCCGTTACTCCATGCTAGGTCGACTGGCCTGTACCGGTAGGTCCAAGCTTTGCGCCATGGAAAGGAGTTGCACGAACTCGCTTCGATATCCCATCTTGTCCTGACCCATCGCCGTCTTGGCCAGTGCCAGGCTATCGCTATACCCCCATTGTCCAATATGGCTAATACCGCGGGCTTTCTGAGCGGCGCCGGCAACTGCCGCCGCCCACCGGAAGTTCTCGCTGGCAGTCTGGTAGGTTGATTGAATTGAAGAGCGGTAGATCGGCTGAGTTATCAGCGTGCTGGTGTCTGCGTCAGGGTGCTTATAGCGTAGCTTCAGGAAGGCTAGTTCGGCATCATCATGGTTGTATGCCAGGCGGTTAGGGGTCAGGTCGTGGGTCTGGTCATAACGAAGCGAGGGCGTAAGTTCAGCAGGAGACCCCTTCAGCGTTAATTCATACAGGGCGGTAACCGCGTGCCCAGCACCGATCTCTCCCGCATCCTTGGTGTCATTATTGAAATCGTGATGCTCTAGATGGCGCGTTTCGTAACCCATCAGTCGGTATTCAGACACAACCGCAGGATTGAATTCAATTTGCGCTTTTACGTCCTTGGCGATGGTCAGCATAGATCCACTCATCTCATCGACCAGGTATTTTTTGGCTTCAGCAAAACCATCAATGAAGGCCGCGTTGCCATTCCCTATCTCTGCGAGCGAGTTCATTAATTCGTCACGTATGTTACCCCTGCCAAACGTCAGAACGGACAATGACACACCACTGCTCCGTTGCTGCGCTACCAGCTTTTTTAGAGCGTCCGTACTGGTGCTACCCACGTTGAAATCACCGTCTGACAGCAGAATCACCCTAGATACCGCCCCCGCCTGATGGTGCTGACGTGCGGTTTGATAAGCAAGCTGAATTCCCGCACCACCGGCGGTAGAGCCGCCGGAGTGGAGTCGATCAAGGGCACTGATAATGGTGGTCTTTTGGTCGCCAGGTGTGGAGTCGAGCACCAGTCCGGCAGCTCCGGCATAGACGGTGATGGCAACCCGGTCTTGGGGACGTAACTGGTTGACCAGCAATTTAAGAGCTGCCTTGGCAAGGGGGAGTTTGTTCTGAGATCCCATTGAGCCGGATACGTCGATCAGCAACGTCAGATTTAGGGGGGGTAGATCGGCCTTGGCTACTTCGTAGCCCTTTAGGTTTACAGACAGGAGATGCTTACCCTCTGCCCAAGGCGCCGGTGCCACCTCTGTGGTTACGCTGAAGGGATTGCTATCTGAATCTGGCGTCGGAAGATCGTACGAAAAGGTGTTGAGCCACTCTTCGGTGCGAACGCTTTCAGCTCGGGGCAGGTGGCCATTATTGAGTCCTTGGCGTGCCAGTGCGTAGGAGGCTGTGTCGACATCGACACCGAACGTGCTGAGAGGGTCGGCGGTCGTACTCTTTATCGGGTTGTCAGTGAATTCCGCAAACTTCTCCCGGTCCTGTGGCTGGACGGGTTCGGAATAGTCGAGTTTGAGGGGGGCTGATGGAGCGGGGGCCATGATGCCAACTGCAATATCCCGGCTCACTTCCGGAGCCATTTTGCGCTTAACTTCGGGCTGTACGCGGCCCGGGCTGGGCTGACTCATGGCGGCGATCGACTGAACTTCCTCTTTGGGAGCAAGGACATCGCTGTCAACGGCCATCGGTGTCTGCATATTCAGAGCCGGGCTATTGAGTAACGGGCTATTGAGAGCCCTGCTATAGAGCGCCGCGTTTTCACGCTCACGTAGTTCTGAGGCCTTACCTAATTTCTTCTGGTCCTGTCTAACCCGATCTACCTCGCTACGTGTTTGGTCTTTGAACGCCTCGCTCTTAAGTGTGACGGGGGCTTCTTGGGTGGATGCCGACTGACTGGCTTTCTCGGTGCTGCATCCGAAGAGCAGGGCCGTGCTGATCGCAATGGCAATGGGGGTAGGGGTAAAGGTTGTTGTTTTCATGGTCGGGCTCCTGATTGTCGTTTGAATGTATAAACGTCAGGAGTCCGGAAACGGGTCTATTTATTTTGAAATAATTTGCTTTGAAATAATTTGGCCGGGTTAATAAAAGAAAAGGGAAAGCAGGAAGTGCGACCTATGCTAGTTACGCTTTTTTGGCAGTTTTCGTCTCTGATTGAATAATGTGCGTAGCTATTTACTCGGGGTCATCGCTAGGTGGAGGGGCGGGATTTTTACGCGGGGAGGGTACTCAACGCGAGAACCCTCAGGACCGGTGAATAATTCGAGCTGGCTAATCGCCATGGGTGGCGTGTTTGGCCCTGGCTGAATCCAGGGTTTGACTGATCAAGGCGTTGATCGTCATCGGTCCGACTCCGCCGGGGACCGGTGTTAGGGCCGAAACACGGTCTTCCAATCCTGCTTTTTCGATATCGCCGATACCACCGGGGTGATAGCCCGCGTCAACAACCACGGCGCCATCGCGAATCCAATCCGCCCGAATCAGCTCGGGTTGGCCGACGGCACCGACCAGGATATCGGCCTGACCCACCAGCTCGGACAGGTTTCGGGTTCGAGAGTGGCAGATCGTGACCGTAGCGTTGGCATTAAGCAACATGGCGGCCATGGGTTTACCGAGGATAGGGCTGCGACCGACGACCACCGCATGCTTACCTTCCAGTTCAATATCGTAATGGCGCAGCAGGGTCATGATCCCTGCAGGGGTGGCTGAACCATAAGCCGGTTCGGCCATGGCCATACGACCGAAACCCTGGGTGGTGACCCCATCGACGTCTTTTTCCAACGCGATGGCATCAAAACAGGCGCGTTCGTCGATCTGTGCAGGTACCGGGTGTTGCAGCAGGATGCCGCTGACATCGGGGTCACGGTTGAGCTGGCCAATCTGAGCTAGCAGCTCTTCGGTGGTGGTACTGGCGGGCATCTCAATTTTCCGAGAGCCCATACCCACCCGTGCGCAGGCATTAACCTTCATCTGCACATAGGTTGCCGACGAAGGATCGTCGCCCACCAGCAGAGTGGCTAACACCGGTTGACAGGCTCCTGCTGCCATTAGCTTATCAACGGATTTTTTCAGCATCGCTTCGCGGCTTTGGGCCAGGCTCTTGCCATCCAATATCAGGCTCGGCATTGTCAGATCCTCCGGTACGTTAAATTGATTGGAGATAGGGGCGTCGCACAAGCCCCTCGTGAGCTTGCGCGATTGTTGCTGGCAGTCCGTTAGCTGACGGCCATTAGCACTTTATTTTTTCCATTGCAGGGTCATACAACGAGCGGAACGAAGGCGTCACCTTGTAGCGTTCGCACTCCACCTCGATCTCGAAATGGGTGTTATCGAGCCACTCCTTAGTGACTCCCGCCGCATGTTCCACATAGCCCATGGCAACGGTCGCGCCCAGGGTATGGGCGAACATGCCCGCGGTGGTGCGTCCAACGATTTTGCCGTCGGCCCAGATCGGCTCTTCGTGGTAACACAGGGGCTCGGGATTCTCGAACTGGAAGGCAACGAAGCGCTTTTTCAGCGGCCCGGCGGCTTTTTGTGCCAACAGCGCGTCTTTACCGATAAATCCGCCCTCTTTATTAAAGTCGGAGGCGAAGCTTAACCCGGCTTCCAGCGCGGTGTCTTCGTCGGTGATGTCGTGGCCCCAGTGGCGGTAGCATTTCTCCATCCGCAGTGAGTTCATGGTGTGGTAACCGTACGGACGGAGCCCAAACTCTTCGCCCGCTTCCATGACCGCCTCATAGACGCTGGGCGCGTATTCGGTGGGGATATAGAGCTCCCAACCCAGTTCGCCGACATAGGTGATACGCGAGGCACGGACCATGGCGAAGTGCAGGTCGATCTCCCGCGAGGTTGCGAAGGGGAAGGCTTCGTTAGACAGGTCGGCCTGGGTGAGTTTACTCAGGGTGTCACGCGAGCGGGGGCCCATGACGGTGATCACCGCGTAGGCCGACGTAAGATCGGTGATGACCAGCGCTGCGTCTTGCGGCTTGTTGCGTTCCAGCCAGTTGATATCACGGGTTTGGCAGGCAACACCGGAGATGATTAGATAGCGTTCTGCGGCCAGTCGGGTCACGGTAACGTCGGCTTCGATGCCACCGCGTTCGTTCAACCACTGGGTGTAAACCATCTTGCCTACGGGTACCGAGATATTGTTGGAGCAGATGCGATTGAGGAAGGTTTCGGCATCCTGGCCTTCGACCTGGTACTTGGAGAACGAGCTCTGATCGATGACACCAACGGCGTTACGCACCGCTTCGTGCTCGGACTTGTTGTTGTCGAACCAGTTCTGGCGGCCAAAAGACAATTCGTACTCGGCATTTTGGCCCTCCTCGGCGAACCAGTTGGCGCGCTCCCAGCCATTCTCAACCCCGAACACCGCCCCCTGCGCTTTTAATTGCTCGTGCAGGACCGAGCGACGCACGCCTCGGGCGGTTTTGAACTGCTTGAAGGGGTAGTGCGTTTCGTACAGCAGTCCCAGCGTTTCGGTGGTGCGCTGGTAAAGGTAGTTCTGGGTACCCTGGAACGGCATGTTGCGGCGAATATCGACATCCCACAGGTCTCTGGGCGCGTGTCCTTTGTCGATCCACTCGGCCAGCATCTTGCCAGCACCGCCAGCCGACTGAATACCGACCGAGTTGAAGCCGGCGGCGACAAAGTAGTTGCGCAATTCCGGGGCCTCACCCAGGTGGTAACGGTCATCCGGGGTGAAGGCTTCCGGTCCATTGAAGAACAGCTGTAGCCCGGTTCGCTCCAGAATCGGCAGGCGATGCATGGCCGCTTCGAGGTAGGGCTCCAGGTGATCAAAATCATCGGGCAATTGATCAAAATAGAAATCTTCTGAAATGCCTTTCATGCCCCAGGGCTTCGCATTGGGTTCGAACATGCCGACTAATAGCTTGCCGGCGTCTTCTTTGTAGTAGCAGTAGCCGTCCATATCTCGCAAGGTGGGTAGCCCCCGTTGCAGGTCGGGCATATTTTCGGTGACCACGTAGAAGTGTTCGGCTGCATGCAACGGTACATTGACCCCTGCTTTACGACCGAATTCACGGGCCCACATACCGGCGCAGTTGACCACAAATTCGGCGTCGATATCACCTTTCTCGGTAATCACCCCGGCGGCCTTGCCATCGCGTATCTTCATATCCAACACCTTGGTGTTTTCGAAGATCTGGGCGCCGCCCATTTTGGCCCCTTTGGCTAATGCCTGGGTAACATCCACCGGACTGGCCATTCCGTCCATGGGCAGGTGAATGGCGCCTAGTACATCATCGGTATTGAGCAGCGGCCATATCTCTTTGGCCTGCTCGGGGGTGATCACGTTGCAAGGAAACCCTGCCACTTTGGCCATGGAGGCACCGCGTTTGAGTTCGGCTAGACGCTCCCTGTTGGTGGCGATGGTCAGAGAGCCATTGCGAACAAACCCCGTGGCTTGGCCGGTTTCCGCTTCCAGTTGCTCGTAAAGACTGGCGCTGTAGTTGGCCAGCATCGACATGTTGTAGCTGGCGCGAAGCGTCGGTACCAGCCCAGCGGCATGCCAGGTGGTGCCGCAGGTGAGCGATTTCCGCTCCAGCAGTACCACATCCTTGATGCCTAATTTGGTCAGGTGGTAGGCGACGCTGCAGCCGATTACGCCACCACCAACGATGACAACCTTGGCGGAAGAGGGGAGTTGCTTAGTCATGGTGTTTCTCCGAATTTTTTAAGTCTTGGCCCCGGGTTATTTTTTTGGGTTGGGTGGCCGTCTGCTAAATAACTGTCAGTTAAACACGACAGTCTTGTTACCGTGTACCAGAATGCGGTCCTCGAGATGCGCACGAAGACCTCGGGCCAGCACCGTTTTTTCGACGTCTTTGCCGAGCCGAACCAGATCTTCAACCTTGTCGCTGTGGCTAACCCTGGCGACATCCTGGTCGATGATGGGACCTTCGTCCAGTTGCTCGGTGACATAGTGGCAGGTAGCACCGATCAACTTAACGCCCCGGCGAGAGGCCTGATGATACGGCTTGGCGCCGATAAAGGAGGGCAGGAAGCTGTGGTGGATATTGATCACCTTATGACGATACTTTTCGCATAGGGCTTGCGGAAGGATTTGCATGTAACGCGCCAATACCACGCAATCAGCACGGTATTCGTCGACCAGATTTTCCACCTGAGCAAAGCCGGGCGCCTTATTGTCTTTATCGATGACTACCTTGTGAAACGGGATACCATACCACTCGACCAGGCCTCGCATATCCTCGTGATTGGAGATCACGCAGGCGATATCACAATGCATGTCGCCGCTTTTCCAGCGGTCGAGAAGGTCCGACAGGCAGTGGCTGCCTTTAC
>JBALTG010000167.1:0-7818 GCA_036964625.1 Motiliproteus sp.
GTATATGACGATCCATTCGATGAAGTTCTATGAGGTGCAGAAGTACATTACCAATGTGCGTTATATCTTCTCGATCGAACCGCTGTTCGTCAGCGAGTCGGTATTTCAGGACCAGTCACCTAAGATCCAACAGGCTATCTTAGAGGCAGGAAAGGCGGCGACCAAGCATAGCGCAACGTACCTGCGTGAGAGCGAGGCGGCCATCAAGAAGGACTTGATATCCAAAGGCATGCAGATCGATGACCCTGCCAACGGTGAAAAGGAGTGGATCGAAAAGGCTACCCAAGCGGTTTGGCCGAAGTTCTATGAAAGCATCGGTGGAAAAGACAAGTTGAACCGAGTGTTGCGCTTGCTGGGGCGTTCCGAAGTTTAACGCTTCGCCATCATTATTTACGCGAAAGCCTATTCTCCGGTTATGGCTAAATGTGGTTCGCGTATCTTTTGGGCCCCTATGGGGCCCTTTTTTTCTGTCCGTCCAGCAAGATTTATGGATAGGATTCAAACGAAGAAGGCGCCATACTCGCTTGTATTTATTCAGGAAACTCACGCAATATGCGTTTGATCCACTATCAAGGATTGATAGAACTGCGCAGATCACATCTACACAGCATCTCGCGCTCAAAAAAACCAGGATGCCTTGCATCTAAGGGATTTTCATCTTGGCTTAATGGCCAACACCTTAACTCCATTCTATTGATCTCACCCCGCCTGCATACCTCGCTGTTTTACTACTTGGCCTGAATTGGCATCCCTGTTGGCCGCATACCTCATTTTTTCTGGCGCTAGGGTCGGTAATCTTGGTAGCCATCAATAACCCTTTATTGGCGACCCAGCGGAGTACCCTAATATGAAGAGCGCCCAAACACTCGATTACAGCATCCACCACCTTTGCATCTACGATGATAAGCCGCGCGACAATGTCTGGCCTTATCTGCGCTGGCATCATGGGATTACCAACTATTTCTCCGGTGCGGTGTTTCATGTCACCGGTGAGGGGCACTCCGATTACACCTTTATGGGTTGTGGTGGTGCAGCGTTTCAGATCCAGATCGAGGCACCGCCGTTTCAGTTTGAGTACGAACGCAACTGGTGGGCGGAGCACGGTCGCGGCTACAACCATATCTGCTGGTTAACCAGTGATGCCCGGGCGTCGATGGATCAATTGCTGGCCAACGGTGCCACCGAGGTGATGCCGTTTGAAGAGTTTCCGACCTACGACGGCTTTGTTGTTCATGACCCGGAGGGACGCTGGATCGAGATCATGGAGTACACCGACGAGAACTTCCGGGTACAGGAGTTTACCCAGGCGCCTTCCGGTCAGTGTGGCCTGCAGATGATTGGCTGTATCGAAATTTGTAACGACCTGGATGCGATGATCGATTGGTATCAGAACATCATGGACCTGCGGGTTATCCGCGAGTTCGGTGCTGCTGACGAGCGGGTGGTCTATATGGCCGACAAGAATTACGACCCCATCAAGCGTCCCAACCTGTTTGTGCTGCAAAAGGCCCGTACCGAAGACCAGAAAGAGCGCTATGCCAAGCGTGGGGCCTATATCAGCGAGATCATATATCAGGCCAACGATGTTCAACGCGCCTGGGACGATGCGCTCTGGGCCGGGATGGAAGCGATCCAGGCACCCGCGATCGATCCGGTCACCGGTCTGTTGACGGGGTATCTGAAAGAGCCTTGTGGCGGCAACGCGCTGCAGCTGACCGAAGTTTTGCACCGGTATAAGCCGTGGGTTTAAACGCAGCGTTACACACAGCTGTAATGGCAGGCGAGTTAGGCTGTCGTCCGATTGGCGCCAGAGGTGAGAGGTGAGAGGAATCGCGATGAGTGAGCGTCCGACTAGCAGTATTCAGACCGGCTCGCCCGATCCTTGGGGCGGACTGTCGCAGGAGGTCAGTACGCTGATTAGCCGCGTGTTGCCACCTTTTATCGGGGCCGGTCATAGTGACCTTAGCGGCCGTGTCATAGTGCCGCTGCTCGACTCCTCCAGTGGGCAACCTTTTGCCCAGGTAGTTCAGGCTGATCTGCAGGATGCGGATCTAGCTGTTGCCGCCGCTTTGGATGTCACTCAAGGGGAGTGGGGAGCATACAGCGCTTGCGAACGTGAAAGTCTGCTGTACCGTTTTGCCGAGTTGTTCGATACCAACCAACAACCGTTGGCCGAACTGGAATCTCTGGCAACGGGGCGGGCGGTTACACCGGTACTACGCACCTGTATTCCCGAAGCCTTGGTCTGGGTGCGCTATTTGGCAGGTCTGCCCTCCACGCTGGAGGGTCACACTGCCGCTGATCAGGGCAGCATGGACCCGTTTCGCTGCTCGTTCCGCGACCCGCGCGGCACGGCGCTGCTGCGCGTGCAGTGCACCGAGTCACTGACGCAACGACTGGTTCCGGTGGTGTCGGCGTTATCGGCAGGATGCCCGCTGGTGCTGATCTGTGATGATAGTGCCTATCCTGTGCTCTATTTTCTCTGCGAGCTGCTGGTCAGAGCAGGAGTTCCTGCCGATGCGCTCTGCCTGCTGGCGGGCGATGCGGCACTCGAGGAACGATTGCTCAGCCATGACGACCTGTTCCGTCCAGGTGTTGCAAGCGCTGCACTACCAGAGTCTTCTCCGAGTGCCGACTCCTCCAGCCGTATGCTGGTGTTCGAGGATGCCGATATCGATCAGGTAGTGGAAGTGCTGCTGGAACGAGTTCTGTCGCCCCTCAATCCGACAATATTTACGCCCAGAATTCATGCCCATGAAAGCTTGTATGAAGAGTTGATCGAGGCCATTGCCGACCGAATCGATCGTTTGCGTTGCGGTCCGGCGCTGGAACAAACGACCCAGTTGGGGCCTCTCTGCCAGCCAGAGCAGGTTTTGCAGGCGCAGCAGGTTCTGGCACGCTGCCGCTCGTTGGGGCTAAGGGTGCTGGGTGGTGAACCGTTCTGCGATGGCCGCGGGTTGGCTCCGGCCTTGATTGCCGATGACCCGTTACGACTGGCACATGAGGCGTTGTCACTGCCTGTGCCGGTGTTGATGGTCCAGCCCTTCGGCTATGAGGATCGTACCGTACGTCGAGCCAACCGGGATCGGAACTGCAGGGGTATCAGTCTATTTACCCAGCAACTGGCGCGCATCCGGCGGCTATCTCGCAGCCTGCGCACGGAACAGATCTGGGTTAACGGCCACTATCGAATGGAGCCGGGCGACCGCTACGATCCGCTGGCGCCCTATCTGCGCCGGCGGACGCTCTGGATTGAAAGTTAACCTCAGGTTTCAATTTGGCTGCTCGTGGTCCTCGAGAGCACAGTAGGACTTGGCGTGCGCGCAGCGGTACTGGTCGGGAGTCATGTCGATATGCTGGCGAAACGCGCGGAAGAAGTTGGCCGTATCGGAGTAACCGACCATGATCGACACCGCACTGATCGGCAGATCGGTGGCGACCAGGTATTCACAGGCTAGAGTAATGCGGTAGTTGAAGGCGATCTCCTTGAAGGTGGTGCCCAGCTCAGTGAGGCGGCGGCGCAGGGTGCGCTCGCTGACGTTGAGGACACCGGCGACCTCGCCGATATGTTTATATTTTTCTGGGTCGCGCATCAGGATGGTACGAATGGTGTAGACCAGTTCGTCCTGTCCCCGGCTGGCCTTGATCAGGGCTGCACATTTGAACTCCAGAATCTGGGCAATGTCTTCGTCGCCGTGGCGCATGGGCCGTTGCAGGTACTGACTCGGGAACAGAAACTGGGTGTGCGGCTGGTCGAATTTGACCGGGCAGTGAAACTGCTCCTGGTAGAGATCGGAATAATCGGGTTTTGGATAGGCCAGGTGGATCTCACTGAACCAGCCCTCCGGGCGATCAAATAGCTCGCCCGCCACAAACCACTCGGACAGGCTCTCTTCGATCGCAAAGCGGGTACGGCGGAGGTTGGCTTGGAACGGCTCCAGGTTAATCGTGGCGCGTAGGGTGGATGTTTCGGCGCCGCGGTAGAACTGGTAGCGATGCGGCGGGTCGGTCAGTTCCTGGAACTGGGTCCAGCGCTTGATGCCGCGTTCCAGGTCGGAGCTGAACATAAAGGCCAGTCCTGCAAGACTGAGATCGCTGAGGTTGACCCCTGCTCCCAAGATCAGCCCCAGTCCGGGCAGATCCACCTCATCGATAACACTGAAATGAATCTTTTCGTAATCCTGGCGACTGGTTTCCATTCGGTCACTGATGCGTGCCGTGGTCAGGCCGATGGAGCGGTAGAACTCGTCCACAGCGATGCCCTGTTTCTGAACCACGCTCAACAGCTTGTGGATGTAGGCGGTACGAAACTGTCCCGGCGTCATTGGCGGTCACCCTCTGGGTCTTATTCGGACACTGTCCAATCAAGCTAGCGTCATTCGCACGTTCGTGCAACCCCGTTTTCCGACGCGTGCAATATCTTTACTTGGGAAAATAATCAGTTACGAACTTTTTGTTGAGAATTCAGCCGCCGAACTCGGCTGTTCCTAACGACCAGCCCCCTGGCCTTTGAAGACAGTGCCCCTGTCCTTAACCGCAATTGTTGGTTTTGCCCTTGAAAGCCATTCTAGTCGCAAGGATTTTTCCTGCGGCGATAACTGATCCAGCTATCACCACCGAATAATAAAAGCTGCCGACCCCAACGGGTACTCGGTATAAAGGAGAGAATGATGAGCAAACGAATTTTGTGTGTTGCGTTATCAGGGGTTCTGGGAACCGCATCCGTGGGGGCACTTGCCGCCGTTGACCAGTCCCAGGCCGACCGTCTCGGTCAGGATCTGACCCCGAGCGGCGCCGAGCAGGCGGCTAACGCCGCTGGCACCATCCCCGCCTGGAGCGGTGGTGAAACCGAAGCGCCCGCGGGTTGGGAGTGGGGCAAGGCCCGGCACGAATTCTGGCCGCACCAGAACGAAACCAAGCTGCTTACAATCGACGCCTCAAACGTCGATCAGTATGCCGACACCCTGACCGCGGGCCAGATCGCGTCGATCAAGACATTGTCCGGTTACACCATGGACGTCTACCCCACCCGCCGTAGCTGCGCGCTGCCGGGGTCTGCTTACGAGCGTACCAAGTTGAACGCTGTCAGCGCCAAGCTCAGCAGCGATGGCAACAAGCTCGATGCCGGTGTCGGTAACGCGGTGTTGTTCCCAATTCCGCAGACTGCTGAAGAGGTGATCTGGAACCACAAGATGCGTTACATGGGTGAAGGCTTCAAAATGAAGTTCTTATCGCATATCTCGCCGTCCAAAGGCTCCGACGCCTGGGTCAAGTTCTACAACGAGTGGCTGGTGGATCTGCCGTTCAACAAGCCCAACAATCAGGGCGTTGCAGATGCCGGTGGTATCGAGGCCGCCTTTGTCTACGACACCTTCGAGCCCGAAGCGCGGATCGGTGAGAAGCTGCTTTATAAGTGGAAAATCAACGAGCCCACCAACGCTTGGCTGTACTTCCCCGGCCAGCGTCGCGTTCGTCGTCTGCCCACCTACAGCTACGATGCCCCGGTAATGGGTAACGAAGGCACCAAGGTGGTGGACGAGTTCTGGATGTTCAACGGTGCCATGGATCGCTTTGACTGGAAACTGATCGGCAAGAAAGAGCTGATCGTGCCCTACAACAGCTTCAAGGCTTACGACTTTACCGCCGACGAAGCCAGCATCAAAAATCCCGATCACTTCCCGCGAGAGCTGGTGCGTTACGAGCGTCACCGGGTCTGGGAGATCGAAGCGACCGTCGCCGATGGCAAGCGTCACACCATGCCGACCCGTCGTTACTACGTCGATGAGGACAGCTGGAACATCCTGGTGGCCGATCATTTCGATGCCGAAGGCAAGATCTGGCGTACCGTTGAATCGCACCCCATGCCAGTCTGGGAGCTGGATGCCTGCGTCAGCATCTCCCACGTCAGCCACGACCTGCAGACCCAGCGCTGGGTAGTGGACTCCACCCCTTACGGTGGTGGTCGTGATGTCGAGTGGAACTACGCCCGTGACGGCAAGATGAACAAGAAACACTTCACCGTTAACTATCTCAAACGTTCAAGCCGTCGCTAAACAACCTGCTGATAATTCGGAGAACAATCATGAAAAAACGTATCATCTCCCAGGCGGTTGCCGGTGCGATGCTGGCCATGGCGGGAAGCGCCAACGCGTTTCTTTTTGAAACAGAGAATATCAAAGGGGCGTTTACCTCCACCGTATTTGCAGGTGTGCAGTACTCGCTGGAGGATGTAGATCCCACCCTTAATACCAATAATAATGGTAATAACAAGGCTAACTACGCCAACAAGTCGGTGCCTTCTGCCAATATTCGCGGTATTCACGAACTGGATCTGCAGTTTCCCAACGAGTGGGCGGTGTTTGGCCGCGCCACCTGGGTACGCGATTTCGAGATGGCCGATACCAAAACCCCGCTGCACCCGGATGCTAAAGATGAAGCCGAATCCAGTGTGCGTCTGCTCGACCTGTTCGTTGAAAAGGGCTACGCCATCGGCGACCAGTTCGGCCGGGTACGGGTGGGAAATCAGGTATTGAACTGGGGCGAGAGCCTGTTCCATTTCGGTGGCATCAACTACGCCACCAACCCGGTCGATATCCAATCGGCGACACTGCCGGGCGGTCAGATCAAAGAGATTCTGGTGCCGGTGCCGATGATCACCATTAACCAGGGGCTGACCGACGCCCTCAGTGTCGAGGCGTACTATCAGTTCGATTTCGAACCGCATCGTTTCCCGCCGGTGGATACCTACTGGAGCACCACCAACCTGATCGGCGAGGGCAGTCTGCTCACGGCGTCCCCCACGGAAGGCGGTTTTGGCGGGGTCGAGGATGATCCCGATGCGGCCCAGTACGGTTTTACCCTGCAGTATCAATCGGAAGACAGCCCCACCACCTACGGTTTCTACTACGCCCGTTACAACGAGAAATTCCCCTGGGTGCGTTGGGATACAAGTGGTACCCCTAACCTGACCTTCGCAGAAGGTATCGATATGTATGCGCTGAGCATGAATACCGACCTGGGTGAATGGGCCGTGGGTGCCGAGCTCGCGTATCGGCCCAACGATGTGATCGCATTAGATCCACTGGATTTCGATACTGGCTGTGGCGCCACGCTTACTACTTGTCTGCGTGAGCAGGAGCGCTGGAGCGTCGATGTCACCGCCATCAACCTGCTGACGCCCAACGGCCCCATGGGTTGGCTGCTTAATACCTCCGGTGCCGACAGTGGGATATTCCTGTTCGATGTGGCCGCGTCCTACGTGCCGGGCCTGAATCCCTCGGGTACCGACGTCAAAGTGGCGCTGGACAGCAGTAAGAGCCTCTCCTGGGGCTATGCGATGGAAGCTAACGTCGCCTATGAAGGCAGTCTGATACCCGGCTGGACCGTCAGTCCAGGGGTGTTCTTTCGCCACAACGTCAGCGGTTCGTCGCACGAGTTGTTGGGCTGGTGGCGCAACGAGGCCAAAGAGGCCAACGTCTACCTCAATTTCGTCGATCAGGACGATCTGACCCTGTCGCTGCAATACCTGACGTACTGGGGTGGTAATCCCAAGCGGGTGGTGGATAACCGGGATAAGGACGTGATTGCATTCACGGTTTCCAAAACCTTCTGATCTGAAAATACGGGTTTAATGCCCGCCCTCAGCGGAGCCGGACGGTACCGGCTTCGCTACGGCTAACCCTTGCGACCCTTCTCAATTAAAACAATACGAGGTCGGCTATGTTGAACACTCTTGTTAAACGTCTGGAAGGCATCCTGTTTGGCGGCCGGGCCATTGCTCTGCTGTTGATGGTGCTCTTCACCGGACTAATGTCCTAC
>JBALTG010000168.1:0-7732 GCA_036964625.1 Motiliproteus sp.
GCCGTTGAGGTCATCACGTCAACGGCACTGATCCTGGCATCGGCTTCACCACGGCGGCGCGAATTGCTCGCCCAGATAGGGGTGCGGTTCGACTGTCAGAGCGCTGATATTGATGAGTCCGTGCACGACGCTGAACGCCCCGCAGAGTATGTCAGCCGACTGGCTTTAGAGAAAGCCCGAGCTGTTGCCAGCGTGGCTGCGGATGTTTGGGTGCTGGGGAGTGATACCAGTGTGGTCTGCGATCAGCAGATTCTGGGTAAGCCTGGCAATAAAGAAGAAGCTGTGGCGATGCTGCGGATGTTGTCGGGCCGTCGGCATCAGGTGCTGACGGCGGTGGCGCTGGTGCAGGGGGAACGGCAGCGCTCATTGTTGGTCTCAACCGATGTGGTGTTCAGAGAGCTGAGCCGGAGTGAATGTGAACACTATTGGGAAACGGGAGAACCCAGGGACAAAGCGGGAAGTTATGCAATCCAGGGTTTGGGGGCGGTGTTTGTCGAACGTATAGAGGGTAGCTACTCTGCCGTGGTCGGCCTGCCGTTGCAGGAGACCGCGCAGCTGTTGCAGCAGTTGGGCGTGCCAATTTGGCAACGGGGCGGAGTGTAACTGAGCCGGCTGGCGTTAACGATACAGATAGGAAACGATGCGATGGCTGAAGAGATTCTGATTAACGTTACTCCGATGGAAACGCGAGTAGCGGTGATTGAAAATGGCATGCTGCAGGAGGTCTACATTGAACGGGCCGAGCGTAAAGGCATTGTGGGCAATATCTATCAGGGTAAAGTCGTCAGGGTGCTGCCGGGGATGCAGGCGGCATTTGTCGATATAGGTCTGGAGCGGGCGGCTTTTATTCATGTAGCAGAACTGACTCCGGGCGGCTGCGCAACTGAAGAGCGAGCTCCAGAGCCTGCGATCGGTTCTCTGCTGCGCGAAGGTCAGTCGCTGGTGGTGCAGGTCACTAAAGATCCGATCGGTACCAAGGGGGCGCGGCTGACCACCCGTCTATCTATCCCGTCGCGCTACCTGGTGTTTATGCCGGGGCGCGATCAGATCGCCGTGTCGCAACGGATCGAGAGCGATGAGGAGCGCCAGCGACTCAAAGCCGTCGTCAGTGACGCCTTGGCCGCAGATCCCGATAGTGCTGGCGGGTTTATCTTGCGTACCGCTGCCGAAGGTTCCAGTTGTGCCGATGTGGAGGCGGATATCGCCTACCTGCGGC
Organism: Motiliproteus sp.; assembly: GCA_036964625.1. Taxonomy (GTDB): domain Bacteria; phylum Pseudomonadota; class Gammaproteobacteria; order Pseudomonadales; family Balneatricaceae; genus Motiliproteus. The sequence goes on from JBALTG010000168.1 coordinate 1,217, forward strand.
GGCTTTGGAACAAGGTCCAGGAGCGGATGAAGAGTCAGCAGGCACCGCGGGTTATCTATGAGGATCTGCCACTGCATATGCGGACCTTGCGGGACGTGGCGTCCCAGGGGCTAGAGCGCATTCGGATCGATTCCAAGGAGACTTTTCAGAAAGCCTCCGATTTTGTCGCCAGTCTGATACCGGAAATCTCGGACCGGCTTGAGCACTACCCGGGCGAGCGGCCGATCTTTGATCTGTACAGCGTTGAAGAGGAGATCCAGCGGGCGCTGGGGCGAAAGGTGGAGCTGAAATCGGGTGGCTATCTGATTTTTGATCAGACCGAGGCGATGACCACTGTTGACGTCAATACCGGTGCCTACGTCGGCCACCGGAATCTTGAAGAGACCATCTTCAAAACCAATCTTGAAGCGGCGACCTCTATAGGTCGGCAGCTACGCCTGCGTAATCTCGGCGGCATTGTCATCATCGATTTTATCGATATGGTGGATCCTGAGCATCGTCGCCAGGTGCTCCGGACGCTGGAGCGGGTGGTTGCTAAGGATCATGTGAAGAGTAAGTTAACCGGGGTCTCGGAGCTGGGGTTGGTCGAGATGACCCGTAAACGTAGCCGCGAGAGTCTGGAGCAGCTGCTATGCGAACCCTGCTGTCAGTGCCAGGGACGCGGTATGATCAAAACGCCGGAGACGGTCTGTTATGAGATCTTCCGGGAGATTCTCCGCGAAGCGCGCGCCTATGATGCGGACGCCTACCTGGTGATCGGGTCGCAGTCGGTTGTTGACCGGCTGCAGGACGAGGACTCAGGCAACGTCGCAGAGCTCGAAGCCTTCATCGGCAAAACCATCCGATTCCAGGTGGATTCGCTCTATACCACCGAGCAGTTTGACGTGGTGCTGCGGTAGCCGACGATGTTTATGCGCTCACTCAACCACGTGCGACGCTGGGTTATGGTCTGTTTTATCGGGCTGGTGTTGCTGCTCGCAACGACCCTGTCAGCGGGTCGCTGGTTGATGCTGAATCTGATGGAGTTTAAGCCTGAGCTGGAGCAGTTGATCAGCAACAGCCCGCATTTTCAGATCAGCGTGGGCGAGTTAAGTGGCAGCTGGATAGCTTTTTCCCCGCGCTTGGAAGCGACTGCGGTAACGATCACCCTGGCGGGCGGGCGGCGGATCGATGTAGGCAGGATGGCGCTGCAATTTGATACCCTGGGTTCGCTGTGGCGGCGAGAGGCGGTATTTCGTCAGGTCCTGATCGATCAGTTGGATCTGTCGCTGTATCGTTCGCGTGAGCGCGGCTGGGGGCTGGCAGGGGCATCCCCGGCAGCCGCCAAAAATAACAATCAAGCCCCAGCTAATAGTCAGGGCGATCTGTTGCCGTTGCTGCAGGCGTTGCTGGTGCATCAAGAATTGGAGATTCGTAATGCTCTGGTACAGGTGCAGTTCGAGCAACAGCAGCCGTTGCCGCCACAGCGGATCAATGTCAAGTTTCAACATCAAGCCAATAACTACGCGTTAGAGGGGCAGCTGGGGCTAGGGCAGGAGCAGGCGATTGACTTGCGGGCGCTGCTCCACGGTCTGCCTGGCGAAGCCGGATTTAGTTCAGAATTTTACTTTAATGCGCCGGTTCTGGATCAGCAGTTTTGGGGCCAGTTTAGCGCCAGTGCGCTGCTGCCGCAGCGGTTCCAGCTGGGCGCTGAAGTGTGGGGGCGTTGGCGTCCTGATGGGCAGCATGTTGTGCAAGGCAGGGTCGAGCTTCCCTCGCTGGACTGGCAACAAAACTCCAAACACCTGAGTATCGCCGACGCAGGGCTACAATTTTATGCGGCATTGGACGGTTTGCAGCAAGGGGAGTTGGCGATTACCGGACTGCAGGGGAAGATCGATGGCGTAGACTTGCCTTTGCAGCGTTTGTCGCTGCGCAAGCAGGGACCGCAATGGTTATTTTCCAGCGACGCGTTAGTCCTGGCCCCTCTGTGGCAAATCATCAATGATTCTGCGCTGGTCGCGGACAGTTTGAAACTGCGTCTGGCCGGACTCGATCCTGTCGGCGAACTGCGCAATCCACGCTTCGAGTGGCAGATGGCCACCGACACCGCGCCTATGGCGTTTGACTTCAGTGCTGATTTGAATCAGGTGGGTGTCTCACCCTGGCATGGCGCTCCGGGCCTACAGGGGGTCGATGGTCTGCTACAGGTCAATGCCGCTGGCGGCCGAGTCGATTTTTCATCGGACCGGTTCGGTCTGAATTTCCCCAAACTCTATGCTCAGGGCTGGCAGTTTGAGCATGCCCGCGGCGTGGTGAGCTGGCATGTCGGCCCCGCAGGCGTGACTGTCGCCAGTGAGCGTCTGCAGATAGACGATCAGCGGCTGCGCGCAAATGGCCGCTTCAGTTTGGATCTGCCAGCTAAATCCCATCCCGAGCAAGCGGGACGGCTGGTGCTGATGATCGGTATGGAACAAGCCGATGCGACCTTAGCATCGCTATTTGTGCCCGATAAAATATTTTCAAAACCGTTGTTTAGTTGGTTGCAGCAGTCCATTACCGGAGGCCAGGTGAGTAGTGGCGGGGTGATCGTCGACACCCCCTTGCATCCGCAAACGGACTCGCCACAACGGACCGTGCAGCTGTTTTTTAATGCCGATCAGGCCTCGTTGTGGTATCAGCCGGAGTGGCCCGAGTTAACTCAGGCCAACCCGTTTATTTTGGTCAAGGGTAGTGAGCTGCTGGTTGAGATTCCGCAGGGTAAGCTGCTGGGTACCGACGTGAGCCGGGGGCGGGTCTATCTGCCCCCGCACAGTTCATCGTTGCAGATCGAAGCGGAATTGGAAGGCCCTGCCGCCGATATTCGCACCACCCTGATCCAAGCCCCGACCCGGGCGGTGCTGGGCGAGGCGCTGCGGCCCTGGCAGTTGGATGGTGTGAGCCATTCCAAGTTGGCCCTGGGCATCGACCTGCAGCATCCGGAGCGTTCCCTGGTCAGGATCGAATCGAAGCTGAGCGATGGTTTGCTCTCCAACGCAGGCCTCGGTGTTGATTTTAGCCAGCTAGCCGGGACATTGCGTTATCACGAGCGTGAGGGGCTCTCGTCTGACCGCATCAGCGGGAGCCTGCTGGGGCAGCCGTTGCAGGCGGATATTGTTACTGAACAGCATCCGGAGGGGCCGAGGACGCTGGTCCGTGGCGGTGGTTGGGTGAGTATCGAGCCGCTGAAAGACTGGTTGCAGCAGCCGCTGCTGCACGCTCTCCAGGGTGAAACGCCCTATCAGGCCCGCTTGCAGATCTGTGCGGGGATCCCCGGATGTTCGAACCTGCGCATAGACAGTCAACTGCGGGGTGTTGTAGTGAATATGCCCGCGCCTTTTGCGAAAACGGCCGAGCAGTCACAGCCGCTGGAAATCGATATCAGTCTGGATGAAACCCCGCATATGCGCCTGCGCTATGCGCAGCAGCTTGATTTTGCGATGCCTTTAGGGGGCGGGTTTAGCGGGGGGGAACTAGTCCTGGGCCGTGGCCAGTCTGCAGCTCTGAGTCGAGATGACGGGCTGTGGATTCGTGGTCAGTTGGATACGTTGGCCGTGGCCCCGTGGCAGGCGTTTATAACTCAGGCTTTTGTTAACCCGGATACGGCAGGCGCTGCCGGACCCGCTGTCGCGGCTACTGATCCGGCGCAGATTATAAAGTGGGTGCAGCTCGATATTGGTCGGCTGGATTTCGGTGCGTTGCAGGTAGAGCAGTTGCAGGCGCAGTTGACCCCCGGTGCAGAGAGTTGGGAACTTGTGCTCGACAGCCCGATGGTGCGTGGTCGGGTGCTATGGCCCGGCAAACAGGGGGTCACTCAGATTGGTTTGGATTATCTTTACGTACCTCAACTGGAAACACAGACTGACGTTGACAAAGTGCGCTCTGCAGCACCCTTCGATCCAAGTCAGGATCCGTTACTTAGTTTTGACCCGCGTTCACTCCCGGCTGCGCAGATCAGTATTACCGCGCTGCGTTACGGCGAGCGTGATCTGGGACGCTGGGACTTCGGGCTCCAGCCGGGCCCTGATGGGGTGCTAATCGATACACTTAAGGCGACCGTGGGTAATCTGGGCGTCGTGGCAGATGTTGACTGGCAGTTCAAAGATCAGCAGCATAGTAGTGTTGTTGATTTGGCGTTAACCACCACCGATCTGGGTAAGGTGTTGTTGGAGTGGGGTGCTACGCCGGGATTGGCGACGGAGTCGGCGCTGCTCAGCGGACAATTTAACTGGCAGGGTTCACCGCTGGCGTTCAATTGGCAGACGTTAGATGGCGAGTCTGAGCTGCAAGTGACCAATGGCCGGGTGCTCGATACTGGCGGCGGTAGCCAGGTGGTGAAGATTTTCAGTTTGTTTAACACCAATACCATCTGGCGCCGGTTAAGCTTAGATTTTTCTGATTTGGCTAAGGACGGTATTAGCTTCGATAAAGCATCGGGGCATTATCGGATCAGCGATGGGGTTGCCACCACCGTTGAACCCCTGGAGGTGACAGGGCCTAGTTTCGACCTAGCGTTTGAGGGGGCGCTGGATCTGTACCAGCAGACCTTGAATCAGCGGATGCTGGTGACTCTGCCCATTACCGAGAATTTTGCTCTGGCGGCGGTATTCCTGGCAACGCCGCAGATTGCGGGGGCTGTATTTTTAGTTGATAAGCTGATTGGTAAGCAGCTCAGTAAATTCACCTCTGTGCGCTATAGCATTGAGGGCTCCTGGGACGACCCGCAGATGACGCTGCTGCAATCACCTAAGCAACAGCCGCAATCGCTAGAGATCGATCATTAGTCTGGCCGCGTAGGGTTATCTCCGAGCCAATGTGACCCGGAATCATAACGCGAACGATAGGTCTGCATATTATCCCCCGTTGGAGGAGCTTAGAGTGCAACAAAAATCTTTACAGAAAGATCAGCCCCGTGCTGCTTTTTTTCATAAAACCTTTGCTGTTGGTCCATTGCAGTGCAACTGTACTCTGCTCGGTGATACGCGCAGTGGCAAGGCGATCGTGATCGATCCGGGCGGTGACGCGGACCTTATTCTGGCTGAACTGATGGCTAATAATCTGCAGCTGGTGGCGATCTATCATACCCATGCCCATCTCGATCATGTATTGGCGGCAGGAGAGCTCAAGAGCAAGACCGGGGCGCCCATCTATCTGCATGCCGCGGATAATTTCTTGTGGGATATGATCGAGCAGCAGTGTCAGATGTTTGGTGTGCCCTATACGCCCCAGCCTGATCCAGATGCGGCGATTGCGGATGATCAGGATCTGGGATGCTGTGGCGGGGTGGCACTACATACGCCGGGGCATTCGCCGGGCTCGACCAGCTTTTGGTTTGAAGAGGCTAAGTTATTGGTAGCGGGAGATACCTTGTTTCGTGGCTCCATCGGACGTACCGATCTCTGGGGTGGGGATTATGCGCAGATTGAAAAATCGATCAAAGAGCGGCTGTATACCCTGGATGATGACGCGCTGGTGATAACGGGTCACGGTCCTTCCACCACGATAGGCGACGAACGCGAGGGTAACTCGGTTGTTCGCGGCTGATATCGAAGGAGATAAACACAGAATGACTCAGATCGCAGTGGTTCAGATGGTCAGTGGTACGGATTGGCAGCATAACCTTGAGCGTGCTGGCTATTGGATCTCGGCAGCGGCAGCCGCAGGCGCCAAGCTGGTATTACTGCCGGAAAACTTCGCCGTTTTTGATGCCTCTGCACTGCTTGAACGGGGTCGCCAGGAGGCATCCCCGGACGGCCCTATTCGCCAGTTCATTGCGGCGCAAGCGCGTGCCCATGGGGTCTGGATCGTTGCCGGATCCGTGCCGGTGATCAGCAGTGACGGCCAGCGGGTGCGGGCCGCCTGTTTTGTGGTTGATGCGCAAGGGGTCGAGCAGGTTCGCTACGACAAGGTGCATCTGTTTGACGTCGATGTTGCCGATAGCCAGGGTAGTTATCGTGAGTCGGATCAGATCGAACCCGGCACTGGCGTGGTCGTGGTGGATACACCGGTCGGACGCTTAGGTCTGTCGATCTGTTACGACCTGCGTTTTCCCGATCTGTACCAAAAACTGGTAGAGCAGGGGGCGCAACTGATCAGCGTTCCTGCGGCCTTTACCCAGCTGACCGGCGCGGCGCACTGGGAGGTGCTGCTGCGCGCCCGAGCGATTGAGACCCAGTGCTATGTGCTGGCTGCTAATCAGGGCGGGGTCCATAATCGGCGCCGTGAGACCTTCGGCCATTCGCTGGTTGTCGATCCCTGGGGGGCGGTGCTGGGCTGCCAGGATAAAGGCGAAGGGGTGGTGCTGGCGGATATTGATCTGCACCGGCTCGCCGAATTGCGCCAGGAGATGCCACTGCAGAAACATCGCAGAGGACTCGATTGCTAGCCCCCGGCTAGATTTTAAGGGGCTCGTATTGGACTTCGACCCCTATTGACGCATCCTAGCAGCCTGTCGGACTTAACACTGATCTACTGCGGAAAACCCGAATTTGGTCATAT
>JBALTG010000169.1:0-7607 GCA_036964625.1 Motiliproteus sp.
CTCTGCGGCGGTAGTAACTTCTTCAGGATTACATCTTTACGTTCACTGGAATAACGGGCCATTCCTCGCTCACTATCCGCCCCTGTCTTTATTGATTATGAGGGGTGACAACTATCCTGACACAGGGGGGTAGTTAGACCCATTTAGTCGGTGTGGAGTATCACAATGGAATATTTACATCCCGGAGTATACGTTGAAGAAATCCCTAGCGGCTCGAAGCCGATCGAGGGTGTGGCGACCTCGGTTGCCGCATTTGTCGGCAAGGCGACGAAAGGACCCGTAGGGAAAGCCGAACTAGTACGAAGCTTTGACGATTACAACAATCTCTACGGTGATGTCGCATCGGAAAGCGACGCCATGGGTTTTGCGCTGCAGTCGTTTTATTTAAACGGCGGCAAGTCCGCGTTCATCTGCCGGCTTGCAGGCAGCGGTTCATCCTCGGCGTCGGCAACAGTCAATGGAGAGGGTGCCGGTGGTACTCCGACTACCAGTCCGGTGCTTACCATCTCTGCTTCCAGTAAAGGCGACTGGGGGGATGCGGTTTATTACAGGATCGTCAAACCCGATCAGGATTTGCTGACTTTTGATCTCGAGATAGGGCACCGAGCAAAGAATGAATCGCAGGAATTTGAATTCGTCGTCGACGAAAAATTTACTGGCCTGAGTATGCGTGCCGGTGATAGCAATTATGCGCTGTCGGTGGTTAACGGTCGCTCGAGAGATGTCGAACTGTCGCTCGGTGATGCCACCGATCCGAAAAAAACGGTTGAACAATACCAGGCAGCAGTGCTTACCGGTGGCGATCTGTCGACCGTCAACGACTTTTTCTCGACGTCGATCACCGCGCCGATGACGTTGTCGATAAATATCAATGGCCTCGGTCCGAAGCTGATCAGATTGACACCCGCAGCCTTTACCTCCGCGCTGGCCGGTGCCAACCATTTCACCGACGCCAATTCGGTTGCCTTCGAAATTCAGACCGAGGTCCGTAAGCTGGGCACTGAAGAGGCTTACCAGCAATTCAAATGTACGTATAACACCGACCACTTCGTACTGACATCGATAGAACCGACCACTACCGCCGACAAACCGCTGGCTACGCTCGAAATCACTGAAAGTGCGCTCGCCACGCTGCTGAGACTGGATAACAAGCAGAAAGCTGTATTCAAAGGGTCGGGAGCACCGGCCAGTTTCGGTAGCGCGGGGTATTTCACCAGCAACCTGGTCGATGGCGACCTGACCGTCAATATCGACGGCCACGGTGCGGAAACCATCGCACTAGTGAAGGCAAACCTAGGACTGGAAGGCACGTCCAACAAAGATGACGGTGACCGCGTCGCACTCGCGATTCAGAATGCGGTGCAGGCGCTCAATCCCGGTATTGCCGCATACAAGGATTTTACCTGTACGTTTACCTCGACTCCGGCTTCCGAACGGGGCTTTACACTCACGTCCGGCTACGGCAGTGCCCGCAAATCTTCGCTGGCAGTCAGCGGTGGCTCGCTGCGTACTATCCACGGCCTGAACACCGGCACCCTCACCGCGGGGCGCGCGCTCGTCCAGGGTACCGCGCGTGCCATCCCAGTCGAGACCCTTGGCTCGCACAAACTCGGCACCGAACTCACCGGAGGCTCGGAAAATCCAGCCACCGCCAGCGACTTCACCAATTTCTACGACAGCGTGTTGCGCAAGGTGCGTGACGTCAGCATTATTGTCGTGCCGGGGCAGCACTGGGATAAAGGCGGCTCCGGCAACCCGATCATCAGCGCCACCCTCGCGCATTGCCAGAAAATGAAAAGTCGGATGCTGATCATCGATCCGCCACCCAGCCACGAACTCGACCAGGCGGACAAGGTCACGAAATTATCGCTGCCGTCGTCGACCTATTCGGTTCTGTATTACCCCTGGGTCAAGGTGGCCAATCCCTTTTACCATGTCGAAACCAACCCGACCGCGGCTAAAACTCTGCTAGTCGGCCCCTCGTCGTTCGCTGCCGGCATGTGGTCGCGTATCGATGGTCGTCGTGGCGTATGGAAAGCGCCGGCTGGCATGGGCGCCAGGCTGGTTGGCGCCGCCGGACTGGAATACATCGTCGAAGATGGCGAGCAGGATCAGCTCAATCCTCGCGGCGTTAATTGTTACCGCAATATGCCGGGCGGCGGGCGGGTGATCTGGGGGGCGCGCACACTCGCCACCAAGGCCGACCCGGAATGGCGCTACGTACCGGTGCGGCGCACCGCTATCATGATCGAGCAAAGCGTTTACAGCGGCATCCAATGGGCGGTTTTCGAACCCAACGATCATCGTCTCTGGTCTTCGTTGCGCGGCAACATCGGTGGTTTTATGAATAGCCTGTTTCGCGCTGGCGCTTTCCAGGGCGAAAAGGCTTCCGATGCCTATTTCGTGCGTTGCGGACTCGGGGACACCATGACCCAGACTGATATCGATGCAGGCCAGGTCATTGTCATGGTCGGCTTTGCACCGCTCAAACCGGCCGAGTTTGTCATCGTTCGCATTCAGCAGAAGGTCAATCAGCGATAAAAGGAGATCGCAATGGCTGCGCCAATGTTTCCCGCGAATGCGCATCGCCACGATCCGTATAGCACCTTCAAGTTCCAAGTCCTGATTGACGGCCAGCCTGTGGCCGGCCTGAAAAAACCACTGAGGCGGTCGACTGCCGCACGGGTGGCGATCCGACCCATGTACGCAAACTGCCGGGCGGGACCAAGTACGAGGCGATTACCCTGGAACAGGGATTGACCCATGATCCGGTATTCGAGCAATGGGCCAATCTGGTGAACAACATCGACGCCGATGCCGCGATGTCGCTGGTAAATTTCCGTAATGATATCGTCATCAATGCCCTCAACCTGCAAGGTTCAGTAGCGATGAGTTACCAGGTCAAACGCGCCTGGGTATCTGAATACCAGGCACTGCCGGAATTTCACGCAGGCACCACTAACACCGTCGGCATCCAGACCATCAAGCTAGAGCAAGAAGGCTGGGAACGTGACGAAGCGGCGACCGAGCCAACGAAATCTTGATAGGAGCTTGCCGTGCATATCATGGAAGCCCAGCTCCCCGGCGGTTTGGTGCGGGATGGGGTTATACACCGCAACGTCAGGTTTCATGTGCTCACCGGACTCATGGCGCAAAGTCTTATCGAATCCGCTACAGGCCACAATCGCCCCGGTTACGTCAGCAACCTGCTTGGCCTGGTGCTTGATCACATCGGCGATTTAAAAGCCGATGCCAGGCTGGCAGCCGAGTTATGCGTGGCCGATCGGCAATACCTGATGCTGCGCCTGGCGGCATTGCTCGACGGCGAACAGATGTGGCGGAAAGTGGTCTGCGCACATTGTGAATCCTTATTCGATATCGGACTGGAACGCTCCGATACCAGTGTCGCAGCCGCTGACGGACCTATGCCTGACTGCCAGGTGCCGGCCCAGCTTCGTCAAGCGTCTGCCGCTGACGACAACATTCCCCCCGCATCGATTGCTCAACCGATCTCAGTGTACTCGTGCCAAACGAGATCCGCGGAAAATGAGACGCTGGGTTCATGAAGGAAAGATGGAAGCGATGCAGCAGCGTCTGAATGCTGCACCCGGTACCATGGTGATCCGCAAAGGAACCGTCGATCACCCTTTTGGCACTATAAAATCGTGGTTGGTTGCGACCCACTTCCTGACCAAACGACTGAAGAACGTCAGCACAGAGATGAGCTTGCATGTTCTCGCCTACAACCTGAAACGCATGCTATCGATCTTGGGACAAGAAGCTCTAATCAGGGCACTGAAAGCATAACGCTCAGTTCAGCCACTTTTTACAGTACCAGCTTAGTTATACACCTGTCTTGGCGAAGACAATCCAGAAATCGATAGAACCTGTAGTGGGCCGCACAGCCCGCCAAAAGGCATGATGAGTGCCGACTTTTGACCTTGCTGGAACGGCTGATTGGTTAAAGGGAGTTTTCACACAGCCTGTCGACTAAGCTGACAGCCTGTCCAGCAAACGTGGCGAAGTCAAAGAAGCTCGTGACCGCTACGCCATGGGGTGGGTGAGATGGAGTTTGAAGGCTCTGAAGATACGAAGGAGGTGGTTACGCGGGGGCAGGGTAAGCACTAGAATGTGGATGAAGCTCATCCTGAGAAGACAGTGATAAAACCGGCCCAGTATCGCTGTGTTCTTGATGAATCAGAAGTTACGACAGTGAAAGAGGGTAGTGAAGCTGATGTTCGGGCGCTCGTCTTGAAGACGCTTCGCGAATGGTAGGTATGTGCCACAGCGTGTTTGATCGCCAAGTTAGAGTGACCAAGTAAATTGAAAGCGGGCACGGGTTGGTTGCCTGTGCTGCCATTTCGAGCCGATCTACCTGACGAAGCCACTGACCTTCTGGCGTCACTCCCGCCTCGAACTCATCCCAAAGTTTGGATAACCCCTGCGTGAACGGCGTGACACCTAGAAGCTGTCTCAAGCCTGTGCGCTCACGTTCCGACTTCTCCGCTGGGGCCAAATTATCGCTCAGTGTGTAGCCTCCAACTACCGCTTCAGCAAGGTCGTGAATCAAGGATTTCATCGTGTTCATGGATAGCCCTATTCTCGCAACCTTCTTGGCAGGCAAAGATCGGCTTAGCCATTACCTGGAAACTGCTGAATTAGATGCAATGTTGAAATTGCTTGAGAGCCAGTCCGGGGGTTTACCGGGTAGATCGAGGGCTTACTATCGGCTCGAAGCCACTTTATCCCCAGTCTTCACTTCATTGGAAACTGCAACCGTCGCTACCCTCCGAAATTTAGCTTGTACGCTGTCATGAATGCGCTGTGGCAACGGCGCTGATCCACTAAGCACCTTGTGCCATGCATCCTTGAAGACCTTATAACTTTCCTGCCCTTTACCTGCTCGAATGCGAACGCGCTCCTCCTCCATGTCTCGGCGTAGGCGCTGAAAGTCTGCGGCGGCTTCGAGATGCCTTTGCGCCCGCTGATCGAAGTCAAGAAACGTCAAGGCGCCGGTTAGCCCTGCAGTCAATAAGCTCAACAAGCCTGCCAAAATTCGGAGTGTGCTCTCTTCTGGCGAATCTCCCGATGCCACGTCTGCGAGAATCGAGGTTCCGACGATGGCTGCAAGCACAGCAGACACCGAGCCGAGGGTTCGATGCAGAAGGGCATAGCGCGATGCCGCCTTGTGATGGGCAATGTGCATGATGCTCGTTGCTGTGCACCATTCGATGATCAACTCTTCAACCGTTGAGGGAATGGGGTTTGCTGCCTGATCATCGTCGGTAGGTAGAGAAACGTGCATTTTCGAAACCCTCCTGGTGCTTCGTTTGGTTCCTTTCGTATGTCAGCTATTAAAAAAATCGAAACATAGTCCTTTTAGCTCTGATGCTGCGTCTGGGCAGTTATAGGAACAATAGTCGTTCCCACTTTATTGGTCACTGCCTACCGCTTTTATTTATGAACGATAGCGGGCAATATCAGATAGAGCGAATATCGTCTTTGTCGATATTCCTGAATTCCCATGGCGCAGCAAAGATCGTAGCTCGAACGGAGGTGGTCACTCAAAGGTACTCAACACGGAAAAAGGGTTCAAGTCTTGCCTTTTGCCCATCAGCGCGGAAAAATGGGGCGCGCGGGGTGCTGACTGAAGGAGAGGATGAGCTTCAATCCGTACTGGGCAGGCAGCGCGCCGCATTGCTCGATGCGCTAAAGCGGGCGGCGAAAGGCGAGCGGTTGTCGCATAAGGTTGTTGAAGACTCCGATTCGATAGTCAAAAAAATAAAGGAGGCAGCGGTCTTTCTGGCAAAGAGGCCGAGTATCAAGCCTGGTAAATGCTCCATTCGCGGCCTAGTTTGGAAGGGATAGGGGGCGTATTAACACTTATTTATAATAAAGAAGTTAAGCGTGGTTCCTCATGTTGACTGGTAAGTTATTTTAATCCGAATCTTTGTTACTGATGGTGATCCTGATGGTCTTCGGTTGGTCGAACGATCGAGCTGGATTGGCAAGGCAGTATTGTTCCAACACTCCAAATTCCCGTTGTTTAAGAAGCGGAATGAGCTTCAACAGATGGGCGCCAATCTGCTATTCGGCCAGAAGAAAATGATGACGGAGAGATGATTTATAGGCGAGGGCGGTCCTGCTTTCCCGCTCGTAGAGGCCGACTCAACAGACTTTGACAGAGACAGGCAGAGCCGACATGGAGGTATTTCTAGGGCGGGCGCCAGGCTTTTGAGAAGCCATCAAATCCGCGTGAAAATGCTGTTGCGCAGCTCTACATCAGCGTTAGCAGCAAGGGGGATGAGGGCGTTGGCGTAGAATTAGCGCAGGGGTTAGCCGTGTTCGTAGGCTCTGATGTAGCTACTGAGGACGTGCCATCTATGTCGCCGTTAATCAGCGGTCTGCGTGCCGAGCGCATTGCGTCTAGTGTCATATCAAGCGCGAAGGTGATTTAAAGTTCGCACAGAATTACGATTTTAACTCGCCGTCTTAAACTGCACGTGTGGTCTTCGGCCGCTAGGTCCGTGACCGGAAAGAAGCGGCAGGCAGAGATAGGCAGGCGACCCAAGAAGGACGAGTGCCTGGTGCGAAAGGATGACTACTGACCACTACCTGGCAGCCCCCAAGCTTCATTAGGCAGTCATTCGTTTGAAAATACATAATACGTACCGTTCCGTTAAAATACGGCAAATTCAAATCTATGGCAGCTATCCAAGACGCGCAGAGCGAAGCTTGATGCCATGGGTTACGTTGCCGTGCGTGCTGGCTTTGCTCAGGCCAAAGCTCAAGACCCATAGGGTCGATCCGTCCGGGTTTTATGGTTTAGTTCGATCCCGGAGTCTGCCGGGTTGATCAAATTGGCAGCTTACGGAAGTCGCAAAAAATCCGAATCTAGCACGCTAGCTACCGATCACAGTTGTGTTTTGTGTGAGCTGGGTGCGCAAGCGACCGCACTGAGGCTACCAGGGAGTGGCATTTGTTGATGCTGGAGCTGAAGGATCTATTTGGCTCCCAGCGAGACCTCGCTGACTTGGATCTTAAAACCAAGAAGCCCTAAGGCCGTAGCGAGCGCTCTCTTTTTAAACCATGTTTGGCTTACCGCGGGATTCGCCTCTGAGCCGTGCTTTGATGGCTTTTCGACAGGCGCGGTACGCGGATTCCAGGGGTGATAACCCAGCTCAGTACGTCAGATCTTGCGTAGGGCGCGCGCTAAATCCAACTCAAACGATACAGGCCGTTGATTGAGCGACTGGTAAGCAAGTATTTACCTCAGGAAGGCCGTTTTAAGCCCATCCCTTGGCCCTCCAGTCTTTACCCATAACTGCGCATAATCTCGTTGAATGTTAGGGCGAATGCCCCGACAGAGGAGAATAAGCCCCGGTTAGCCTGTCTCGGCACCGGGGCTTTTTTATACATTTGATCCGATTATGCGTAGTTGCATTGCGTAACGTTACGAAAGTGCTATAATAACGTAACGTTACGAAATGGGGGTTGTTATGAATCTAGCTCAAAAGTGCATTTGTCGTCAGTGTCATTCTGAGTTTGATCGTCCAGCGTCTGGCCGCCCGCCTGTGTAATGCTCTGCTTCCTGCAAGATGAAAGCG
>JBALTG010000170.1:0-7591 GCA_036964625.1 Motiliproteus sp.
GGATAGCCGATTTACACAGCAATAGCTGCCCGTAGGGCAAGCTGCAGGGACGCAGCTTGTGAATAGTGGTTCTATTTGACAAAAATCAGCGATTAATATGGCCGAAATACGGCTTTCGCAGTAGATCAGCCTGCTCTCGGTCAGCCTCCTACACAGCCAGGCAAACCCATGACGCTCTCAACGCTGACACCTTGGACAAAAAACCGTCGCGCGCTGCCCCAGTTTTAGCTGCTGCAGCGGCGTAGTGCAGCGATAACAGCGCTCCCCGCCTCGGCCATAAACCTGCAGCTGCTGCTGGAAGTATCCGGGCTTACCGTCTCCACCTACAAAATCCTTGAGCGTGGTCCCACCCTGCTCTATCGCCTTCAACAGCACAACCTTAATAATCTGCGCCAGACGCTGATAACGCGCACGGGATATCCTCCCGGCGGCGCGCCGTGGGTCGATCCCCGCTTCAAACAACGCTTCGTTGGCGTAGATATTCCCTACACCGACGACCGTATGACCATCCATCAGAAACTGCTTAACCGCCTGTCGCCGGTTACGCGACAACCTAAACAAACGTTCTCCATCAAACGCATCACTCAATGGCTCGGGCCCCAGACGCGCCAACAACGCGTGCTCAGCTGCGCACCCTTGCTGCCAGAGCACGGAGCCGAAACGACGCGGATCGGTCAACCGCAATGCATAGCCATTCTGAAGACACAGATCAACATGGTCATGCTTGCCCAGCGGCGCATCCTGCGCAACCAGCCGCAAACTGCCCGACATCCCCAGATGCAGGATCAGATAGCCGTCGCCAATCTTGAGCAGCAGATATTTAGCTCGGCGCTCAACCGCTTCGATCGACCTGCCCAACATCTGCTGCGTCATTAACTCGACAGGCACCGGCCAGCGCAGACGAGGCTGACGCACGACAACAGCGACCACCCGCTGCCCTTTAACATGCGGCTCTATCCCACGCCGGGTGGTTTCAACTTCAGGCAACTCAGGCATCAGCCCTCCAGATCACAAACAAACCGCACTGGCATCCTGCTTTACTATTAACCTGGCGGACAAATAGGTTCCATACCTATCTGTCCGTCGCCCCTAAAATCTGGCGCAGTTGCGTGGAACTGCTTGATTTTCTGGGGCTCGCATTGGTCTTCGACCAATGTTGACGCATCCTTGCGTCTCCTATTAACCCGCCGGGTTAATATTGCATACCTTCCGCCCATAAAAAAAGCCCTGACAGAGCAGGGCTTTTTGAAAGAACCAAGATCATTACTCGATGCACGAGTTACTTGATCTTAGATTCCTTGTATTCAACATGCTTGCGAACAACCGGATCGAACTTCTTCAATACCAGCTTTTCGGGCTTGGTACGCTTATTCTTATCGGTAGTGTAAAAGTGCCCAGTGCCGGCACTGGAAACCATTTTGATTTTATCGCGCATTTTTCCGCTCCTTAAACCTTGATGCCGCTGGCACGAACATCAACCAAAACCAAATCGATGCCCTTCTTATCGACAATGCGCATACCTTTGGAGGTCACACGCAGACGGACAAAACGGTTCTCACTTTCAACCCAAAAACGGTGCCAGTGCAGGTTGGGAAGGAAACGACGACGAGTCTTGTTCTGAGCGTGAGAAACGTTGTTTCCCGTTACAGGGCGCTTGCCTGTAACCATGCATACTCTGGACATGGTATTTTCTCGAATCACTATCTGATTATTGGTGCTTTAACGACCTTACCGAGCCGGTTAAAAGCACTGGTATCGATCTACACCTCAGGCGGAGCGTCTTCACCCATTGAAGACAAAAATCCCGTACCTTGGATAGGAGCGCGGATACTAAAGCATAGCCACTGCGAAGGCAAACCATTGGTTGTTTTTTATTCGTTTAGAAACATCCCATGCATCCCGTCACGTCACGTCGTCCGCCCTTGTCACAACAAACCCCGTTCAGCGAAAGAGACCGGCGGGCCATCGCCTATAACCAGATGATCCAGCACCCGAATATCAACCAGCGCCAGCGCATCCACCAACCTTCGGGTGATCTGCTGATCGGACAAACTCGGTTCAGCCACCCCCGACGGATGATTATGTGCCAAAATCACCGCCGCTGCATTACTGCTGAGCGCTAACTTGACGACCTCCCGAGGATAGACTGCGGCGCAGCTCAGGGTGCCTTGGAATAACTCTTCGTAAACCAGCAGGCGGTGCTGGTTATCGAGTAGCAGCACCGCGAACACCTCCCGATCCCTGTCGCGCAGGCGACTGGTTAGAAAACGCCCGGTCGCTGCTGGACTGGTAAAGCAATCGTTCCGACGCAGCTCCTCTGCCAGATGACGACGCCCCATCTCTAAGACCGCCTGCAGCTGCGCATACTTGGCGGGCCCCAGCCCCTCTCCGAGGCAGAATTGTGCCTGACTGGCCGCCAGCAACTGACGCAGGCCTCCAAACGTTGTTACCAGCCCGCGCGCCAGATCAACCGCACTCTTACCCGGCACACCGGTACGTAGAAAAATTGCTAACAACTCCGCGTCGGACAGTGCTTGCGGACCTTGCAGCAACAGCTTCTCGCGGGGACGTTCCTGCTCTGGCCAATCTGATATCGCCATACCTTCCTCCTTGAAAGCGGCCTCCTTGAAAATGGGTGGCCGTGGCTACGAAAAACACCTAGCCAGTGTTATGATAGTAAGCTTTCACTAACCGTCAAGCAGCCGTTATGTTTCAATCATTATCAACTCTGGCTAATAAACGCATTATTCTCGGGCTCACCGGTGGCATTGCTGCCTACAAGAGCGCAGAGCTCACCCGTTTGTTCAAAAAAGCCGGTGCCGAGGTCCGCGTGGTGCTGACCCCTGCTGCAGCAGAGTTCATCACCCCGTTGACCCTGCAGGCCCTGTCAGGTAATCCGGTGCACCAATATATTCTCGATCCTGCCGCCGAAGCCGGTATGGGCCATATCGAACTGGCGAAATGGGCCGATCTGATTTTAATCGCCCCGGCTAGCGCCGATTTTATCGCACGCATGGCAGCAGGCATGGGTAACGATCTGCTGACCACACTCTGCCTGGCCAGCGAGGCCCCGATTGCGATTGCGCCGGCGATGAATCAGGCGATGTGGCATGACAGCCGTACCCAGAGCAACGTTAAACAGCTGGCGTCGCTGGGGATGCAGCTCTGGGGGCCGGGGGCAGGAGACCAAGCCTGTGGTGATAGCGGCCTAGGCAGAATGCTCGAACCTGAACAGCTTGCCCAGCTGAGCGGAGCGATGTTCAGCTCCGGTGCGCTCAGCGGCCTGCGTGTCTGCATCACCGCCGGGCCGACGCGCGAAGCGATCGATCCGGTGCGCTATATCAGCAACCACAGCTCGGGGAAAATGGGCTACGCCCTGGCTGAAGCAGCCATCGAAGCAGGTGCTCGGGTGACCCTGATCAGCGGACCGGTCAATCTCAATAGCCCCGAACGTGTCAGCCGAATCACGATCACCAGCGCCCAGCAGATGCTCGACGCCGCACTGGCGCAGATGGGTCAATGCGATATTTTTATCGCCGCCGCCGCCGTCGCTGACTATCGTCCCGCGTCTGTCGCCGAACAGAAGATCAAGAAGAGCGACGACACGATGACCCTTACCCTGGTCAAGAATCCTGATATTGTCGCCACCATAGCCGGCCATCCGCATCGGCCGTTCACCGTCGGCTTTGCCGCCGAGACCGAAAGACTGCTGGCACATGCCCGCGCAAAACTGCAACGCAAAACGCTGGATATGATCATCGCCAATGATGTTGCTCAGCAGGGGATCGGTTTCAACAGCGATGACAATGCGGTGACGGTCGTCACCCGCAACAGCGAGCAGAGCCTGCCGCTGGCCAGCAAGAGCCAACTGGCGCGCCAGCTGGTCACGCTGATCGCCCAACACCTCGCCATGCCCCGTCATTAACCGCCGATCACATAGAGAGATTTAGATGAAACAGTTACAGGTCAAAATTCTCGACCGCCGTATCGGTTCCGAGTTTCCCCTGCCCGCTTATGCGACCCCTGGGTCGGCGGGGATGGATCTGCGCGCGATGCTGGAACAGCCACTACACCTGGAACCGGGACAGACCCAGCTGATACCCACCGGATTATCGATCCACATCGAGGATCGCAATCTGTGCGCGATGTTACTGCCGCGCTCAGGACTGGGCCACAAGCACGGCGTGGTACTGGGCAATCTGGTCGGCTTGATCGATTCTGATTACCAAGGGCCACTGATGGTCTCCTGCTGGAACCGGGGCGATAAGACCTTCACCATCGAGCCCGGCGAGCGGATCGCGCAGATGGTCTTAGTCCCGGTAATCCAGGCTGACTTTGAGATCGTTGCCGAGTTCAGTGACTCCGATCGTGGTATAGGCGGTTTCGGCCACTCTGGCCGACAGTAACCCCTGAATTCAATCGACCCCATTAACGCGCCAAACACCTAATTTAAAGTATTAAGGACTTCACTTCTCATGGACAACAAGCTCCCACAAACACTCCCCGAATCGATCTTTCGCGCGTACGACATCCGCGGCCAGGTCGGCGATTCCCTGACGCCGGCGATCGTTTACCACATTGGCCGCGCCATTGGTTCCGAAGCTGCCGCCCAGGAAGAACAACGCATCGTGGTTGGTGCCGACGGACGGCTATCCAGCCCGGACATGAGCGCGGCACTCATTGCAGGGTTACGCGACAGTGGCCGTGATGTACTCGATATCGGCATGGTACCCACCCCGGTGACTTACTACGCCACCCATATTCTCGACAGTCGCTCCTGCGTGATGGTCACCGGTAGTCACAACCCTGCTGACTACAACGGCTTCAAGATCGTTATCCAGGGTAAAACCCTGTCCGGCGATGATATCCAGGCACTGCTGACACGGATTAAGCAGCAGAATTACTGCGAGGGCCTGGGTACGCTGAACAAGGTCAGCGTCTCCAACGATTACCTCAGCCGCATCACCTCCGACGTCAAACTCGCACGGCCACTCAAGGTGGTGGTCGATTGCGGCAACGGGGTTGCCGGCGAACTGGCCCCCAAACTGCTTCGGGCGATGGGCTGCGAACTCACTGAGCTGTATTGCGAGATTGACGGCACCTTCCCCAACCATCACCCGGATCCGGGAAAACCCGCCAACCTCAAAGACCTCATTGCCGAAGTTAAAGCCCAAAACGCCGATATCGGCCTGGCCTTTGACGGTGATGGTGATCGGGTCGGCGTCGTCACCAACACCGGCCATATTGTCTACCCTGACCGGCTGATGATGCTGTTTGCACTGGATGTGATCAGCCGTAATCCGGGCGCCGATATCATCTATGACGTGAAATGCTCGCGCCTGCTGCATCAGGTACTGGAGCAGGCTGGCGGAAAACCGCAGATGTGGAAAACAGGTCACTCGCTGATCAAGGCGCGAATGAAAGAAACCGGCGCCCTGTTAGCGGGCGAAATGAGCGGCCATATCTTCTTCAAAGAGCGTTGGTTCGGTTTTGACGACGGCCTCTATGGTGCGGCGCGCCTGTTGGAGATTCTCGCCACCGAGACCCGCACCTGTGATGAGATCTTCGCCGCTTTTCCTGAGGATATCAGCACCCCGGAGATCAACATTGAGGTCACCGACGAGTCCAAGTTCCGTATTATTGAGCAGATGCAGCAGGCCCAATACCCCGGCGGCGATGCGCACACCATCGATGGTATTCGGGTCGACTATCCCGATGGCTGGGGACTGGTACGCGCGTCCAACACCACACCGGTACTGGTACTGCGTTTCGAAGCCGAAACCCAGCAGGCACTGGAGCGGATTCGCGATCAGTTCCAGCGCAATCTGCACGCGGTCGATAGCAGCCTGGTTATCCCGGCGCACTAATCCTGCCTGCAACCTAACAAATGCTCAGTAACCCATGCTTAGTAATCAATGCACAACGGGGACACCATGACTCTCAACCGTGATTCTGCCATGAACGTGGCCAATGTACTGACCGAAGCGCTGCCCTATATCCAGCGCTTTGTAGGCAAGACTCTGGTGATCAAATACGGCGGGAACGCCATGATCGACGATGAGCTCAAGAACAGCTTTGCCCGCGATATCGTGCTGATGAAAACGGTTGGCATCAACCCTGTGGTGGTTCACGGCGGTGGTCCGCAGATCGGCGATCTGCTGAACAAACTCAATATCGAATCTCGCTTCGTCAACGGCATGCGTGTTACCGACAATGCCACCATGGATGTGGTGGAGATGGTCCTGGGCGGATTGGTAAACAAGGATATCGTTGGTCTGATCAACAAAAACGGCGGCAAAGCGGTCGGATTGACCGGCAAAGATGGCCAGCTGATCAAGGCCCGTAAACTCAAGGTGACGCATAAAACGCCGGAGATGACCGCCCCCGAAATCATCGACATCGGCCACGTTGGCGAAGTTTCCAGCGTCGATACCGAGCTGCTAACCTTGCTGGGTAAAAGCGATTTCATCCCGGTGATTGCGCCGATCGGCGTCGGCCAAAACTCCGGCCGCTCTTACAATATCAATGCGGACCTGGTGGCAGGAAAAATTGCCGAAGTGCTCGGCGCAGAAAAGCTGATCCTGCTAACCAACATCGAAGGCCTGCTGGATAAACAGGGCAACCTACTGACCGGCCTATCCAGCGCGCAGGTGGATGCACTGATCGAAGATGGCACCATCCACGGCGGCATGCTGCCCAAGATCGGCTGCGCCCTGTCGGCTATTAATAACGGCGTTGCCAGCGCGCATATCATCGATGGTCGGGTTCCACACGCCACGCTGCTGGAGATATTCAGCGACGATGCGGGGGTCGGCACGCTGATCACCAACACCTTACCCAGCGCCACAATCGGTACCAACTGCGATGAATAAGGCCAAGCCCATACCCCCGGCAACCGATAAACTGTCCCGCCGCGACCAGATTTTGCAGTCACTGGCGCTCATGCTGGAGACCAACGCCGGTGCCCGGATCACCACCGCAGGCTTAGCCCGCGAAGTCGGTGTTTCGGAGGCGGCGCTGTACCGGCACTTCCCCAGCAAAGCCAAGATGTTCGAGGGACTGATCTGCTTTATTGAGGAGACCCTGTTCTCGCGGGTGAAGATGATCACCCAGAGCGATGGCAACAGCCTCAAGCAGTGCGAGCAGATCCTGACCCTGCTGCTGGCATTTGTCGAACGAAATCCGGGCATGGCGCGGATCATGACCGGCGAAGCCCTTTCGGGCGAGACCGAACGGCTGCGACAGCAGGTGAGTCAACTGTTCAATCGACTAGAGCTACAACTCAAGCAGATCCTGCGCGAGGCGGAACTGAAAGAGGGGCTGCGTACCCAGGCATCGCCGACTGTCAGCGCTAACCTGCTGATGGCCTGCGCCGAAGGGCGGATTCGGCAGTTTGTTCGCAGTGAGTTCAAACAGCCACCCACCCAAGGATGGGATGACCAGTGGCCGCTACTGGCGCAGCCGCTATTTAGATAGGATCGGCAAGTGAGGGTTCAACGCTAACGCAATAGCGCCTAGGAGGTTGTCCGAGAATAGCGATCGTAGCGAGAGAGGCTCATTTTGAGTCAGATTATTCGGTCATTTGCGAAGA
>JBALTG010000171.1:0-7583 GCA_036964625.1 Motiliproteus sp.
GGTTGTCCGGGTAGTAAAAATCGAGGTTGTCGCGCCATTTTGTCAGTACCTCCTTGTACCTGTAGGTTTTTCCAGTAGCATAGCGGCCAGTTTAGTCTTTAGAGCGCAGAGTTGCGTCCGATCAATCGAGTCTGACCCCATTGAAGAAAGACCGAAATGGTCTTTAGAGCGCAGAGTTGCGTCCGATCAATCGAGTCTGACCCCATTGAAAGACCGACCCCATTGAAAGACCATTGAAATGGATCAATCGAGTCTGACCCCATTGAAATGACCCATTGAAAGAGCTGTTGGGTCGATCTAGTCTGACCCCGTTGAAATATTAAATCGAATAAGAGAGTTGTGAGCGATGTGGCTTAGAATGTGGCTAAAGAAATACTTCAAGCTGGCGATGTTTTTATTCATGGCGTTATCGGTAGCCGTTGTGCTTTTTCTTAAATGGGTAGCGCCGGAGCTCAGTGTTGAGCAGCGAGCCGAGGTGAACCGGTTGCTCGACAGTGAGCAAGTCATCAAATCGTACGTCTGGAACCCGGAAGATCGGCTCTCTATAGGCGTGATCAAGGATCAGCTTGATCCGAAGGGCTACGCGCAAGGGCTTTGTCAGAAAATGGAAGCACTCAATGCCTTTGGCGTCAACATCACCGTGGTTGATGTGATTAAACTGCAGCAGAGTGGTCTTGAAGAGTGGGACGAGATCGCTTACGTGCAATGCCCGCGTAAGTAGCGCTGTTGGCGTAAAGAACTATCTGGCGTAAAGAGCTATGCAGGCAGGGTTATGAAGTCGACCTCCATAACCCCTGTTGGCGCGTGTTAATCGATAAAACGCATCGATAGGTCCACCGACTGGCAATCTTTGGTCAGTGCCCCTATAGAGATGTAATCCACCCCGGTTTCGGCGTAGCTCAGCAGCGTATCCTGGGTGATGCCGCCGGAGGCTTCGAGCTTGGTGGCGCCGCCGCTCTGCTGTTGGTTTTGATGCACGGCGATGCGCATCTCGGCCAGCGAGAAATTGTCCAGCATGATGATATCGGCGCGGCTATCGAGCGCCTGCTGGAACTCCTCCAGGGATTCTACTTCCACCTCGACCGGCTTGCCGGGTTCATTCAGGCGCGCCTGGTCGATGGCGTTTTTTATCCCGCTGCAGGCGGCGATATGGTTCTCTTTAATTAAGAATGCATCGTACAGGCCGATGCGGTGGTTATAACAACCGCCGCAGCTAACCGCGTATTTCTGGGCATTGCGCAGCCCCGGCAGGGTCTTGCGGGTGTCGAGCAGTTTGACCGCCGTGCTGCGCACCTGCTCGGCGTAGTCATGGCTGCGGCTGGCGGTACCCGACAGCGTTTGCAGCAGGTTCAGGGCGCAGCGTTCGGCGGTCAGCAGTGAGCGCGCCGGGCCTTCGGCCTGAAATAGCGGTTGATTGGGCTCGACCCGGTTACCGTCGGCGACCTGCCAGTGCAGCTTGACCCCGGGGTCTACCTGGCGAAACACCTCGGTGACCCAGTCGCGCCCGCAGATCGTGGCGTGATCACGGCAGATCACCTCGGCCCTGGCCTGCTGGCTGGCCGGAATCAGTGCGGCGGTGATATCGCCACTGCCGATATCCTCCTCCAGCGCGCGCTTGACGGTGAGTTCTAGGTCGGTTTTAAGGTGCGCCGGTACGGACATGGTTAGATCTCGTGTAAGCAGTGGTGGATAGTGATATCTAAAGAGGCGGCATTTTAGCAGATTCCTCTGTGGACAACAGCGGGTATACTGGCGAGCAGATTCTGGAGCCTGGTGATGATGGTGTCGGTTAGTCCTGCAGTGGTTGATTTTACTCTTTCCGAGCACTGGTTTGCTCATGCCCGGTGCTGCCTGTCGCCAAATCAAAATGCGCGCCCCGAGGGCTGCCTGCCGGAGCTGTTGGTGATCCATAATATCAGTCTGCCGCCGGGCCAGTTCGGGGGCGGCCAGGTGCAGGCGTTGTTTCAAAATAGTCTTGATCCTGAGGCGCATCCCTATTTTGCTCAGATCTCGGCGTTGGCGGTGTCGGCGCATCTGCTGCTGGAGCGGGATGGTGCCCTGACCCAGTTTGTCGGTTTTGATCGGCGCGCCTGGCATGCCGGGGTTTCATGCTATCAGGGGCGTGAGGGTTGTAACGATTTTTCGATCGGGATCGAGCTTGAGGGCTGTGATGATGTTCCCTATAGCGATATCCAGTACCAGCAGCTGGCAACGCTGATTACTCGGCTGCTGCAGGGTTATCCGACGCTGTCTCGCACGCGGATTGTGGGGCATAGCGATATCGCCCCGGGGCGCAAAACCGATCCCGGCCCGGCGTTTGATTGGCTGCGTTTGCAGCGATTGTTAGCAACCGTTTAAGCCATTGCTGCGGGCCTAAAGACGAGTCTGCTGTGGGGATTAATAACGGTGGTAATAAGAATGATTAGCATTTATGATGGCGATTGTCGGTGCGGTTCGTATGGGTATTGAGCGGATTCAAACGTGCATCCCCGGGGTGCCAGGTTGATACTCTTTATCGCTGTACGCGCTGCGTAGACCCTCTTTTTTCTGCGCCGGAGCCCGCATGCCACCGCTATTGTCAGTCGAACAGATCGAGTGCCGTTACCAGCAACACGTGGTGGTGCAACAGCTGAGTTTTGCGGTGGCGGAGGGCGAGATCGCCTGTCTGCTCGGTCCGAGCGGCTGCGGTAAAACCACCGTATTGCGGTCGATTGCGGGTTTTAACCCGATCTATAGCGGCTGCCTGCGCCTGGGTGGCCAGTTGATGACCACGCCGCAGCGCAGTGTGCCGCCGGAGCAGCGTAACATCGGCATGGTGTTCCAGGATTACGCCCTGTTTCCGCATCTCAGCGTGCGCGATAATATCTGTTTTGGGCTGCATCAGCAGTCGTCGGCACAGCGCCGCAAGCTGGTCGATCATCTGCTCCAGCTGGTTGAATTGAAAGGGATGGCGAGCCGCTACCCACATGAACTCTCGGGGGGGCAGCAGCAGCGTGTGGCGCTGGCACGGGCGCTGGCGCCTAAGCCTAAGCTGTTGCTGATGGATGAGCCCTTCTCTAATCTGGATTCCGAGCTACGCCGGCAGTTGTCGGTCGAGGTGCGCGATATTCTCAAGGAGGAGGGGATCACCGCCATCATGGTGACCCACGACCAGAACGAGGCTTTCACCGTCAGCGATAAGCTGGGTGTGTTGGCGGGTGGTTTGCTGCAGCAGTGGGATACGCCGTTTCAGATCTATCACCATCCCGCCAATATGAAGGTTGCCAACTTTGTCGGCGAGGGCACGTTTGTCACCGGTCGTGCGTTGGACGGGGGGCTGGTCGAAACCGATATCGGCTTGATCAAAGGGTCACGCAACGGCTGGCAGCAGGGCGAGCGGTTGGATGTGTTTTTACGCCCGCACGAGATCGTTCCCGGCTGTGGTGAGTGTGCGGTTCAGGGGGAGTTGGTGAAGAAAGAGTTTCTCGGCACCTCGACCCTGTATACCCTCAAGCTGCCCACCGGCAGTCTGGTGGAGTCCTCCTTTATCAATTCAGAGCACGATTATCAGGTGGGTGAGCAGATCGGCCTGCGGGTCGAAACCGCTAATCTGGTGACTTTTAAGGTGTCTGCCTGAGGTCCGATTTCGGGCATTTCAAAGTTAAGACTTCGAGGCTTAAGCCTCAGGGGCATGCCTCAGGGTCCTGCACTAGCGACTGCGCGAGGCGGTAATCGAGCGGCTCAGCAGGATTACCGGAATCAATCCTACCAGTACAATCAGCAGGGCGCTGAGCGCCGACTGCTCGATCATCTCATCCGACGCATATTGATACACCTGGGTTGCCAGGGTATCGAAGTTGAAGGGTCGCAGAATCAAGGTGGCGGGTAGCTCTTTCATACAATCGACAAACACCACCAGAGCGCCCGTGAGCAGGCCGCCGCGAATCAGTGGCAGGTGCACCCGGCGCAGAGTCTTGAAGCTGTTGTGGCCGAGTGAGCGCGACGCCATATCCATGGTCGGGGTGACTTTGGCCAGGCTGGATTCGATCGAGCCGGTGGCGACGGTCAGAAAGCGCACCACATAGGCAAATACGATTGCAAAGGCGCTGCCACTGAGTAGCAGGCCGGTGGAGACACCGAACTGCTCGCGCATGAAGGCATCGAGGCTGTTATCGAAGGCGGCAAACGGAATGATCACCCCGATCGCCAGCACCGCGCCAGGCAGAGCGTAACCCAATCCGGACGCACGCACGGCCGTCAGCAGCAGCTTGCTGCTGTGCAGGCGTTTGCTGTAAGCCAGCAGCAGGCCGATCAGGCAGCACAGCAGCGCGGCGATGGCCGACAGTACAAAGCTGTTGCCGGCGATGGTCAGGAACTCGGCGGTCCAGGAGGATTCGAAGTGGCGCAGGGCGTAGTTGCCCAGGACCAGTATCGGTACCACAAATCCGGCCACGAAGGGCAGCCCGCAGGCCAGGACTGCAGCAGCGGCCCGCCAGCCTTTGAGCTGATAGGTATCGAGTGCACGATAGCGGTCGGCGCCGCTGAAGTTCTTCTGCTGGGCCCGCCCAATGCGTTCCAAGCTCATTAGAATGACTACGAAAATCAACAGCATGCTGGCAATCTGCGCCGCTCCGCCGAGGTTCCCCATGTTCAGCCAGGTGTCGTAGATGGCGGCGCTGAGGCTCTTCACCGCAAAATAATCGACGGTGCCGAAGTCGTTGATGGTTTCCATCAAGACCAGTGACAGGCCGACCGCGATGCCGGGACGGGCCATCGGCAGCGAGACCCGATAAAAACTTTGCCAGGGGGTGCAGCCCAGGGTGCGGCTGGCGGCCTGAACATTGGCCGACTGTTCCAGAAATGCGGCCCGTGCGAGCATGTAGACGTAGGGATAGAGCACCAGCGCCAGCATCAGGATGGCACCACCCAGGGTGCGGATATCCGGAAACCAATAATCGTGCGCACTGCGCCAACCGAATAACTCACGCAGCATTATTTGCACCGGGCCGGAATATTCCAGCAGATCGGTGTATACGTAGGCGATCACATAGGCAGGAACCGCAAAGGGCAGCAGCAGGGCCCATTCAAACAGGCGCCGGCCAGGAAACTGACACATGGTGACCAGCCAGGCGCTGCCAACACCCAGCAGTACCGACAGCGCGCCGACGCCGGCCATCAGCCACAGGGTGGTCGCCACATAGTGTGGCAGCACTGTGGCGGCCAGATGGCTCCAGATGTTTTCGTTAGGAAACAGCGCGATCCAGAATACCGACGCGATCGGCAGACAGACCAGAAGGGCGACAGCAAGCGCGGATAACAACCAGCCGGAATGATGCCCGGAACGGGGTTTGGCGAGTGGGGTGGAGATCTCCTGAATTGCGCTATCCATCGGTTGACCGGTGAGTTAAAGAGAGAATAAGGGTGTTCTACATAGCATGCCTGTAACGCATAAAGGGCAGCGCGGGCTGCCCTGGGTGCGGAGCTCAATTATCAGTGATCGAACTGGACTTTATCAACTAGTTTGGCCGCTTTGCTGCGATTTTCTGCCACGCTGGCCAAGCTTAGCGTATCTGCTTTAAAGTTACTCATACGCTCTTTGACCAGACCGGTGAGGGGGGTGCCTGGCTTGACCGGGAATTCGTAGTTGACCTGCGCGTACATCTCCTGGGCCTTGGAATCACTCAGGAACTCCAGCAGCTTGACCGCGTTAGCCTTGTTGGGCGCGTATTTTGCCACCGCCGCACCGGTGATGTTCATGTGCGCACCGCGATCGGCTTGATTCGGGAAGATCAGGTCAACAGCGTTGGCCCATTCGATCTGCTCGGGATTTTTTTTGTTATGGAGCATCTTGCCGAAGTAGTAAGTGTTGCCGATCGCCAGGTCGCACACGCCCTCTTTGACGGCTTTAACCTGGGCACGATCATTGCCCTGTGGCTTGCGTGCCAGATTGGCCTTGACCCCTTCGAGCCAGGTCTCGGCACCGGCTTCGCCGTGCTCGGCGATCATGGAGCCGATCAGCGACAGGTTGTAAGAGTGCTTGCCGCTGCGGGTACAGATGCGGCCTTTCCATTTCGGATCAGCCAGCTCTTCGTAGGTTTTCAGTTCGCCCGGCTTGACCCGGTCTTTGGCGGCATAAACGATGCGTGAGCGGGTCGTCAGCGCGTACCAGTTGTTTTCTGGATCACGATACTGGGTGGGGATGTTGCTGTCGAGCAGGGTGCTTTGAACCGGTTGGGTCAGCCCGCGGTTGACCACATCAAACAGGGTGCCGGTGTCGGACGTCAGGACGATATCCGCCTGGCTGTTCTGCCCTTCATTTTGTAAGCGCTCAATCAGCCCTTTTTTGGCGAACAGGACATTGGCTTTAATGCCGGTCTGTTCGGTAAAGGTATCGAGCATCGGTTGAATCAGGAATGCCTGGCGGTAGGAGTAGATGTTGACCTCCTCGGCGGCCTGAGCGGGAGCCAGGGTCGCGGCGGCCAGAGGTAATAGCGCCAGCGTGGCGAGCTGTTTGATGCGAGCTTTCATTGGTAATCCCCTTCAATCGTGTTGTTTTCGGTATATGGTAATGCTAATGAGAAGGATTCTCATTCAATTGCGGGCCGGTGTCAATCATTGCCACGAAAAAAACTTGTTAAACCTAGGGGTATAGGCAGATCGGTCAAGCGCGGGGCGGGGTAACGGGGCGTCGCGGTGACTCAGAACAGTTTTGCGCAGAGTGTAGTTATTGCTGCTTCGACCCTGAGGATGCGCTGGCCGATTTCGATGGCGCTGAAGCCGGTGTCGCCTAGCTTGTCGATTTCGTAGGGGATGAAACCGCCTTCGGGGCCGATAGCGAGGATGGTCGCCTGGTCGCAAGGGCCAGGGCAGGGTTGGGCGTGGTAAGGGTGGGCAACCAGGGCGCGCTGCTGCCCGACCAGTGCCGGCAGTTCGTCCTCGACAAAGGGCTTGAAGCGTTTGCGTTGGGTGATCCGGGGCAGTTGTGTGGCCATGCCCTGTTCCAGCCCAAGAATCAGGTGCTCATGGATTTTGTCTGCGGCCAGAAAGGGGGTTTGCCAGTAACTTTTTTCGACCCGATAGCTATTGATCAGTACCAGCTCTGCAACACCGAGGGTGGCGCATGACTGGAAGATCCGTTTCAGCATCTTGGGGCGCGGCAGTGCCAACAACAGGGTCAGCGGTAGTTGCGGCGGTGGCGCTTGATCCAGCTGGACCTGCAGCTCTAAAAACTGGTCGTCGAGACGGGTGATCTCACCGCGCCCCATTAATCCGTCGAGCAAGCCCACGCGCAGGCTGTCGCCGGGGGTTGCCCGATGGATATTGCGTACATGCGCATGGCGGCGGCCAGCGATGCGGACGCGATCGGGGCCAATAAAGTCAGGCTCGGTGAGCAGGAGTAAATTCATGGCGGCGATGCTAGCACGCTGGCTAAAAAATTACCGAAACCAGAGGCTCGGCCGGAAATTGCGGCTGTATTTGCGGTGTGTTCTACAGCCCAGGGTCGGTATTTATTCCGACTTAGATTTTCCTGATTACCCACAAACCTCAGCCACGATGCCCGCCAATCTATTCTCGCGAGATGGGATTGTTGGTTTATGTGGGTC
>JBALTG010000172.1:0-7516 GCA_036964625.1 Motiliproteus sp.
GGAGCGGTAGTTCAGTTGGTTAGAATACCGGCCTGTCACGCCGGGGGTCGCGGGTTCGAGTCCCGTCCGTTCCGCCACTTTCCTCCCGGGTTGTCTTGGGAGCGTTGTGATAATGTTAGTTATACCCTAGTTGCAGATAGTTGCATGCTAGTGGGCGTGTAGCTCAGCTGGGAGAGCGCCACCCTTACAAGGTGGATGTCGGCGGTTCGATCCCGTCCACGCCCACCACTTCTACCGATGACCGGTGCTAGTGGAGGTAACAAGTACGCTCCCTTGGGAACGTGCTGTAAGAAATAGAAAGTATATCGCTGCGGAGCGGTAGTTCAGTTGGTTAGAATACCGGCCTGTCACGCCGGGGGTCGCGGGTTCGAGTCCCGTCCGTTCCGCCATTTTCTTGTATTGTCCTCTTCTGTTTGTCTTCTGTAAGCCTTCTGTTTTTCTGAAAGTCCCTTTTTAGTCTCTTGTTAGTCCTTTGTTCGTCTCCTGTGTTTCTATTTATCTCTCTGTTTTTAAGCTATATTTTGTCTCTGCTGAAGGTCTGGTCAGACGGTTTTTCTGTAACCCTGCCGGTTACGGTTAATTTGTCCGCCTATCAGCTCTATAATGGCTACGGGTTCGGTCACGAAGAGCGGCCGACATGACAGGCTAACTTGATGGATTGTTTCAGAAATATAGGTTTGGTGGGGCGCCATGGAAGTGCACCGGTGGTGCAGTCGCTCGAACATCTGATCCCGTTTTTGCAGGCGGAAGGGCTGAATGTCATCATCGATAGGCGCATCTCCGATGTGATGCCCAACCATGGCTTGCAGCAAAGCACGGTCAAGATGATGGGCCAGAGCTGTGATCTGGTGATCGTGGTCGGCGGGGATGGCAGTCTGCTGGGTGCCGCACGTGAACTGGCCCAGTCCGATGTGCTGGTGTTGGGGATCAATCGTGGCAACCTCGGCTTTCTGACCGATATCGCCCCCGATGAGATCGAACAGAAGGTCGGTGAGGTGCTGCGCGGTGATTATCATGCCGAGCCGAGGTTCTTGATTGAAACGGTGGTCAAGCGCGCCGGCGAACCGGTCGGCTCGGGTGCGGCGCTAAACGATATTATCCTGCATCCGGGACAAGCGGCGAAGATGATCCGGTTTGAGCTCTATATCGAGGGGCAGTTTGTCTATTCACAACGCTCTGATGGGCTGATCGTATCGACCCCAACGGGTTCTACCGCCTACGCGCTCTCCGGTGGCGGCCCGATTATGCATCCGCGCCTGGATGCGCTGGTGTTGGTGCCGATCTTCCCGCACACCCTGACCAGTCGCCCGATCGTGGTCGATGGTAATGTCGAGATAAAAATTGTTCTGGCTGAACGCAATGACACTCACCCCCTGATCAGTTGTGACGGCCAGCACCAGATCCTCTGTCAGCCGGGAGATGTCATCAGCATTCGCAAGAAACCGCATCGGCTGCAGTTGATCCACCCGCTGAGTTATGACTATTACGAATCCTGTCGGTCTAAATTGGGCTGGGGTTCTAAGCTAGGGGAGTAGTCAGATGAAAAGTAGACTGAGTGAGCGGGTTCCATGCCAATATCCAGGGAGTGCCTGTGGAGTTTGACGGTTACGATCTGATTGGCGATGTGCACGGTTGTGCGCGTTCGCTGCAACAGTTGCTACAGCTACTGGGCTACCGACTGCGTAACGGTTGCTATCGCCACCCCTCGCGGCAGGTGGTGTTTATCGGCGATATTGTGGATCGGGGCACGGCCGTCCGGGAATCGTTGCAGCTGGTTCGGAGCATGGTAGAGCAGGGCAGTGCGCAGCTACTGATCGGCAATCATGAATACAACTGCATCACCTATTGTGAACCGGCTCGTGCAGGTTCCGGGCGCAGCTATCTGCGCGAACATCATCCGCGCCATGAGCTGCAGATCCGCGAGACATTACAGCAGATGGATCCCTATCCGCAGGAGTGGCAGGATTATCTGTGCTGGTTCCGGCAGTTACCGCTGTACCTTGAGTTTCCGCATTTCCGGGCGGTACATGCCTGCTGGGATCAAGCCGCGATCGAGCAGCTCAAGGCGCGGGGCATCAATGATTTTAGTGATTCTGACTTTTTACACCGCTCGGTTGAGCTGGGCTGTTTTGAATGGCAGGTCGCCGACCGGTTGCTGCGCGGCACCCAGCTCAAGCTGCCCAATGGTGCGCAGATGCAAACGGCAGAGGGGTTTAGCCGCCACCTCTATCGCACCAAGTTTTGGGTGGCGGACCCGCAATGCCACGCCGATGTGGTGTTTCAGCCCGATCCTCTGCCTGCGCACCTGGCCCGGCAAGCGTTGACTGGCGCAGAGCGCAAACGTTTGCTGCACTACGGCTCTGAGCAGTTGCCGCTGTTTATCGGCCATTATTGGCGTCAAGGGCAGCCGCAGCCGATCACGGACAATATCGTCTGTCTGGACTACAGCGCGGTCAAGTCCGGAAAACTGGTGGCCTACCGTATGGATCGTGAAACCCGGTTAGATCCGGCCAAGTTTGTCTGGGTCGAGGTTGACCCCGCCGATATCTGCGAACAGGGAGACTAATCGGGATGATTAAATTACTGGAACTGCCGGCGACAGAAAACCTGAGCCAGTTTGCGGCATTTTTATGGAAGCATCGGATTCGCCATCGGATCACCCACTTTGAGGATGCTCAGCAGTTATGGTTGGCCGATGCGGAAGACGCGGAGTTTGTCATCGAGCATTTTAAGCGCTGGCGAGGTGGCGACGGGCTGGCGCCATCTGTCGAGCGTCCGCAGATCTCCAGCCGGGCGCGGTTGTCGTTGGCCTGGTTTCTGTCCCCGGTGACCCTGAGTCTGATCGGCCTCAGTCTGTTGCTCACGCTGCTGTCGGGGTTTGGCGATAATCAGCAGTGGCTGCACCTGTTTACCTTCGTGGATTTTGCCTTCAAAGGTGAATATCTGCGCTATCAAAGCCTGGAATCCTTGCTCCAGGGGGGGCAGTATTGGCGTTTGCTAACCCCCATTTTTATTCATTTCAGCCTGATGCATCTGGTGTTTAATCTGCTCTGGACCTGGGAGCTGGGGCGCCGGGTCGAGCTGGTTCAGGGCCGGCGGCGTTTGTTGTGGCTGGCGCTGGTGATTGGCGTCGTCTCTAATTTTGCTCAGTTTATGATGACCGGACCACTGTTTGGCGGCCTCTCTGGGGTGATCTTTGGGCTGATGGGCTACACCTGGCTGTGGGATCGACTCAACCCCGGGCAGCGCTTTGGTATGCCCCCGGCGTTGATGACCTTTATGATGATCTGGCTGGTACTGGGGATCAGCGGCCTGATCGAACGGCTGGGATTTGGCTCGATCGCCAATACCGCGCATCTGGTGGGGCTGCTGAGTGGGCTGGTGTGCGTACTACCGGCGATGTTGCTTAATCGGAAGATGCGCCGCAGCGATCGATGCTAGCGTTTTAACGGTAGGCTTAAGGTCGGACTGAGCGAACCCTGTCGGCGCAGCAGGGCTAGGACTGCCCTCTGCTGTCTACCTTATCGCCCCCATTTACCCTTATCGAGATCTGCAATGTTCGCTTTTTTTGAACGTCTGATTCCCGCCTTCCCGAAACAAGAGCCCGACCAGCCCCCCAAGGGGGTGTATGCGTTTTGTCGCCACTACACTCGCGGGATGGAAGTGCCGTTGCTGCTGATGTCGGTGTTAACCGCGTCCCTGGCAATTTTGGAAGTCACCCTGTTTGGGTTTATGGGCACGCTGGTGGACTGGTTGTCGACACAGGATCCCAGCACCCTGTTCGAACGCGAAGCCGGTACCTTTATATGGATAAGCGGATTGCTGCTGTTGGTGTTGCCAGTGCTGGTCTATCTGCATTCGTTGCTGGTGCACCAGACCCTGCTGGGGAACTACCCGATGTCGATCCGCTGGCAAGCGCACCGTTATCTACTAGGGCAGAGCGTATCGTTCTACCAGAACGATTTTGCCGGACGCCTGGCCACCAAGGTGATGCAGACCGCGCTATCGGTGCGCGAGACGGTAATGAAACTGCTCGATGTGCTGATGTATGTGCTGATCTATTTTACCAGCATGCTGGTACTGCTGGCGCAGGCCGATTACCGTCTGGCCTTGCCGATGCTGGTCTGGTTGGCGGTGTATATCGGTTTGCAGCTGTATTTTGTACCGAAAATGCGGCGGGTTGCGACCCAGCAGGCCCACACACGCTCCACCATGACCGGCCGGGTCGTCGACAGCTACACCAATATCACCACGGTTAAATTGTTCGCCCACACCCGGCAGGAGGCAGATTACGCCCAAGAAGGAATGGATGCGTTTCTGGAGACTGTCTACCAACAGATGCGCCTGGTCACGGCCATCAATGTCGGGGTGCAGGTGAGCAACTACCTGTTGGCATTTGTGATCGCGGCAATGTCGATCTGGCTCTGGTCGTTGAGTGCGATCAGCGTCGGCGCGATCGCCATCGCCATCAGTCTGGCGTTGCGACTTAATGGCATGGCGCAGTGGATCATGTGGGAAATCAGCTCGCTGTTTGAAAATATTGGTACCGTGACCGATGGCATGAGTACCCTGTCGATCCCGCGTGAAGTGCAGGATGTCCCCGGTGCTAAAGCGCTTAAAATCAGCCAGGGGGCGCTCGACTTTGATCATATTCGGTTCCATTACGGCCAGAGCGAAGGGGTGATTGATGATCTGAGTCTGGCGATTAAACCGGGCGAGAAAGTGGGCTTGGTAGGACGTTCCGGGGCCGGTAAATCGACCCTGGTTAACCTGCTGTTACGTTTCCATGACCTGGAATCCGGGCAGATTCGCATCGATGGCCAGAATATCGCCGCAGTCGAGCAGGAAAGTCTGCGGGCACAGATCGGCATGGTCACGCAGGACACCTCGTTACTCCACCGCACGGTACGTCAAAATATTCTCTACGGTCGCCCCGATGCTAGCGAAGCCGAGGTGATCATGGCCGCGCAGCAGGCCGAAGCGCATGCCTTTATTCTCGGGTTGGTCGATGCGCAGGGTAATCGTGGTTATGACGCCCAGGTCGGTGAGCGTGGCGTGAAGCTCTCGGGTGGCCAGCGTCAGCGTATCGCCATTGCCCGGGCCCTGCTTAAGGATGCCCCGGTGTTGGTGCTGGATGAGGCCACGTCTGCGCTTGACTCCGAAGTCGAGGCCGCGATCCAGCAGAGCCTGTACCAGTTGATGCAGGGCAAGACCGTGATCGCCATCGCCCACCGCTTATCGACCATCGCCGCGATGGACCGGTTGATCGTACTGGACCAGGGCGAGATCGTGGAGCAGGGCACGCACCAGCAGCTTATCACTAGCGGCGGTATCTACGCCCAACTCTGGACCCATCAGACCGGTGGGTTTTTGGGGATGGATACAAATGCGGAGAGCATAGAAGGTGCATCGGTGGATGCCGCGGCTGAACGGTGAAACCAAGCCTAAAGGGACGCTGTTGTAGGTTGGTCTGAAATTGCTCCTGCATTTAAGACACTTCCCACATTATCCCTGTGGGTCGGTTTTATTCCGACCTGGGTGCTACCTATGTCAGGCTGAAGCCCGACCCACAAAATCCGCTATTCGTGTGTGGGTTGGAGTTGATGCTCCGACCTACAGGGGTACGCTCCTGTGGGTCGGTCTGAAATTGCTCCTGCATTTAAGACACTTCCCACATATCCCTATGGGTCGGTTTCATTCTGACAGCAGGCTGCCCGGCTGCAGCCTTGACCGAAAAGGAGTCACCCGCTTACAGCTCAGTCTCCACCCGGGTCGACGTTAAGAGTCGGTAGAGCTGGTTGGCGATATCGCTATTGATACGGTCGTGCAACCGCTGTTCGATCAGACCGGCCTGCTGTGCAGATATTTTGACCGGCAAGCGCTGTTGCGCGATGACCGTGCCAGCGCTGTTGCTCAGGGTTAGCTGTAACGATCCGCGTAACCAAAACCAGCCCTGTCGCTGGGTGACCGGCTCACGCTCGACAGTGCCGCTAAGCTGCAGCTCACTACTGCTGAGCACGCGGGCGCCGATCTGACCGACGGCGTGCTGCAGCTGTGGCAGCCACTGGGCATCGGCGGCAAGCTGGAACCGCAGTCCGGCCAGCTGATCACGAATCCTTTGCTCCAGCTCGGCGAGGCTGATCGGCGCCGTGATCTGCTTGGCACTAACGACCGACAGGTTACGATTTAACGGCGTACGTTGGCGCTGCAACTGCCTAGCCTGTTCCAGCGCACTGATCCTCACCACGCTGTTGAGCTGCTCTTGAGCGGCGTAGCGGCTAAGTCCGGATGTCTGCTGGTCGAGCTGGCCGATTTTGTGACGCAAGCGCTGCTCGGCACCGCTGCGTTCCAGTGCCACCAGTACCAGGTGCTGTTGCTTGTTCTGCCAGTACTCGACCGGGCTGGCACCTTCGATCAGCTGCTCGGTAGCGGCGATCAGCTGGCGGCTACTGACCTGCCTGTTGCTGCCCTCTGACGCCTCTCCGGTACCACTGCGGAACAGCGAAAAGTCACTGCTTTGCTCGCTAATATTAACCTCAAACACCCGCGCCAGCGCGGCCAACGCACGCTGCTCAGCGATCTCGCGACTGCCACCTTCGCCGACGGCGGTCAGATAGCGGTTTGCCGGATAGTCATCGGCAACCCCTGTGCTCCATTGCGGCGATGTCGATGCAGTCGAACAGCCGTGCAGGCCAAAGAGCAGAGCCAAAATGATCAGACTGGTGCGCTTCATAACGGTATCCCTGTTGCTATCAGTTATATTAACCCGGCGGGTTAATAGGAGACGCAAGGATGCGTCAACATGGGTCGAAGACCAATGCGAGCCCCAGAAAATCAAGCAGTTCCACGCAACTGCGCCAGCCTTTTTTGTAGGTAAGAGCAGGGGCGACGGGCAGATAGGTATGGAACCTATTTGTCCGCCAGGTTAATAGTGGAAGAGGAGCAGCCGGAGGCTGAATTGGCGTAACGGACCAGCAGTGCTTACATTAAGCGCTATTTCTCTAGCCTGAAACCCCTGCCTTGTGCGGGTTTTTTGTTTTCATCGGTTGGTCATCAAGGGAGAGGTTATCGATGACCAGCACTCGAGTTTCAGGAATGAGGGGAGGCCAGCCTTACTTATTGCCTGTCAAGATCCCTCGCGCTGAGCGGCAGCTGTGTGGCCATCGCGGCCACCTAGGGTCTGCGAACACGGCAACCCTCCCTGCTAACTAGAAATACGAAAGCAGACGCTTATTTTGCAGTCATGAGCTACTGTTAATGGCTGGAGTTGCGACTAAGCGGCCGCACCGAGTATTCAGGCTCTGGGAAGAGCTGAGCATGAATCGGTACAAAAGCGGACAGCGGTTTTTCCTGCCCCGGTGTTTTTAGCTTGAACCTGGTTCAAGTTCTGAGGTCGGTGGGGTGTAGTGGTTAAGTAAAACTGGCACTACACCTGTGGTTAGTGACCTAGTCTACACAGGCTTTATTGTCGTTAATTTTTTGCAGGTGCTTTTATCATAACTATACTGTTTTGACC
>JBALTG010000173.1:0-7233 GCA_036964625.1 Motiliproteus sp.
GTGAATAGTGGTTCTATTTGCCAAAAATGAGCGTCAAATCTGGCCAAAATACAGGTTTCGCAGTAGGTCAGTCTATTTTCGGTCAGCCTCCTAGGGCAGGCTCCGCACCGTCCCAGGCGCTGTCTCGATCTGCAGACAATATTACCTTGGGCTTATTTATGAGTGCCAGAGATAAGATGTTTTTACTGTAAATTCAGTGCGATAGATGTTTTATGGCTTGTGTCTCTAATATCAGACAAAGACAAAGACAAAGATGATGAAGGGCTGGTTCCCTACCAGGTTGTTTGTTGTTAGCGGCCCAAGCGTGACCGGGTGATCTCATTTCGCAGGCAGCGGTAATGAACCGGTGCTGGCTGTGTTGGCGGATTCCGAGCCTCGCTGTTGACGCCGTCCTTGGGTCGCGGTGGAAGAGGGTGGGCCAGGACCGTGCAGCCGAGCGGGGTTAGTCGGTCGATGCACCTTGGCTGATCCAGAGTCCGAGCAGTTGGCGCTCCGGTTCGGTCATGGCAGTGATGTTGCCCAGCGGCATCGCTTGAGTGGCCACGGCCTGGGCGTGGATTCGCGGGGCCAACAGACGGATCTGCTCCGGGCTGTCCAGGATTACACCGCCGGGAGGGCTGCTATAGACGCTGTTACTGGGGGTGGCGGAGTGGCACTCGCGGCAGCGCTGGCTAATCACCTGCTGCACCGCCTGAAAGGCTACCCCAGGCGGTGCAACTTCTACCAGGCTCCGCTCTTTTTGAGGCGCGGAGACGAAGGCGAGGGCGAGCATGCCTGCGGCTGCGGCAGGGATCGTCCAGGCGAACTGAGGGTTGCTGTGGCGGGTATTGAAGTAGTGGCGTACCCCGACGCTGAGTACCGACAGGGCTGCCAGCATAAGCCAGCTGTTAGCGTTGCCATAGGTGCTGGGGAAATGGTTGCTGATCATGATAAACAGCACCGGCAGGGTGAAGTAGTTGTTGTGGCGCGAGCGCAGCAGCCCTTTGCCGGGCAGCGCGGGATCGGGTTGCTGGCCGCTCTTGATTGCGGCGACCAGTGCCCGCTGCGCCGGGATGATTACCCGGAACACGTTGCCGACCATAAGGGTGCCGATGATGGCACCGATATGGATAAAAGCCCCGCGGCCGCTGAACACCAGGGTCAGACCGAAGGCGGCGCCGGTCAGGAGCATGAACAGCACCAGCGCCAGCAGCCGGGGTTGGCTCGCGAGCGCGGAATCGCACAGCCGGTCGTAGATAAACCAGCCCGCGAGCAGGGCCACGATGCTGATGGCGATGGCGCTCATAGCGCCCAGATCCGAGCCCGGGGCGAGCAGGTAGAGTTTGGCGTTAAGGTAGTAGATAAGTGCCAGCAGTGCCATGCCACTGAGGAAGGTGGTGTACGCCTCCCACTTAAACCAGTGCAGCTGTTCAGGCATCTGCGGCGGAGCCAGTTGGTACTTCTGCAGATGATAGATGCCGCCGCCATGGATCGCCCAGAGCTCCCCAGCCAGCCCGTCGTGCGGGTTGCGCCGATCGAGATGGTTCTCTAGCCAGTTGAAATAGAAGGATGCCCCGATCCAGGCGACGCCGGTGATCAGATGCACCCAGCGCAGCGTCAGGTTGAGCCATTCGGTAATATGCGGGTCCATACTTAACTCCGTGTTGTACCGCTAACCGGTACTGTCGCGCTCGAATCGAGCCAGATCTCGGTTTGGTCGGCAAAGCAATACTCATCGCAGTTGTTGCCGCTGCCTGCGCGATCCACCACCAGAAAATCGTCCTCCTCGGCGCAGCAGAGTAGTGGGTGATGCCAGACGTTACGGTGGTAGTTGACCCCCTGAGTACCGTCGCTGAGAAACGCACGCAGCTGCTCCGGGGCCGGGTTCTCACCCGGTTCCGCCACCAGGATCAGAAAGGGCTGACCCTTGAGCGGGATAAACGCTTGCGAGCCGAGCGGATGTCGCTCCAGCATGCGGATCCTGATCGGCATCGCTAGCGCCTGCGCGCGGAAGATGCTGATGATGGCCTGATCTGCGGCGCTGCTTAGCTGCACCTCGGCCAGACGGTGATAGCGGCGGGTCGAGCCGCTGTTGATCATAAAGAACTCTCGTCCGCGGGTCTCGATCACCTCGCCATAGGGGGCGAAGGCGGCTTGGGTCAGTGGCGCCGGGTGCAGGATCAGCATCGCTTCAGCTCCGCTTCGCCGGCGTGCCAAACAGCCGCAGCCGACTGACCCCACCGTCAGGAAAGATGTTCAGGCGGATGTGGCTAATCGGCCCTAATGCACGGATCTGCTGACTGAATTCGTGTTCCTGATGCATCCCCAGCTGCTGTTGCGGTAGCAGCTCCTGCCAGAACAGACACTGGGCTTCGATCTGGGCGTCGGTGCCGCCTTTGACCAGCGCGGCCTGGATCGAGCAGCTGTCGGGGTAGTTGCCCTTAAAATGCAGGGTATCGACGAGGATCCGTTCGATCTCTCCCGGATGCCCCAGCGCCACGATCACCCAGTCGTTACCCGGGGTGCGGCGCCGCGCCGTTTCCCAGCCATCGCCCATATTGACCCCGCGCCCCGGGTTGAGGATGTTGGCCATGTCGCCGTAGTGGGCGTTGCTGCAAGCGAGCGCGCGGCCGCCGTTGAGCGCGGCGGCCAGATCGATCGTCTCCTCGCTGGGGTGTTGTGACCAGTCGCGGTAGGGCGTTCCGTAGACCCGCAGCCGGGCGATGCCGCCATCGGGGAAGATGTTAAAGCGCAGGTGGGTGAAGGGGCGCGGATCCTGGATCGGATGCAGGTGCTGGCTGTCGCCCCGCAGGGTGACGGCGGGCAGAATCTCGGTCCAGTCGCTCTGGGCGTCAGGATCGCCGTCGCGGCAGAAGCAGGCTTCCAGGGAGGCGGAGGGGGGAAAATTGCCGGTAAAAAAGGCGGTATCGATATCCACCCCTTTGATCACTCCGGCGACCCCCAGCCGGAGCACGCAGCTGTCGTAGCCCTCAACCCGTTTGCGTCGCGACTCCCAGCCGTCCATCCACTTGCCATTGTCGTCGAACAGCCCCTCTTTCCATACTGGAGGCTGGGGTTGCAGCATCCGCTCGACGGGTGCGAACCAGTCATCGGTCACCGAGATCGCCTGGGTGCCGAGCCGGGCATCGGCCAGATTGATCAGCGGGGTAAAATCGGCTTTAGCGTCTGTGCTCATGGCGTACTCTCGCGGTGCGGTGATCGAGCTGTGCTGCGCGCCGCCCTGGTTTTGAGAAAAAGCGGCCAGGGCGACTGCTGCGTTAAACAGCTACAGCGTCTGTAGGCGCAACAGCGCTATTTTGTTGATCTCTGCCAGCGCGTGCTGGAACTCCTGCGCCGGGCTGTGCTGCAGCCGCGCCTCGAACGCGGCCAGGATCTGCTCGCGGTGGCTGCCCTTGACCGCCTTGATAAACGGAAAACCGAATTTGGCTTGATAGGCCTGGTTGAGCTGGCGGAAGCGGGCGAACTCGGCGGCGCTGCAGTGCTGGATACCGGCACCGGCCTGCTCCGCATTGGAGGCCGGGCTGAGTTCCCCGGCAAGTGCGGCGCTGCCTGCCAGATCGGGATGAGCGTTGACCAGCGTCAGTTGGGTCGGGTGGTCGCTGCGCTCGAGTATCTCCGCCAGCAGCCGGTGCAGGCCCTCGACGGTGTTATGCGCGGGGCTCAGGCCGCGATCCCAGGCCTGCTCGGCGATCCAGGGGGAGTGCTCGTAGATAGCGCCGAACTGACGGATAAAGGCCGCACGGCTCATCTGGTTGGGGTGGCAATGTTGAAAGGGCTGGCCGCCGCCATTGGCGGGAACATAAGGGTGCTGTTGCTGCCAGTGCCGGGCGATATCGATGCGGCGGGTGCACCAGACCCGGTCGTGGCTGCGGACATACGCGATAAAGCGTGCCAGCGCGGCGATCCGTCCGGGGCGCCCGGCTAAGCGGCAGTGCAGCCCGATCGACAGCATCTTGGGGCTGGTTACGCCCTCTGCATACAGGGTATCGAAACTGTCCTTGAGGTACTGGTAGAACTGCTCGCCGCTGTTGAAGCCCTGCGCGGTGGCAAAACGCATGTCGTTGGCATCGAGCGTATAGGGGATCACCAGATGGCCTTTGCCCGCGTTGTCGACCCAGTAGGGCAGATCATCGTCGTAAGCATCCGAATCGTAACTAAAGCCCCCCTCTTCCAATACCAGTTTACGGCTGTTGGGGCCGTTGCGGCCGGTATACCAGCCTAGGGGCCGCTGGCCGGTGACCCGGCGGATGATCTCGATTGCCCGGTGCAGATGGTCACGCTCTTCGGCCTCATCAAGGCACTGATAATCGATCCAGCGATAGCCGTGGCTGCAGATCTCGTGTCCGGCGGCGACCATGGCCCGAACCACTTCGGGATGGCGTTCGACAGCCATCGCCACGGCAAACACCGTCAGCGGAATCTGCTCCGCAGCGAACAGCCGCAACAGCCGCCAGACACCGGCGCGGCTACCGTATGCGTAGCAGGACTCCATGCTCAGGTTGCGCTCCCCGGCGAGCGCTTGGGCGCCGGGCATTTCAGACAGGAAGGTTTCGGATTCGGTGTCACCGTGCAGGGTGCAGCGCTCGCCACCCTCTTCGTAATTAAGCACGAAGGAGAGCGCGATACGGGCATCACCCGGCCAGTGTGGATGGGGCGGGCTGGCACCGTAGCCGATCAGATCTCGGGGATAATCGCTGCGCAAGTTAGGGTGCCTCAGTGACAATGATTATGTTGTAAACGGTTGTTTAGCCTTAATCAGTGTAGACAGGCAAGAGAAATCCTGTAAAGGGAAAGTTATCCACAGGGCCAGCGGCTGTGCATAAGATAGCGTTGATATGAGATTACCATTGCTACGCCAAAAAATTGAAAAGATCGCCGGGAGCCCGGCTCCCACAAGACCACACCGATAACACCGTGGGAGCCCGCCTGCAGGCGAGGCTTTGCTAAAGAATGACAAGATCGCCGTGAGCTTGGCTCCCACAATACCCGCCAATCCGGCTGGACTACACTGTAGAAGGCCGCACTGTAATAGGCCAGATTGCAGTAGGCAGCATGGCCGTAGTAAATATTAGCAGGGCGGTTCAGCCCCCCTAAAACCGACCCACTTCATCAGGCGTTTTAAGCAATGGCAGGCAATCTAACCACCCATGTATTGGACACGGCTCAGGGGCGTCCCGGTGGCGGCATCTTGGTTGAGCTGTACCGCATCGAGCCGGAGCGACGGCTGCTGGTTCGGCGACATACCAACGCCGAGGGTCGCTGCGACCAACCCCTGCTGGCCGGTGCCGAGTTTGTAACCGGTGTTTACGAGCTGGTCTTCAGCGTTGGCGACTATTATCGCAGTCAGGGGCTGGCGCTACCGCAGCCGGCTTTTCTGGACCAGGTGGTGCTGCGTTTTGGCATCGCCGACGCTTCCGAGCACTACCATGTACCCCTGCTGATTGCGCCCTACAGCTACTCGACCTATCGAGGCCGTTGAGCCCCCGTCTGCGTCACATCCCCGCACTGTTTTTTATAGGCCTGGCATTGTTGTCTTGATCTTCGCTATCTGAATCGCAGAGGCGCAAGGACGCTATTGGCCAGATTCTCTGGCCTGCAAGCGGTTTGCGGATACGGGGTCTAAGGCCTGAGTCGGACCAATTTAAGACCAAGGTCCAAAAGTTCACCGGACGTAGGATGGTTCTGCTGACTGATGTGTTGTGACAACCTGATGGCACTTTAATGACAATCAGGAATCGCCATGCAAACCATCATTATCAACGACCCGATCTGGGATCTCGCCGCTCGGTTTGCCATCGATACCGTCGCCATCGTGCTCCTGATCTTCGTCATGTATTACCGCCGCTACCGTGACCGGGAGTTGGCCACCACCGCATCGATGTTCAACATTTCTGCATTCGCGGTTCTTACTATTCTGTCGAGTGTTGAGTTCAGCATTGCCGCAGGATTCGGCTTGTTCGCCATTCTGGCGCTGTTCAGCCTTCGCTCCGAGCAGATTGATAAAATCGAGATCGCCTATTTTTTCGGATCGATCGCGATAGCGGTCATCTGTTCAGTCCAGGGCACCAGCCTGACCATGGTGGTGTCGATCACGCTGTTCGTCCTTCTCGGTACCTGGATTCTGGATCATCCGCAAATGCTCAAATCGGCCAGCAGTGCCAAGTTGACGCTCGACAAAATTGACCCGCATGTACTCTCAGATACCGAGTTGATGCGTGTCCAGCTCTCAGAGAGGCTTGGCGTGGAGGTCATGAGTTTCCACATCACCGAACTGAACTACGTCAACGATCTCGTCAAGATCAACGTCTACTATCGAAATTAGGGGAATGTGATGACTATGCATAATGATCGCAAGCACCACCTGGCCTGGCTACTGAACAGTTTTAGTCCCATTAGCCTCGAAGGGCTCAACCAGAAAGCGGAAATGCTTTCCCGGGTTGACAATAAATACGTGGTGCCAAGCAATGTCTTGCAGCAGGTGATTGCAGAGCTAGCCGAGGGTTTTGACATTCTGGATATCGATAACTGCCGTTCGTTTACCTACGACACCCGTTATTTTGATGATCCTGAGCGTAGTGCTTACTATGAACACCATCAGGGCCTACGAAAGGGGTTTAAGGTCCGGGTCCGTCGTTATGCCGATGCCGATCTTTGTTTTCTCGAGGTCAAGGTTAAGGGCAAGCGCGGAATGACCGTCAAGCACCGCTTGCCCTATGATCCTGAGAAACTCGATAGCCTTTCTGCCGAGGCTTTTGAGTTTGCCCAGAACACCTATTCAAACCATTACGGTAAGCCATTCCAATACGATCTGAAACGCGCACTCGACCTGCGCTATAAGCGGATTACATTGGTGGCAAAAAGCGGTGGTGAGCGGATGACCATCGATACCGATCTGCAGTTCTCATCCGCTGATAAGTCGATACAAATCAGCCCGGATGTGTTTATTGTTGAAACTAAATCGGCACTGGGCCGAGGTATTGCAGATGTGATTTTCAGGAAGGTCCATGAGCGTCCGATCAAAAGATGTTCAAAATATTGTGTTGGGATGGCCGCGTTGGGAGAAGTCAGTAAATGGAATCGGTTTATTCCTACCATGAGAAAATTGAATTTGATCCAAGGAACCTCATTGAACCCGCAGATCCGGTTGCTCAACGCGGCCTAGGAGGCTGACCGAGAATAGACTGACCTACTGCGAAACCTGTATTTTGGCCAGATT
This sequence comes from Motiliproteus sp., assembly GCA_036964625.1. Lineage (GTDB taxonomy): Bacteria > Pseudomonadota > Gammaproteobacteria > Pseudomonadales > Balneatricaceae > Motiliproteus. Next base: position 7,217 of record JBALTG010000173.1, read on the forward strand.
TGACGCGCATTTTTGGC
>JBALTG010000174.1:0-6894 GCA_036964625.1 Motiliproteus sp.
CTAGCACCAGCAGGCTTCAACTTCGGAGGGCTTAATGCAGCAGTTCCTCTATATGGCAGTCGATCATCACGATGACCGACGGGCTAGCACCAGCAGGCTTCAACTTCGGAGGGCTTAATGCAGCAGTTCCTCTATATTGGCGCTCAGAACCCGGTAGCCGACGTTACCGTAGAGCACCTGGCGGCCATCGTTCATCACCCAGGAAGGACTTCCCTTGACCTGTTGCTGCCGAGCCTTTTGGTAATCGGCCATCAAGGCGGCAGCGGCACGCCCCTGATTGATTTCCGCGTGCAGGGCTGATCTATCGAGCCCTGCGTTAGCGGCAATGTCGATCAGATTGTCCCAGCAGCTGATATCGACCGCATCGATAAAGAACTGCTGCCGCAGCGTTAACTCCAGCGCTTCTGCCGCTGCGCGACCGGCGCTGAGTGCGCTGGCCTTGACGATCAGCTGGGCAGGAAAGGAGCTGGTTGGGCGTACCCTGCGCCATACATCGGCATGCACCGGCGCGGTCTTATAGGGGGCGGCAGCCTGCTGTACGTGGTCGGCAAAACCCGCGTAGCCACCGCGATCACCCCACTGCTGCGCCATGCGTCCGGCGCGATCGCCGAAGATATCGGTGAAATGCGGGTTGATCTGGACCCGACCTCCCCACTGCTGCTTCACCTCGTCATTGCGGCGCTGGGCGATCCAGCCCCAGATGCAGAGCAGGTCGGTGTAGTAGTCGATCTGCAGTGCCGGGGTGGGCGTTGCTGGAGCAGGCCGGGTCATCAGCGTGCGCTCCGGACTTTACGGAGCGTCTCCAGGGGCGCCTGGATGACACTGATGCGGGTGTAACCCAGTTTGATCAGTTGCTCGGCGGCCAGGGTGGCGCGCATGCCGGTGCCGCAATGCAGATAGATGGGGTGATGAGGATCCTGAACCTGCTGCGGTAACGCCATCTCGATGATGCCGCGGGGGATGTTGATGGAACCGTTAACCGGGTTCTGTTGGCACTCCTGGGTCTCGCGGACATCTATAACCAGGGCGTGTTGTTGTTGGCAGCACTCCTGATGAGCACTGTCGGCGCAGAGTTTGCGAATGCCCGGATTTGCTTGTGCGGCCAGATCGGCAAGGGATAACAGCATAGAGTGCTCCTGAGTTGGTACGGTCTGGGTATGAATGGGTTGAGTTAACTCGTATATTCGCTTTCTTCTAAGGTAGATGGTTCTAAAGTAGACAATTCTAAACTTAAAGTTTATATTTTGCTAACTCAAAAGACAGGAGTGGCGGAATGCAGTTTGAACCTCAGGAGCTGGCGGTACGGGCCGACCAGGTGCAGCGCTTTTTACGTCAGCTGTCCAACCGTTACCGGTTGATGGTGTTGTGTCAGTTGGCGCAGGGAGAATGCTCGGTGGGGGATCTGAATGCGGGTATACCGTTGTCGCAGTCAGCCTTGTCGCAGCATCTGGCGATTTTGCGCCAGGCTGGCGTGGTCGAGACCCGACGCCAGGCACAGACCATCTACTATCGTCTCAGCGACCCGCAACTGTTGGAATTGCTGCACGGCATCTGTGAGCTGTCTGCCCGGTTGCCATTACGCACGTCTTAAACCGCCGGTGATCAGGGTTGCTTGCGTCTAGGCTCAAAAAGTTAATTTATCAGAGGTTTTTACTATGTTGCTGCGCAGATGGCTAGTGAGTGTGATGTGCCTGCCGGTTTGGCTTGCTACGGCTAGCGTCTATGCCGCGACGGCTGATGAGCTGATTGTGATCACTCCGGTGCTGCAGCCACGGATGCTGGAGCTCGATGCCACGCTAGAGGCGGTGAATGCTGCCACCGTGTCGGCGCAGACCCAGGGTCGGATCGTCGCGCTCAACTACGATGTTAACGACTTTGTTCCTGCCGGATCGGTGTTGCTGGAGATCACCCGGCGTGAACAGTCGGCAGCGGCGGATGCGGCGGTTGCCGAACTGAGCCGTGCAGAAGCGACCAATGTCGAGGCGCAGTTGAATCTGCAGCGGCTGCAAGCACTGTTCAAAACCGCTGCGATCGCACAGGGCCAGTTGGATCAGGCGCGGACGGCGGCTAGCCGTAGCAGCAGCGCAGTCAAAACCGCGACCGCGAACCTGGTGCGGGCCAAGGAAGCGCAGGGCTACACCGTGGTTAAAGCCCCCTTCGCGGGCGTGGTCACGGCCCGTCATGTCCAGCTCGGAGAGACCGTGGCCCCCGGGCAGAAACTCTATTCCGGCTATTCACTGGCGCAGATGCGCGCGGTTACCGATATTCCCCAGCGGTATCTGGATCGGGTCAGCAGTACCACTGAGTTTGTGATCACCCTGGCCGATGGTACCCGCCTGCGCTCGCGTGATTCGGTGCGGTTTAGTTTTGCTGATCCGCGCACACATGCGTTCAAGCTGCGCATCAACCTCGATAACCTCGACGCCAAGCTTCACCCGGGGATGCTGGTGAAGGTGGCGTTTGTTGCCGCCGAGCGTGAGCAGATCCTGATTCCGCAGACGGCGCTGCTGCATCCGAATGCGTTGACCGCGGTCTACCGCCAGTTTGAGGGGAAGTGGGTGCTAACTCAGGTGCGTACCGGCAGGCGCTCGGGCGATCAAATTCAGATTCTGGCGGGGCTCAAGGCCGATGACCAGATCGCCCGCGTTGCGGCGGCAGTGAAAAACGGAGATTGATTTAATGGGGATTTCAGGACGTATAGCCGCAGCGTTTCAACATTCGGCACTGACGCCGCTGTTAGCCATTATGGGGCTGTTACTGGGGATCTTTGCGGTGCTGGTGACGCCCAAAGAGGAGGAGCCGCAGATCGATGTGACCTTTGCCGATGTCTATATTCCGTTTCCGGGTGCCACCCCGGAGGAGGTCGAGAGTCTGGTGACGAACCCGGCCGAGCAGGTGATCTCCGAGCTTAAAGGGATCGATACCCTGTACTCCTTTTCGAGGCCTAATGGTGCTTTGATCATCGTCATCTTCGAGGTGGGTAAAACCCGCAACGATGCCATCGTCAGCCTCTATAACCAGATCTATTCCAATCTTGACCGGCTGCCGAAGATCGCCGGGGTTGGCGCACCGATTATCAAGCCCCAGGGGATCGATGATGTGCCGATTGTGGGGATCACCCTCTGGTCCAAAAACCCGCAGCGCTCGCACCTGGAGCTGACTCAGGTGGCGCACGGGTTAGAGTCCGAATTGAAACGGATTCCCGGCACTCGCGCTATCTACAGCCTCGGTGAAAACCGCCTGACCGCTAGCGTCCGTCTGGATCCGGTGCGGATGAACGGCTTCGGTATCAGCTATGACCGTATTCGGCAGATGATTGGCGCTAACAATGTCACCTCGGCACCGGTGCCGCTGGTGCAGGATAACCGCGAGATCCTGGTCCAGGCGGGCAGTTTTCTGAATGATCTGGAGCAGCTCAAGCAGCTGGTGGTCGGTGTGCATGCCGGCGTGGCGGTGTATCTCGAGGATGTTGCCACGCTCACTCTGGGGGCGGAGACCCCGACGCAGATCGCCTGGCACCACGACAAGCAAGCGCTCTATCCGGCGGTCACCCTGGCGCTGGCGAAACAGCCGGGCATGAATGCGGTGGATATCGCGGATGCGGTGAAGGCGCGTCTGGACGCGGTCAAAAATGTTCTGATCCCGGCTGATATTGAGTTCAGTATCAGCCGCAATTATGGCGAAACTGCCGCCGAAAAATCCAACACCTTAATCGGCAAGCTGCTCTTTGCGACCCTGGCGGTGGTGTTGCTGGTGCTGCTGGCCATGGGCTGGCGCGAGGCGCTCATCGTCGGCGTGGCGATCGTCGTGACCTTGGCGATAACCCTGTTCGCCTCCTGGGCCTACGGTTTTACCCTGAACCGGGTGTCCCTGTTCGCGCTGATTTTTTCCATTGGGATCCTGGTCGATGACGCGATCGTGGTGGTGGAAAATATTCACCGGCATATGCAGCAGGGGGTCAGAAAACTGTCGGAATTGATTCCGTTGGCGGTCGACGAGGTGGGTGGGCCGACCATTCTGGCGACCTTTACGGTGATCGCGGCACTGTTGCCGATGGCGTTTGTCAGCGGGCTGATGGGGCCTTACATGGGGCCGATTCCGATCAACGCCAGCATGGGGATGTTGATCTCGCTGCTGGTCGCCTTTGTGATCACCCCCTGGTTTAGCGGTAAGCTGCTGAAGCACAATCCGGCGCCTGCCGGGCAGCCGCAGCCCGCAGAGGCAAGCGGCCGGGTGGATCGGTTATTTCAGGCGCTGGTCGGTCCGCTGCTGCGTTCGCGCCGGGCGCGCTGGGGGTTGTGGGCCGCTATTCTGCTGCTCATCGCCGCGGCGGTCGCTCTGCCCGCGACCCAGAGGGTGGTACTGAAGATGCTGCCGTTGGATAACAAATCTGAATTTCAGGTGATGGTCGATCTGCCTGAAGGGGCGACACTGGAGACGACGCAACGGTTGCTGGGCGAGTTGGCCGAGTATCTGCGTCAGGTACCGGAGGTGACAGACATGCAGCTGTATGCGGGCACCACGGCACCGATCAACTTTAACGGCCTGGTACGCCACTACTTCCTGCGCAACAGCTCGGAGTTGGGTGATATTCAGGTCAACTTAGTCCATAAGTCCCGGCGTGACCGGGACAGTCATAGCGTGGCGCGCTCGGTGCGTGCCGAGCTGCAGCGCCGGGCACTGCCCTACGGCGCGAATGTGAAGATCTCCGAAGTGCCGCCGGGGCCTCCAGTGTGGGCACCGATCGTAGCCGAGGTTTACGGCCCCAGTGCCCCGCAGCGTGAGCAGGCCGCGCGAGCCCTGCAGCAGCAGTTCAGGCAGACCTCAGATATCGTCGATATAGATATCTACCTGCCCGAATCGCAGCAGCAGTGGCAGCTGCTGATCGACCGCCATCGCGCCAGTCGCTTGGGGGTGGCCTACGCCCAGATCGTCGAGCTGATCGAGATCTCGGTGGGGGGCAAGGATGTCAGCGCACTGCACCTGCCGGGGCAGAAGTATCCGGTGCCGATCCGGCTGCAGGTGGAGGAGGCCGCCAAGCTCGATCTGGAGCAGATTCTAACCCTTAAACTGACCGCCAAGGACGGCACGCGGGTCTCGGTCTCTGATCTGGTGACGCTGCGCAAGGGGCAGATCGATACCCCTATCGTACATAAGAATATGCTGCCGATGGTGATGGTGGTGGCCGATATGGCGGGGCAGCTGGACAGCCCGCTTTACGGCATGTACGCGCTGATCAAGGAGGCCCCGGCGGACGTTGCCCAGCATCTGATCAATCAGCCTACCGGCCTGACCGAGGTGGCGGTGCTCTGGGATGGCGAGTGGAAGATCACCTACGAGACGTTCCGGGATATGGGGATCGCGTATGGGGTCGGTATGATCATGATCTACCTGCTGGTGGTGGCTCAGTTCCGCTCCTACCGCGTGCCGCTGATTATCATGGCGCCGATTCCATTGACGATCATCGGGGTGATGCCCGGTCACTGGCTGCTAGGGGCTCAGTACACGGCGACCTCGATGATCGGCATGATCGCGCTGGCGGGGATCATTGTGCGCAATTCGATCCTGCTGGTGGACTTTATCAATCAGGAAACGGCGCGCGGTGTCGGCTTCGAGCAGGCGGTGATCCGCTCCGGTGCGGTGCGCGCCAAACCGATCATCCTGACCGGGCTGGCGGCGATGATCGGCGCACTGTTTATCCTCGATGATCCGATTTTTAATGGCCTGGCAATCAGTTTGATTTTTGGTATCCTGGTGTCAACATTGCTCACTCTGGTGGTGATTCCGGTGCTCTACTACAGCGCCTTTAAACACCGTTATCAGTAGCCGCAGTTGTCGCCTCAGTAGTTGCCGAAGTAGTAACTTAAGTACCGTCTTGAGGCCGCTTGTCAGTGCGGCTGGCGGCGGCTATGCTGACCGCTGCTAGGCCAGATTGTTAACGCTCAGTACCGAGGATCACCACCATGCTCAAGGTCTATGGCTTTCCCAATTCCCGCTCGCTGCGGATCACCTGGCTGCTCGAGGAGCTGGGGCTCGATTATGACTATCAGCTGATCGATTTTTCCAAGGGCGACAACCGCGCGCCCGCATTTTTGGCGATGAATCCGGCCGGCAAGGTGCCGGTGATTGAGGATAACGAGCTGGTCATGTTCGAATCGGCCGCGATTGTCAGCCACTTGGCGGATCGTTACGGCGACAGCGCGATCATTCCCGCCGTCGGCAGCGCCGCACGCGGACTGTTCATGCAGTGGAGTTACTTTGCGGTCAGTGAGCTGGAGCAGCCGCTGTGGACAATGGCAAAACATAAATTTGCCCTGCCGGAGGAACATCGGGTCAAAGAGATCTTCGCGACCGCGGGTTGGGAGTACCAGAAGGCTTTAGCGCTTCTCAGTCAAGGCCTAGGTGACCAGGATTACCTGCTGGGCGATAGCTTCACGGCGGTGGATATTTTGCTTGCACACACCTTGCAGTGGGGGGTTACGTATGAGCAACCGATCCCGCAGGCGAACCTAAACGCCTATCGCGAACGGGTGATGTCGCGTCCGGCGCGGGTCAAGGCGTTAGCGCGGGAAACTCAGGCTCTGGAAGGATAGGGTTCGAAGGATAGGCGCTGCTAGCGTCGGGTTTTACCCCGACAGTTGATGGCTGTCGGGTTTACTATTGGCCTCAGTTCGACTTCTTGAGGAACTTGGTCAGCAGCACGATGCGTACACCGTTGACCCGGCCCTCGATCTGCTCGGGGTTGTCGGTCAGTGAAATGCCGCGCACGGCGGTGCCGCGTTTGGCGGTGAAGCCGGCGCCTTTGACGTCCAGATCCTTGATCAGGGTGACGTTGTCGCCGCCATTGAGGATGGCGCCGTTGCTGTCTTTGGTGGTTGAAACCGGGGCATCGTC
>JBALTG010000175.1:0-2789 GCA_036964625.1 Motiliproteus sp.
GTCAGTAACGATGGCCGCTAAGTAGATGAAGCAGCCACCTCGCGTCCTCTCCTGAGTGACTATAAAGGGCCGACTCCAGCCGCCTGCTAGATGCTGATTCTGTGCCGATAACAGGCAGCTACCGACACTGAGCAGCCGCGGCGCTGCATGTGTCGGGTCGAAACCCGACAGCGTTGCGTTGGCGATACGTGTGCCTTAAAGAACAAACCATCCAGCGCTGAACCGGCTGGATTCAGCCGGTTCGCGGTTCGCCATTACTGATCGCTTGCTAACACCGGCTTGCCCGGGTGGGCGATCTTGGGCCAATAGGTATCGATGTTGAAGGCCGGGCTGTGATCACGGGTGTGGCACTGGGCGCAGATCTGTTCGGGGGCCATATCCTTGTTGGGGACCGCCGTCTTGCCCGCGCTGGCGGCGTGTTCACGGCCTGCGCCATGACAACTTTCACACTGCACCGCGGCCAGATTGCTGGTCAGCTCCTGATCCAGGTAGCCTCCGGATTGTTGGAATCCAACGCTATGGCAGCTGACGCACTCGCTGTCATAGGACTTTCCGACGGCAACCAGATCGTCGAACGCCTTGGCATGTTCGCTTTGGCTCCAGATCTGGTGCTGTTCGGCATGGCACGCCAGGCACTGCTGCTGCCCCAGGTAGGGGGATTCTCCGCTGTTGAGCGCTTTGCGTATCTGGACCCGTTCCAGGTAATCCTGGCGCAGTGCGTCGTTATAGTCCGCATACCAGCTATCGAGCTGGGGTGCATCGGCGATGGTGTCGGGTAGGTCAATCACCTGGTGCTGCCAGCTGGTGATGCGCTGTTGCTGGTTCAGTTCAAGCTTGAGCAGCCCTAGTCGTTGACCGCGAGAGCCTGGTTGCAGTACCAGTGTGTTCCCCAGTCGTTGCGGCTCGCCATAAGCCTCGTAAGCCGCCTTGGTTATCAATATGTCGATAGCGCTCAGGTCGAACAGCTGCTGGGCCGCGTCGAGTTCGAGGGTGGTCGCCAGAACGGTCAGTTTTCCCTGTTGTTTGGCTTGCCGAAACGCGTCCTGCAGGGGTTGGGTCTCCGTGCTGATGGGCGACAGGGATTGCATGGTCGTAAAGGTAGAGCTGAGCGGGTCCAGCCACTGACTGAAAAACAGTTTGTCGGCGGCGCGGTCCGATGTGTTGGAACGGGCGATCTGCTCGGATTTCCAGTTACCTACGGCGAATGGCAGACCCGATTCAAGCAACATCTTTTCGCCATGAACCAGGTCGGTCCACTGGATGCCGATGGCATCGTAATTAAGTTGAGCCATCCCGGTCAGAATAAAGCCGTGTTTAATCTTCTTGTTGTCCGGTTCGGGTGAAAACAGTCCGCCGGTTGAAATAAGTAACAACTCGGGATCGTCGCGCAGCAGTTGATCGATCAGGGTGGCACGTCGCTGCAGGCCACCGTAGTCGGTATCGAGCGAGCAGCCGCAGGGCTCCAGTTCACCATCCAGATTTCCGGAGTAGAGCAGCTGCAGCGATTGCGCGGCATAAGCGGGCAGCGTAAAGGCGAGAAGCAATAATAAGATCAGGCGCATAGTCAATTCCATCGAAGGCAGTCGTGCGGCAATAGAGTGCGGCAATGTAGAGTGTTAATAGTGCAGGCGGGAAAGATAAGGACTGTCGCGCTGCGGTTTAAGGGGCGAATCCTAAAACAGGCAAACATTGGACCCTAACTCCGCATAAATGTTTAGTCGATTTGCGATTTATTCAACATCCTTCATAATCCAGCATTAGTAATGCGAACGTAACGCTGAAGGAGACGCATTTGAAACATCTGGCTGTAACCGTTTCTGTTCTACTGCTGGCATTGGCTGGCTGTGCCCCCCCGGCTGTCCAGCCTCAGCAGGGGACTCAGTCTGGCGCTGCGACGACCAACACATACCCGCAAACAGTGGTTCCTAAGCATAACCTTTCGCAGAAGGCGAAGGCGAATAAAACCACTCCGGAGATGCTGGCGACGCTTGTCGAGGGTAAAACCAGCATCGCCCAATTGGTCGAGCTGCTGGGCGAGATCAAGCCGTATACCCTGGGTGATGGCAAGAAAATCTATCGCTATGATATTGGCACCTACATCTTCGGTGCCGATGGCGTGCTGCTACGCCACTACCCTCCGCACTGAGCATCGGTCCCTCTCCGCACCGCCTTTGCGGCTGCGGAGGTTGTTTGTTTTCCAAGGAGTTGGTAATGCCCCTGAAAGTTAGTAATTTTATGACCTCTAAAGTACTGGTAGCGAAGGCTGATGACGGTATCCGTCAGACCTTTTTCCGGATGCGCGAGAACGATATCCGGCATATGCCGGTGGTGGATGAGGCGCGTAATCTGGTCGGGATTATTAGCGATCGCGATCTACGCCGGCCGGAGTGGGTCGATGAGGCACCGGATCTTTCCCATATCTATAACCTCGACGATAACCTCAGTGTCGGCGATCTGATGACCCGCAATGTGATGGTGGCTCACACCTACGACACCATTGCTAAAGCCACCAAAGTATTGACCCAGCACCGCTTCGGCGCGATGCCGGTACTCAACAAAGAACAGGAGCTGGTGGGGATGCTATCGTCACTGGACCTGCTCAAAGCGCTGGATCTGTTGCTTGATGAGCAGAAAAAATCCAGCAAGGGCTGATTCCGCAAAAATAGTCCGGATGCTGCGTTTCGCCTAGCATTCGTTGCCCCCGGCCTGCCGCGCTCTGCTGCAGGTCGATCCCTTCAGGCTAATGACCTTAGCTACAACCATAGCTACAACCATAGCTACAACCATAA